>NZ_JCAFUS010000015.1:0-90187 GCF_059371555.1 Stenotrophomonas sp. YJH_SMC_10 | reverse complement strand
CCGTCCAGGAAACAACAAACAGCCTAAGGCCGATTACTCGGACTTGTTGCCGTTCAGCTGCGCACGCAGCAGCGCGCCCAGCTGGGTGGTGCCGCTGGAAGCCGAAGAGGACTGGTATTCCTCCAGCACTTCGCGCATTTCCGCGTCGTCCTTGGCCTTGATCGACAGCTGCAGGGTACGGCCCTTGCGGTCCATGCCCACGAACTTGGCTTCGATCTTGTCGCCGACCTTCAGGTGCTGGGTGGCGTCGTCAACGCGCTCGTTGGCGATGTCGCGGGCCGAGACGTAACCTTCGATGCCGTCAGCCAGCTCGATGATCGCGCCCTTGGCGTCGACTTCCTTCACCACGCCTTCGACCTTGGAGCCCTTCGGATTGGCCGCCATGTACTGGCCAAACGGATCCTGCTCCAGCTGCTTCACGCCCAGGGAGATGCGCTCGCGCTCCGGATCGACAGCCAGGACGACGGCGTCCAGGGTATCGCCCTTCTTGAAGTTGCGAACGACGTCTTCGCCGGTGGTGTTCCAGCTGATGTCGGACAGGTGGACCAGGCCATCGATGCCGCCGTCCAGGCCGATGAAGATGCCGAAGTCGGTGATCGACTTGATCTGGCCCGACACCTTGTCACCCTTCTTGTGGGTGGCAGCGAAGGTTTCCCACGGATTGGCGGCAACCTGCTTCATGCCCAGCGAGATACGGCGACGCTCTTCATCGACGTCCAGCACCATCACTTCGACTTCGTCACCCACCTGCACAACCTTGGACGGGTTGACGTTCTTGTTGGTCCAGTCCATCTCGGAGACGTGCACCAGGCCTTCGACGCCCGGCTCGATCTCAACGAACGCACCGTAATCGGTGACGTTGGAGACCTTGCCGAAGACGCGGCTGTTGGCCGGGTAACGACGGCCGATGTTGTCCCACGGATCCTCGCCCAGCTGCTTCAGGCCCAGCGAAACGCGGTTGCGCTCGCGGTCGAACTTCAGCACGCGGACGTCCAGCTCGTCGCCGACGTTCACGACTTCCGACGGGTGACGCACGCGCTTCCACGCCATGTCGGTGATGTGCAGCAGGCCGTCGATACCGCCCAGGTCCACGAACGCGCCGTAATCGGTCAGGTTCTTGACGACACCCTTCAGGATCGCGCCTTCCTGCAGCTTGTCCATCAGCTGCTCGCGCTCTTCCGAGTGCTCGCTTTCGACGACAGCGCGGCGCGAGACCACGACGTTGTTACGCTTGCGGTCCAGCTTGATGAGCTTGAACTCGAGTTCCTTGCCTTCCAGGTAGGCCGGATCGCGCACCGGGCGCACATCGACCAGGGAACCCGGCAGGAAGGCGCGGACATCCTTGATGTCCACGGTGAAACCACCCTTGACCTTGCCGCTGATGCGGCCGGTGATGGTTTCGTTCTTTTCCAACGCTTCTTCCAGCTCGTCCCACACCATCGCGCGCTTGGCCTTCTCGCGCGACAGGACGGTTTCGCCGAAGCCGTTCTCGATCGAGTCGAGGGCGACCTTGACGATGTCGCCTTCGGCGACGTCGATTTCGCCAGCGTCGTTACGGAACTGTTCGATCGGCACGATGCCTTCGGACTTCAGGCCAGCGTTGATCACCACGACGTCGCCGCGGACTTCAACAACGGTACCGCTGACGATGGCGCCCGGCTTCAGCTTGGCCAGGTTGGCCTGGCTGGCTTCAAACAGTTCGGCAAATGATTCGGTCATTAGATTTACTCTGTTGGACACATGGGTCGGTGGCGTCCCCTTCAGGGTAATGGCGACCGCCCGCCTGTTGGTCGACCCCGGAAACGCAGGTCGTGTGTAGTAGGAAAACCGCCACGCATCATTGCGCGACGGAGCGGGTACAGCATTGCTATGCGCGACCACCGCCGATGCTGCTGGCAGTGCTCCCGCGCGAACGGATCAGGCAGCCGGAACCGGAAGCAGATCCATCACTCGGGCAACGACATCATCGATGCCGATGCCTGTGGTGTCGATGAGGACAGCATCGTCTGCCGGCTTCAGGGGCGCCACGGTACGCTGGGCATCACGGGCGTCGCGGGCCATGATCTCGCGCAGGAGGTCATCAAAGCTAACAGAAACCCCCTTGTCTTTCAACTGCTTATGCCGGCGCTCGGCGCGCTCCTCGGCACTGGCGGTCAGGAAGACCTTGTAGGAGGCGTCCGGGAAGATCACCGTGCCCATGTCACGGCCGTCGGCGACCAGGCCGGGCAGCTCCCTGAATGCGCGCTGGCGCTCCTTCAGGGCGGCCCGGACCTCCGGAATGGCCGCAATCGCCGAGGCCAGCGCGCCGGTGGTCTCCAGGCGCAGCTCGTCGGTGGCGTCGGTGCCATTGACCATGACCCGCATGGCATCGCCCTGCTCGACAAACTGGACGTGGGTGTCGAAGGTGCAGCGGACCAGCGCCGAGGCGTCGGAGGTGTCGATGTCGGCCCAGCTCGCGGCCACGCCCACCGCCCGGTACAGCGCGCCCGAATCCAGGTAATGCCAGCCCATCCTGCGCGCGATGATGCGGCTGATGGTACCCTTGCCGGCCCCGGATGGGCCGTCGATGGTCAGGACGGGAGCGAGTGGATTCATGGGGGTCCCAGAGCGTGTGAAGAGGCCATTCTAGCCCCTGCCAGACGCCCCGCGCGGGATCTTTTGTCCAACCACTTGAAACCATGAGGAAAAGCCCGGTAGAATGGCGGGCTTGAACGAGCGTCAACTGCCGATTGTCTTTCGCATATCGCGGCCACGCTCCACCCGAACAACTACTGTTTACGCCGAGGTATGCCATGAAAGTCCTGTCCTCCCTGAAGTCGGCGAAGGCCCGTCACCGTGACTGCAAGGTCGTGCGTCGTCGTGGCAAGATCTTCGTCATCTGCAAGTCGAACCCGCGTTTCAAGGCGCGTCAGCGCTAAGCCTCACAGCCTCCTGGCTGCGGCGGGCCCTACGCGGGGCCGACCCGATGCAAGAAACCGCCTTCGGGCGGTTTTTTGTTTATGCGGCTTTTTCCTGCCGTTTTTGCTGTAATCGCCTTTCTTGACCACTGGGGAGTAGATCGAGATGAAGCGTTACCTGTCCGCCCTGGCCGTGATGGCCACCCTGGCCGCCGCCACACCGGCACTGGCCGATACCCTGCTTGTCGACCGTGCCCGCGAGAAGCCGGCCGGCGCCCGGCCCGTGCGCGGCCAGAGCATGCAGCAGGTGCAGGCGCAGTTCGGCGCGCCCAGCGAGCAGCTGCAGCCGCGCGGCGGGCAGAAGCGGCAATGGCCGACCATCAACCGCTGGGTGTACCCGCAGTTCACCGTCTACTTCGAGAAGCAGAAGGTGATCGACGTGGTGGCCAACCAGGCGGACCCGAACGAAATCGGCCCGAAACCGCCGATCCGTTGATCCCCTTACCCGCCGTGGGCGGGCCTGTGTAGCGAGACCATGAACCAGACCCTTCGTTTTCCTGCCGAGTGGGAAGCCCAGAGCGGCGTCCTGATTGCCTGGCCCACCGCCGACACCGACTGGGCCGACCGCCTGGGCCAGGTGGAAGAGACCTACATCGCCCTGGTCGCGGCCATCACCCGCTTCCAGCCGGTGCTGATCTGCGTGGCCGACGACGATGTGGAGACCTATGCCGAAATGCGGCTGCGTTCCAACCGCATCGACATGGACAAGGTCCACTTCACCACGGCCGCCTACGACGATACCTGGCTGCGCGACTCCGGCCCGATCACCCTGCGCCGCGCCGACGGCGGTTTCCAGCTGCTGGACTTCCGCTTCACCGGCTGGGGCGGCAAGTTCGACGCCACCCTGGATGACCAGCTGGTGGGCGTACTCGACCAGGCCGGCGTGTTCAACGATGCGCCGGTGCGCAGCATTCCGTTCGCGCTGGAAGGCGGCGGCATCGAGACCGACGGCGAAGGCACCCTGCTGACCACCTGGAAGTGCCTGCACGAACGCCACCCGGACCGTGACCGCGCCAGCCTGAGCGCCGACCTCGCCGACTGGCTGCAGCAGGACCGCGTGCTGTGGCTGGACCACGGCTACCTGGAAGGCGACGACACCGACGCGCACATCGACACCCTCGCCCGCTTCGCCTCGACCGACAGCATCGTCTACCAGGCCTGCGACGACGAGCGCGACTCGCACTACGCCGAACTGCAGGCGATGGGCAACGAACTGGCGGCACTGCGTACCAAGGATGGCCAGCCGTACCGCCTGTTCCCGCTGCCGTGGGCCCGGCCGGTGATCGACGAAGGCCGTCGCCTGGCCGCGTCGTACGCCAACTACCTGATCGTCAACGGCGCGGTACTGATGCCGGCCTATGGCGACCCGGCCGACGACCTGGCCCGCGACGTGCTGGCGCAGGCCTACCCGGGCCGCGAGATCGTGCAGGTGCCCTGCCGCTCGCTGATCTGGCAGAACGGCAGCCTGCACTGCATCACCATGCAGCTGCCGGAAGGGCTGTTGAAGGTCTGAGAAAAGGTCGTGCCGGCCGCTGGCCGGCAATCAGGCAATGCCCGATGGATTGACGGGGATGCCGGCCAGCGGCCGGCACGACCATCACCCATTCAGCGCGCGACACGCCGCCGCCGTCCATCCGCGCTAACATGCAGGTTTTCCCCCGCAGGAACGCCCCGCATGAACTCGCGCAGCCCCCTTACCGTCGCCCTGATCCAGGAGCGCAACCACGGTGACGCCGCCGCCAACCTGGCGGTGATCGAAGCACGCGTGGCCGAGGCGGCTGCGCAGGGTGCCAAGCTGGTGCTGCTGCAGGAACTGCACAACGGTCCGTACTTCTGCCAGCACGAGTCGGTGGATGAGTTCGACCTGGCCGAGCCGATTCCGGGCCCGAGCACCGAGCGCCTGGGCGCGCTGGCGAAGAAGCATGGCGTGGTGCTGGTCGGCTCGCTGTTCGAGCGCCGCGCTGCCGGCCTGTACCACAACACCGCCGTGGTGTTCGAGAAGGACGGCACGCTGCTCGGCAAGTACCGAAAGATGCATATCCCGGACGACCCGGGCTTCTACGAGAAGTTCTACTTCACCCCGGGCGACATCGGCTTCACGCCGATCAATACCTCGGTGGGCCGCCTGGGCGTGCTGGTGTGCTGGGACCAGTGGTACCCGGAAGCAGCGCGGCTGATGGCGCTGGCCGGCGCCGAGCTGCTGCTGTACCCGACCGCGATCGGCTGGGACCCGGACGATGTGCAGGACGAGAAGACCCGCCAGCGCGACGCCTGGGTACTGAGCCACCGCGGCCATGCCGTGGCCAATGGCCTGCCGGTGCTGAGCTGCAACCGCGTCGGCCATGAGGCTTCGCCGCTGGGTGCTTCGGGCATCCAGTTCTGGGGCAACAGCCACGTGCTGGGCCCGCAGGGCGAATTCCTGGCCGAGGCCGGCACCGAGGCCACCGTGCTGCTGTGCGACGTCGACCTGCAGCGCAGCGAGCACGTGCGCCGCATCTGGCCGTTCCTGCGTGATCGCCGCATCGATGCCTACGGCGACCTGCTCAAGCGCTACATCGACTGAGCCGGAGCCCGCGCATGGCCGTCCTCATCCGTGATGCCGGCCCTGCCGACATCAATGCGATCACCGCGATCTACGCGGTGGAAGTGACCGACTTCGTCAACACCTACGAGTACGACATCCCGGACGCGACCGAGATGCTGCGCCGCATGCGCGACATCGTCGATCGCGGCTTCCCCTACCTGGTCGCCGAGATCGATGGCCAGGTGGCCGGCTATGCCTACGCCAACACCTACCGCACCCGCGTGGCCTACCAGTGGACCGTGGAGAACTCGGTCTACGTCGATGCCCGCTTCCAGGGCAAGGGCGTCGGCACCGGCCTGCTGCAGGCGCTGATCGATGCCTGCGTGGCGCGTGGCTACCGGCAGATGGTGGCGGTGATCGGCGAACCGACCAACACCGCTTCAATCAAGCTGCACGAACGCTTCGGCTTCGAGCTGGTGGGCGTGTTCCGTGGCCTCGGCCGCAAGCATGGCCGCTGGCTGGATACCGTGCAGATGCAGCGCGCGCTCGGCGACGGCGCCGACACCGCACCTTCCAATGAATGAACCCATGACCGAAACCCTTCCCGAGACCGGTGACGACCTGTTCGCCGGCCAGCCGGTGCGCGTTGTCGAACGCGACGGCGTGCGTTACACCCTGCTGGGCACCGCCCACGTTTCACGCGCCAGCGTCGAGGCCGTGGAAAAAGCCATCGACAGCGGCCGCTTCGATGCAGTGGCTGTCGAGCTGGACCCGCAGCGCCTGCAGGCGCTGAGCGACCCGGACACGCTGGCCAAGCTTGATCTGGTCGAAGTGATCCGCAAGGGCCGCGTGGCCCTGTTTGCGGCCAACCTGGCGCTGTCCGCCTACCAGCGCCGCCTGGCCGAACAGCTCGACATCGAACCCGGTGCCGAGCTGAAGCGTGCGGTGGAGCTGGCCCGCGAGCGCAACCTGCCGGTGCACCTGATCGACCGCGAGGTCGGCCTGACCTTCCGTCGTGCGTCGCAACGGCTGGGCTTCTTCGGCAAGCTGAAGCTGGTTGCCGGGCTGGGCGCGGGCCTGTTCTCGTCGGAAGAAGTGGGCGAGAACGAGATCGAGAAGCTCAAGCAGGGCGACATGCTGGAGTCGAGCTTTGGTGAGTTCGCCAGCGAGAGCCCGGCGCTGTACGAAACCATCATCGGCGAGCGCGACCGCTACATGGCCACGCGCCTGCGCGAGGAACACACCCCGCAGCAGCTTGAAGTGCTGGCGGTGGTCGGCGCCGGCCATCTTGCGGGTCTCGCGCGCTACCTGGAAACCGACATCGAGGCCCCGGCACCGCTGCGCGCCGAGCTGGAGGCGGTGCCGAAGAAGCGCAACATTCCGTGGTTCACGCTCGGCATCCTGGCCATCGTGGCCACCGGCATCGGCGTGGGCTTCTACCGCGGCGGTCTGGGCGTGGGCACCGAACTGCTGGCGACCTGGGCGATGTACACCGGCGGCCTGGCGGGCCTGGGCTGCCTGCTGGCCGGCGGCCATCCGCTGAGCATCCTCACCGCGATCGCGGTGGCCCCGTTCAAGCCGTTCCGCCTGAGCATCCCGACCGGCGCCTTCTCGGCGCTGGTGGAAGCACGGCTGCGCAAGCCGGCCTACGAAGACTTCCTGAAGCTGCGCGACGATGCGCAGAGCCTGAAGGGCTGGTACCGCAACCGCGTCACCCGCGTGGTGCTGACCTTCATGCTGACCAACATCGGCAGCATGCTCGGCCTGTGGCTGACCACGTTCAAGGTGTGGGGCAAGGTGGCAGGCTGATGGTTCCGCCGGGCATGGCCCGGCGCTACCGGTAGGTGCCAACCTTGGTTGGCACTATGCTTCAGGTCGCGAAGATCAGCCGGGCTTTGCTATGCCTTAACCCCTGCTCGAGCGACGCCGCGATGCAGTGATGGGTAACGCCGCGCCATGCCCGGCAAAAAAAGGGGGAGGCCGCCCCACTACGACCGGCCTCCCCCACACCACAACACGTTGGTGCTGCTTACGGCCGAGCACGCTCGATCACTGCAGCCGGGCAGCGCCCGGCTCTACCCTCTCCAGGCCACGCGCACGGCGGATCAGCCGCGTCACGGCAGTGCGCAGGTCATCGAGCACCGCGTAGATCGTCGGCAGGAACAGCAGGCTGACCACCGTCGAGAACGCCAGGCCGCCGGCAATCGCGCGCGCCATCGGCGAATACTCCGGGCCGTTGCCAAACATCTGCGTATCGGTCAGCGAGATCGGGATCATCGCCAGGATCGCCGTGCCCATCGTCATCATGATCGGGCGCAGGCGTTCGCGTGAGCCTTCCACCAGCGCCTGGGTGCGGCCCATGCCGCTGCGCCGCAGGTTGTTGATGTGCTCGATCATCACGATGCCGTTGTTCACTACCACACCCATCAGCACCAGGATGCCGATGAAGGACATGATCCCGAACGAGGTGCCGGTGATCCAGAACAGCCAGAACACGCCGAAGATCGAGAACAGCACGCCACTCATGATCGCCGCCGGGAACAGCAGCGACTCGAACACCGCCGCCATCACCACATAGATCATCACCAGTGCGATCAGCAGGTTGAACACCATCTGCTGCATGGCTTCGTCGTCGTTGCCGTAGTCGCCGCCGTCAAACGTGAAGCCATAGCCGGCCGGGAAGTTCATCGGCTTGAGCACGGCTTCGATCGCCTTGCGCCCGTCCGGCGCGGTGACCTTCTCGGCCAGGTTGGCCTTGATGGTCAACGTCGTCTGACGGTTGGTACGGCCGATCTGGGTGGCCGATGAACCGACGTCCACGGTGACCAGGCTCAGCAGCGGCACGCTGCGGCCATCGCCGGTGCGCACGCTGAAGCCGGCCAGGTCTTCCGGGCTGCTCTGCTCGGCGCCGGCAAAGCGCACCCACACCGGCACTTCATTGTCACCGCGGCGGAACTCGCGCATTGGGGCACCGCGCAGCGCCAGGCCGACGAAGCTGGCCACCTGTTCGGCGTTGAAGCCGAACGCTGCGGCACGCTCACGGTCGACGCGCACCTTCAGCTCGCCGCCCTTCTCGCCGTTGTCGATGCGCACGTCACGCAGCTCGGCACGCTGCGCCAGCAACGGCACCACTTCCTGGCCAATCTCCTGCAGCATTGAACTGGAGTCGCCCACCAGCTGCACCTGCACGCCCTGGTTGCCGCCACCACCGCCATCGCCCCCCTGGTTGCCGACGAAATAGTCGGTGCGGGCGGACTTCGGCAGGCCCTTGCGCAACTCTTCCTGCAGCGCCTTGATGTCCTTGGCGTACTTCTCGTCCAGGGTGACCACCGTGGAGCTGCCCTCCTGCTCGCTGTACCAGGAGTACACCTGCTTCACGTGCAGGCGCTCGCGGTTCTGGTCGATCCAGTTCTCCACCCGCGCCACTTCCTCGGACATCTGCCGGTAGGTGTAGGCGCCCTTCCACATGTAGCCGATGAAGATGTCCTTGCCGCCCTCGCCCCCGAACATGTCGACCTTGGTCAGCTTCATCGGCACCAGGCTGACCAGTACCACCAGCAGGATGCCGAGCAGGCTCCAGCCGCGGTGGTGCAGCGACCAGTCCAGCAGCCGGGCGTAGCGGCGCTGCAGGCGCGCGATCAGGCCGGTCTGCGAGTGCACCAGCTTGGGCGTGGCCATGCGCGCGGACAGCATCGGGATCAGGCTGACCGCGACCAGCCACGAGGCCAGCAGCGAGACCGAGATGGTGATCGCGATCTGTGCCATGAAGATGCTGATGTTGTTGGTCTCGCCGAACAGGTTCGGCACGAACACGATGCAGTGGCACAACGTGCCGGCGCTGAGTGCGATGGCCACGTTGCGGGTGCCGATGATCGAGGCCAGCCGTGGCTGCCCCGGCATGCGCTCGCGCTCCTGGTAGATGCTCTCGACCACCACCACCGCATTGTCGACCAGCATGCCGACGGCCAGCAGCAGGCCCATCATGGTCAGGATGTTGAGTGTCACCCCGACGAAGTACATGAAGCCCAGGGTGATGGTGAAGCAGATCGGAATAGCCAGGGTCACCATCAGCGTCGACGGCCAGTGGCGCAGGAAGAAGAACAGCACGGTGACCGACAGGATCAGGCCGACCGCACCGGCTTCGGCCAGTTCCAGCAGCGAGGAGGTTACCGCCTTGCCCTGGTTGTCGATCACCTTGATCTGCACGTCGCGCATCGACGGCTGCGCGCGGATCGCCTCGACCTCAGCCAACGCCGCACGCGAGACGTCCACCAGGTTGGCGCTGCGCTCCTTGAAGATGTCCAGGCCGACGGCCGGGTTGCCGTCCAGGCGGCGCCCGTAGTTCATCCGCGCCGGCTTCAGGCGGACGTCGGCGATATCACCCAGGCGCATGCCCTTGGCGTTGATCACCAGGTCGCGCATTTCCTGCAGGTCGGTGATCTCGCCCACCGGCTGCACGCGCACGCGCTGGCCGTTGTCGTCGATCTGCCCGGCCGAGATCGAGAAGTTCAGCGTGCGCAGGCGCTCGCTCAGCTCGTTGATGCTCAACCCATGCGCGTTGAGCCGGTTCGGGTCGATGGCGATCTCCACCTCGTTCGGCGGCGCACCGGTGATATCGACGCGGGCCACGCCCGGGATGCGCTCGATGCGCCGCTTGAACTCACGGTCGAGCATGTCATAGGCAGTGGTGAGATCGGTGGTGCTGGCCAGCCGCACCTTCAGCACGGGCTGGTCGCTGCTGGACCACTTGAACACGTTGTAGCGCTGCAGGTCGTCGGGCAGGTCGCTGCGGATCGCGTCGATACGCTCGCGCGCGTCGGACGCGGCAATGGCGATGTCGCGGTCCCAGTCGCTGAACTCGATGTAGATCAATGCCGCCTCGGACGTCGCCGACGAACGCATCCGCTTGATGCCGGTCATCGTCGCCAGTGACTCCTCGACCGGACGGATGATGGTCCGTTCCACTTCCTCCGGGGTCGAGCCGGTATACGGAATCTGCACGAACAGGAAGGGCGCGGAGATGTCCGGCAGCGCCTCCAGCGGCAGCCGGAACGAAGCGATCAGGCCGATCACCACCAGCGACACGAAGCACATGATGGTGGTGACCGGGCGGCGGATGGAGAACTCGGCAACACTCATGCCGGTTCCTCCACGCCTGCCGCGCCGCCCTCAGCGCCGTGCAGCCCTGCGCCGGCATGCTTGCGGCCGCGCTCGCGATAGTAGGCATCGCCACGACGATCCATCAGGTCGTACACCACCGGGATCACCAGCAGGGTCAACAGGGTCGACACCAGCAGGCCACCGATCACGGTGATCGCCATCGGCGCGCGCACCTCAGCACCCTCGCCCATCGCCACCGCCAGCGGCAGGAAGCCGAACAGCGTGCACAGCGTGGTCATGGTGATCGGCCGCAGGCGCGAGCGCGCACCTTCCACCAGCGCCTCTTGCTTGGCCACACCGGCCTCGCGCAGCTGGTTGACCTTGTCGATCAGGATGATCGCGTTCTTGGTGACCAGGCCGACCAGCAGGATCAGGCCGATGAACACCACCACCGAGATGGGCTTTCCGGTCAGCATCAGCGCCAGGATCGCACCGACCAGCGCCAGCGGGATGGTGAACAGGATCACGAACGGATGCAGCAGCGACTCGAACTGCGAGGCCATCACCAGGTAGACCAGGAAGATCGCCAGGCCGAAGGCGAAGATCAGCGACTTCGCCGCCTGCGCCAGCTCCTCGCCCTGGCCACCGATGTGCAGGCCGACGCCCGCGCCCAGCGGCTGCTCGGACACCATCTGCTGCACTTCGCGCATGGCCGCGCCGAGGTCGATGTCGCGCAGGTTGGCCGACACCACCGCAACCCGCGTCTGGTCGGCACGATGGATCTCGCTGGGGCCGGTGGTGGCGACCACGTCGGCCACCGCGTCCAGAGTCACCGGGCGGGTGCTGCCCGGGTTGACGATCAGCCGACGGATGCTGTCCACGCTGGCGCGGTCACCTTCCTGGGCACGCACCAGCACGTCGATCTTGCGGTCACGGAAGCTGTAGCGGGTGGCGACGTCGCCACGCACCTTCTTCACCACCACGTCGGCGATCTGGCGGGTGGTCAGGCCCAGCGCACCGGCGCGCTCCTGGTCGAAGCGGATCTGGATTTCCGGGAAGCCCTCCTCCACCGTCGACTTCACGTCGGCGTAGTGGGCGTTGCCGCGCAGCATCGCCGCCAGGCGCTGGCCGGCCACTTCCAGGGTCGCCATGTCCTGCCCACGCAGCTCGATTTCCAGCGGCGTGGAGAAGCTGAACAACGCCGGCCGCGCGAAGTCGACCTGCGCGCCCGGATGCTGGCTCATGGTGCCGCGCAGGCGCTCGGTGATTGCCGCCTCGGTCTGGGCATTGCCACCACCGGCCATCACCACGGTCAGCTTGCCGATGTTCTCGCCGCTCTCGGTGGGGCTGGCGTCCAGGCGGGTGCCGCTGCCGCTGACACCGTACAGCGAAGCCACGCCCTCCCCCTTGCCATGCGCCAGTTGCAGCTCACGCACCAGCGCGTCGGTCTGCTTCAGCGGCGTGCCGGCCGGCAGCTTCACGGTCATCTCGAACCGGTCCTGCGCCAGCTGTGGGATCAGGTCGGCGCCGAGCATCGGTACCAGCGCCATGGTCGCCACGAAGATGATCGTGGCCACGCCCAGCACCTTGCCCGGATGTGCCAATGCGCTCGGCAACAGGCGCAGATAGCCGCGCTCGGCACCGGCGTAGGGCTTCATCGCCAGGTCACTGGCCTTGCGCATCACCGGCCCGACCACCGCCACCACGCCACGCCACAGGCGCACCACCAGCCAGGCCAGCGCATAGAAGCCCCAGCGCACGCTGGCGACCACGCCACGGCGACCCAGGGCGACCGGCTTCTGCCAGCGTTTCTGCGGCTGCCACGCTGCGTTCGGT
Source organism: Stenotrophomonas sp. YJH_SMC_10 (assembly GCF_059371555.1). NCBI lineage: Bacteria > Pseudomonadati > Pseudomonadota > Gammaproteobacteria > Lysobacterales > Lysobacteraceae > Stenotrophomonas > Stenotrophomonas sp. YJH_SMC_10. Next base: position 77,770 of record NZ_JCAFUS010000015.1, on the reverse strand, counting down.
GCCTCTTCCGGGAACGCCAGCGGCGGCCGTCCCTTCAGCGAGCTCAGCATCGGGATCAGGGTCATCGACACCAGCAGCGAGATCGCGATGGCGATCGCCACGGTCAGCGCCTGGTCGCGGAACAGCTGCCCAGCGATGCCATCGACGAACACCAGCGGCAGGAAAACCGCGATGGTGGTCAGGGTCGAGGCGACCACCGCCATGCTCACTTCACGGGTGCCGGCGATCGCCGCCTGCAGGATGCCCAGGCCACGCTCACGGGCCTTGGCGATGCTCTCCAGCACCACGATCGAGTCATCCACCACCAGGCCGGTGGCCAATGCCAGGCCACCCAGCGACATCACGTTCAGGCTCAGCCCGAGCTGGCCCATGAAGAAGAACGTGGCAATGATCGAGACCGGCAAGGACAGGCTGATCACGAACGTGCTCCAGCCATCGCGCAGGAACAGGAAGATGATCAGGATCGCCAGCAGGCCACCGATCACGGCATCCTTCTTGACGTCGGCGATGGCGTGCTCGATGAAGCGCGACTGGTCCTCGATGGTGGTCAGCTCGACGTCCGACGGGAACGTGCCCTTGATCTGCTCCAGCCGCTTGCGCAGCGCTTCGGCGGTGGACACGGTGTTGGCGTCACCTTCCTTGTAGATGGCCAGCTCGACCGCCTCCTTGCCGCCCAGGCGGATGATCGCTTCGCGCTCCTTGTAGCCCTGGCGCACGGTGGCGACGTCCTTCAGGCGCACCGGCACGCCGTTGGCGACGACGCTGGAGCCCGCACCTGACGATGCGCTCTGCGCCGCCGAAGCCGCCGCGATGGCCGCTGCCGAACCGGTCGAGGCAGCAATGTTGAACATCTGCTGCAATGCCGAGTCGGCCGCGCTGCCGTTCGAGCCCTGGGTGGTCACCAGCAGGTTGCGGATCTCCTCCAGGTCGGCGAACTGGTTGACGGTACGCACCAGGAAGCGCTGCGAGCCCTCCTCCAGGCGGCCGCCGGAGATGTTGATGTTCTCGTCTTTCAGGCGCTTGATGACGGTGTCGATCGGCAGGTTCAGCTGCGCCAGCTTCTGCTGGTCGATGTCGACCTGGATCTCGTCCTCCAGTCCACCGCCGACCTTCACTGCCGCCACGCCGGTGACCGGCTCCAGCTTCTTCTTCAGGTCTTCATCGGCATAGCGGCGCAGGCCGGTCAGCTCGCGGACCGCGTCGGCATCGCTGGCCGGCGCGACCTTGTTGGACAGCACCAGGCGCATGATCGGCTCGGTGGACGGATTGAAGCGCAGCAGCACCGGGGCCTTGGCCTCCAGTGGCAGGTTCAGCGCTTCCATCTTGTCGCGCACCTCCAGGCTGGCCTGGTCCATGTTGGTGCCCCAGGCGAATTCCAGCACCACGTCGCTCTGGCCGGTGCGCGAGACCGACTTCAGCTTGCGCAGGTTCTTGACCACGCCGACCGCTTCCTCGACCGGCTGGGTGATCAGGGTTTCGATTTCAGTCGGCGCCGCACCGGTGTATTCGGTGCGCACGGTCAGCGTCGGGTAGCTCAGGTCCGGCAGCAGGTTGACCTTGAGGTTGCCCAGCGCGATCAGGCCGAACAGCAGCAGGGTGACCGTGCACATGGCGATGGTCACGCGGCGGCGGGTGGCAAACTCCACCAGGCCGCCGCGCATGCCGGCGGCGGCGCCGTCGCTCGCCGGCGAGGCACCGTGGTCGTGGCCCGGGGCGGTCATTGCGTGCTCCCGGCCTTGGCTGCCGGCTTGGCGGCCGTTGCGACCGTCTTCGCCTTCGGGTCGGCAATCACCTGCACCGCAGTGCCGTCGCGCAGGGCGACCTTGCCGGCGGTGACCACCTGATCACCGGCCGCCAGGCCATCACGGATCTCCACCCACGGGCCCTCGGCGTAACCCAGTTTGACCGGAACCCGTGCGACCTTGCCTTCGCGCACGCGGAACACCGCCGGCTCACCGTCGTCGAGCAACGCCAGGCGCGGCACCACCAGCGCATCGGCACGCTGGTCGTAGTCGATGCGGATGCGCCCGAACATGCCGGGCTGCAGTGCGTGTGCTGCGCCGTCGAAGGCGCTGACCACGCGAAACGTGCCACTGCCCGAGTCCACCACCGGCGCAATGCGGTCAACGGTGCCGGTGAAGCTCTGCCCCGGCAGCGCGTCGGCCGCCAGGGTCACCGGCTGGCCGGCGCGCAGGGTGGCCAGCTCGCGTTCGGGCACGTTGAGCGTCGCCTCCAGTCGCGAGTTGTCGACGATGCGGAAGATCGGCGTATTGATCTGCACGAAGTTGCCGGTCTTGATCGAGCGCGAGGCGATCACGCCGGAAATCGGTGCGACCACGGTGGTGTAGGACAGTTCCAGCGTCGCCAGGCGGTACTGCGCGCGGACGTTTTCCAGATCGAAACGCAGCTGGTCGACATCGGCGGCGCTGACCATCTGCTGGCCGACCAGCTTCTGTGCGCGCTGGTAGTTGTTTTCCAGCTTGCGCATCTGCGCTTCGCTCTGTGCCACCGCCAGGCGCGCGCGGTCCGGGTCCAGCCGCACCAGCGGCTGGCCGGCGGTGACCCGCTGACCTTCCTCGACCAGCACCGCCAGTGCCACGCCGGAGGTCTTGGCGACCACCTGCGATTCGGCGCGTGGCTCCAGTGCGGCGGTACCGGTGTAACTGGCCGCGACCGCGCGATGGCTGGCCACCGCCACCTCGACCGGGACCGCATCGACCTTCTTTTCCTCCTTGGTCTCGGCGGCCTTGGCTTCAGAATTGGGCCCTGCGGCGCAACCGCCCAGCAGCAGGGAGGTGGAGATCAGCAGTGCGGCAGCGCAGATTCCGCTGCGACGGCCGGACAGGAGGGTTGGGTGCGACATCGTCAGGTCCCTGGAGGATGCGTGGACAGGTGTGGTAGCAAAGTAATGCACCACTTCACGGCAACACCATATCCCAAAGGTCATGGTGCCTTCACGCCGCCGGTCGGCCCGACCCCATTTCAGCTAGATGAAACCTGAGGCTATACTCGGGTCGTTCCGTACCCCACGCCGGAACGACCAGACCCGAATCCCCGGAAACGACACCATGCGCCCGCAGCCGCTCGCCGCTTGTCTCGCTCTGGCCGTCCTCCTGCCCCTTGGGGCCGCCGCACAGCCCGCTCCTGCTCCTGCTCCCGCCACGCCTGCCCCGGCCCCGGCTCCCGCTGCGGCGCCTGCGCCTGCCGCGCCCACCGGCAACTTCGACAATGGGCGCGTCCTGGCCTACACGTGCCAGGGCTGCCATGGCATTACCGGCTACAAGAACGCCTATCCCAGTTACCGGGTGCCGAAGATCGGCGGCCAGACCCAGCAGTACCTGGCCCAGGCCCTGACCGAGTACCGCCAGGGCAAGCGCCGGCATCCGACGATGCAGGCGCAGTCGATGAGTTTCAGCGAACAGGAGATCGCCGATCTCTCTGTTTACCTGTCCACCGTCAAGTAAGGCCCGCCCATGTCGAAAGCCGCGCATCCGATGCGTCACGCCATCGCCCTGTCCGTTGCCCTGCTGCTGGCGGCCTGTTCACAGTCGCAGGTGGAAAACAGCGAGACCTCCGCCGCCGACCCGGGTCATGCCAGCGGCGAGCACGGTTCTTCGTCCTCGGCCGGCCTGCCGACCGGCCGCGAGGCCGCCGGCGAAGCCCGCGCCAAGGTGAAGGGCAAGGCCACCAACCAGAGCTGCATCGACTGCCATGGCGCCGACGGCAACGCACCGATCGACCCGACCTACCCCAAGCTGGGTGGGCAGTACGGTGACTACCTGGCACACGCGCTGCAGGCCTACCGCGCCGGTGATCGCCAGCATGCGCTGATGACACCGCAGGCGAAGGACCTGAGTGATCAGGACATCGCCGATCTGGCGGCGTACTTCGGCAGCCGGCCGAGCCAGCTGCGGGATCTGCACGGGGTCAAATGACCGCCGGCCCCCCCGGTAGGGGCGGACCTCGGTCCGCACGGACCGTTGATTGGTGGGTGCGGACCGTTGGTCCGCACAGATCCGGATATCCACGCATGGCGTGGATCTACTGATTCTCCATCCGATCAATCGGCGCAGCCGCTGGCGCCGGTCAACGCTCAGCCTTCCAGCTCTTCCCAGCGCGCGTAGGCGGCATCCAGCTCGGCCTGCACCTTGGCCAGCTGCTGGGTGTGCGCCGTCACTTCGGCGCTGCTGCGGGTATAGAACGCCGGATCGTTCATCGCCGAGGTCAGCCCTTCGACGTCGCTTTCCAGCTTCTCGATGGTCTTCGGCAACTGTTCCAGTTCGCGCGCTTCCTTGTAGGCCAGCTTGCGCTTGGGCGCGGCGGGAGTCGCAGCCGCCGCCGCAGTCGGTGCAGCGGCCGCCGGCTTGGCGGCCGTAGCCGCCGCAGGCGCCGCCACGCTGGCCGCATAGCGCTGCCAGTCGCTGTAGCCACCGACGTACTCGCCGATCACGCCGTCGCCTTCCATCACCAGCGTGGAGGTCACCACGTTGTCGATGAAGTCACGGTCGTGGCTGACCAGCAGCAGCGTACCGGTGTACTCGCCCAGCAGCTCTTCCAGCAGCTCCAGGGTTTCCACGTCCAGGTCGTTGGTCGGTTCGTCCATCACCAGCAGGTTGGACGGCTGCGCGAACAGCTTGGCCAGCAGCAGGCGGTTGCGCTCGCCACCGGACAGGCGGGTGATCGGCGCACGCGCGCGCTCGGGGGTGAACATGAAGTCCTGCAGGTAGGCATGCACGTGCTTGCGCTTGCCGTTGAACTCGAGGAAATCGCGGCCTTCGGCCACGTTCTCGATCGCGCTCCAGTCTTCGCGCAGCACCGCGCGGTACTGGTCGAAATAGGCGATCTGCAGGTTGGTGCCGGCGTTGACTTCGCCCTTGGCCGGCTGCAGTTCGCCCAGCAGCAGCTTCAGCAGCGTGGTCTTTCCGCTGCCATTGGGGCCGATCAGGCCGATGCGGTCACCGCGCATGATGGTGGTGGTGAAGTCGCGGACCATGGTGCGCTCGCCGAAGGCGAACGAAATGTCCTTGACGTCGATGACCTTCTTGCCGGAGCTGATGCCCTGCGCGGCTTCCATCTTGACGTTGCCGCTGAGATCGCGGCGCTGCGAACGCTCCACGCGCATCGCCTTCAGGCGGCGCACGCGGCCCTCGTCGCGGGTGCGGCGCGCCTTGATGCCCTGCCGGATCCAGACTTCTTCCTGCGCCAGCAGCTTGTCGAAGCGCGCGTTTTCCTGCGCCTGCGCATTGAGCCGTTCCTCGCGGCGGCGCTCGTAGTTGGCCCAGTCGCCGGGCCAGCTGGTGACCTGCCCGCGATCGATCTCGACGATGCGGGTGGCCAGTGCACGCAGGAAGCGGCGGTCGTGGGTGACGAACACTACACTGCCACTCCAGCCCTTCAGGAACGCTTCGAGCCAGTCGATGGCTTCGATGTCCAGGTGGTTGGTCGGTTCGTCCAGCAGCAGCACGTCCGGGCTGGAGACCAGCGCACGGGCCAGCAGCACGCGGCGCTTCATGCCGCCGGACAGGCGGCCGAACTCAGCCTCGCCGTCCAGGTCGAGCTTGGTCAGCGTTTCGCTGACGCGCTGGTCCAGGCCCCATCCGTTGGCGGCGTCGATCTTGGCCTGCACGTTGCCCAGGGCTTCGCCATCGAACACCTCGGCATGGCTGAGGTGGTGGAACTCGGCCAGCCACTGGCCCAGTTCGCCCAGGCCATCGGCAACGACGTCGAACACCGAGCCGGCCGCGCCGTGTGGCACTTCCTGCTCGAGGCGGGTGACGCGCACGCCCTGCTGGACGCGCACTTCGCCGTCATCGGGCTTGTGGTCGCCGGAGAGCAGCTTGAGCAGGGTGGATTTGCCGGCGCCGTTGCGGCCGATCAGGGCGATGCGTTCGCCCGGCTCGATCGACAGTTCGGCCTTTTCCAGCAACAACGGGCCGCCGACGCTGAAGTCGACGTTCTGCAGAGTAATCAGAGGCATCCGGACATTGTACGGGTTGGGGCCCCGGCCGGGTTGCACCCGGCACCCGCGGTAGTGCCGGCCGCTGGCCGGCAACCTCAACGGCAACGTCAAACGCTGGTTTCCTGTGGGACGGCAGGGGTCGGATCCCGTTGGTCGGCAACGGGCTCTGACCCCGTCGTGGAATGCGCGCAGTGTGAGACCGATCCCGGCTACCCCACCTCCCCCAGCAACGCCTGCAACCCCGGCAGCCAGTGCTTGCCTGGGTGGCGTACCAGCCAGAGCGTGCGCTGCAGGGGCGGCAGAGGAGTCTCGAGTACGCGCAGGCGGCCCAGGGCCAGCGGCTCTTCCAGCGCATGGCGCGAGAGACAGGCCAGGCCGAGGCCGGCGATGGCGGCCTGCTTGATCGCTTCGGTGTTGCCCAGCTGCAGGGTCTGCGCGAAGCCGCGCAGGTGCGGCAGCAACGCCTGTTCGACCGCTTCGCGGGTGCCGGAACCCGGTTCGCGCAACAGCCAGCGTGCGCGGCGCAGTTCATCCAGCGACCAGCGTGCGCGGGCATCGGCGGCGGCCACGATCACCAGCGGGTCCTGCTGCCAGGCGGTCACCTGCAGGCCACGCTCGTGGCAGGGGCCTTCGATCAGGCCCGCGTCCACATCCAGGCGCTGCACGGCGGCGACCACCCCGGCACTGTTGTCGATGCGCAGGTCGACCTCTGCCTGCGGGGCGTGCCGCAGCAGCTCGGCGATGCGCGGCGGCAGCAGGTAATTGCCGATGGTGGTGCTGGCGGCCAGTACCAGCCGCAGCGGTGCCCCCTGCGACGGGTCGCCACCGGCGGCCAGCTGCCGCTCCAGATCGGCGGCATTGACCAGCAGGCTGCGCGCCGGCTCCAGCAGTGCGCGGCCATGGCCGTTCAGGGCCAGGCGACGACCGATGCGGTCAAACAGCGGAGTACCGAAATGCGCCTCCAGTTCCTGCAGGGCGGCACTGCTGGCCGATTGCGAGAGCGCGATGGCCTGGCCCGCAGCCGTGGTACTGCCGTGATCGGCGATGGCCACGAAGACTTGGAGCTGGCGCAACGTCAGGCGCATGGCCGTTACCTTCTGGACAGGTAGATTTCACTCATATTATTCGTTTTACAGGTCAACGGCTGGGGCGCACGCTTGCCCCATCACTCCAGCCCTGCCCTGCCATGAACGCCCCCGCTCTCTCCTCCTGGTCCCTGCCCGCCCTGCGCCAACGCTGGCAGCCTCGCCTGCCCGGCCTGCTGCTGGTGGGCCTGGTCGCGGCGGCGTCGCTGTACCTGGCCGAGCTTCCCTGGCTCCAGGCGCATGGCCTGAGCGCGCTGACCGTGGCCATCGTCGCCGGCATCGTGGTCGGCAACACCGTCTACCCGCGGTTGGCACCGGGCAGCGCGGCCGGTGTCGGCTTCTCCAAGCACTGGCTGCTGCGCGCCGGCATCGTGCTGTACGGCCTGCGCCTGACCTTCCAGGACATCGGCCACGTTGGCTTTGGCGGTGTGCTGATGGACGTGCTGGTGGTCGCCAGCACCTTCGGGCTGGCCTGCTGGCTCGGCATGCGTGTGTTCAGGATGGAACGCGAAGCGGCGATGCTGATCGGCGCCGGCAGCGCGATCTGCGGCGCGGCGGCGGTAATGGCCGCCGAGCCGGTGGTGCGCGGCCGCGCGGCGCAGGTCACGGTGGCGGTGTCGACGGTGGTGGTGTTCGGCACGCTGGCAATGTTCCTGTACCCGGCGCTGTATGCGCTGGTGCAGTCGCACGGCTGGCTGACGATGGACGCACGGCAGTACGGCCTGTTCACCGGCGCGACGGTGCATGAAGTGGCACAGGTGGTGGCGGCGGGCCGCGCGGTCAACGAAGCAGCGGCCGACACCGCGGTGATCACCAAGATGGTGCGGGTGATGCTGCTGGCGCCGTTCCTGGTCGCGCTGTCGCTGTGGCTGGCGCGTGGCGGCAAGGCCAGCGCCGACGGCAGCAAAGCGCCCATCGTGGTGCCGTGGTTCGCGTTCGGTTTCGTGGCGGTGGCCGGTCTCAACTCGCTGCATCTGCTGCCGGCCGGCCTGCAGGCCGGGCTGGTGCAGCTGGATACCGTGCTGCTGGCGATGGCGATGGCCGCGCTGGGCCTGACCACCCACGTCTCGGCGCTGCGCCAGGCGGGCCTGAAGCCGCTGCTGCTGGCGCTGATCCTGTTCGCCTGGCTGCTGTTCGGTGGCCTGGCGATCCACCAGGGTGTGCTGGCGGTGCTGGGCTGAGCGGGCGCGTGCCGACCCGGGCCGGCATCGCGCCGGAGATCCACGCCATGCGTGGATGCCGCCCCCCACCCCATCAGGCGGGACGGGCCACGCAGGCAGGTACAATGCGCCATGACTGACTTTTCGACCCTGCCGCTGAGCCCGGCCCTGCAGCCTGGCCTGGACGCCCTCGGCTACACCACTCTCACCCCCGTGCAGGCGCAGAGCCTGCCGGCCATCCTGGACGGCCGCGATGTAATCGCGCAGGCGCCGACCGGCAGCGGCAAGACCGCCGCCTTCGGCCTGGGCCTGCTGCAGGCCATCGACCCCAGCATGATCCGCGTGCAGGCACTGGTCCTGTGCCCGACCCGCGAACTGGCCGACCAGGTCGGCAAGCAGATCCGCAAGCTGGCCACCGGCATTCCGAATCTGAAGCTGTTGCTGCTGGTCGGTGGCGTGCCGCTGGGCCCGCAGCTGGCCTCGCTGGAGGGCCACGACCCGCACGTGGTGGTCGGTACGCCCGGCCGTGTGCAGGAACTGGCGCGCAAGCGCGCGCTGAATCTGGGCGCGGTGCGCACGCTGGTGCTGGACGAGGCCGACCGCATGCTCGACATGGGCTTCGAGGAGCCCATCCGCGAGATCGCCGGCCGCACCCACAGGGATCGCCAGAGCCTGCTGTTCTCCGCCACCTTCCCCGACAGCATCCGCGCCATGGCACGTGACCTGCTGCGCGAGGCGGTGGAAGTGACTGTGGAAGGCGCCGACCAGGCCCCCGCCATCCGCCATCTGTTCTGCGAGGTTGAGCCGGCGCACCGCCAGAAGGCGCTGGCCGGCCTGCTGCTGAAGTACGCGCCGGAATCGGCGGTGGTGTTCTGCAACACCCGCAAGGACGTGGACGAAGTGGCCAACTCGCTGCAGCAGTTCGGCTTCTCCGCACTGGCCCTGCACGGTGACATGGAACAGCGCGACCGCGAGGAGGTGCTGCTGCTGCTGGCCAACCGCAGCTGCAACGTGCTGGTGGCCAGCGACGTGGCCGCACGCGGCCTGGACGTGGAAGCGCTGGCCGCAGTGATCAACTACGAACTGCCGACCGACGTGGAGAGCTACCAGCACCGCGTGGGCCGTACCGGCCGTGCCGGTGCCAGCGGCCTGGCGATCAGCCTGGTGGCCGGACGCGAGAAGACCCGCGCCGAAGCGATTGAAGCGCAGATGGGGCAGCCGCTGGACTGGCAGAAGACGCCGCTGGCGACCTCGCGCCCGGCCGAACTGCCGCAGGCCGCGATGCGCACCCTGCGGATCGACGGTGGCAAGACCGACAAGCTGCGCCCGGGTGACATCCTCGGCGCGCTGACCGGCGACGCCGGCCTGTCAGCCAAGTTCATCGGCAAGATCGCGATCTTCCCGACCCGCTCCTATGTGGCGATCGCGCGCGAGCAGGCCAACAAGGCCGTGGCCCGGCTGGAGGCCGGCAAGATCAAGGGCCGTCGCTTCCGCGTGCGGATGATGTGATTGAAGCCGCGTTGCCAACCACGGTTGGCAACGACCGGCTCCCGGCCATTCGCCAGGGTGGATGCCAACCCCGGTTGGCACCCAGCCCCTGATCAGAACACCAGTTCGGTGTGCAGCGGCAGGCCCGCTTCCCAGCGCGCGCGGCCACCCAGGCCGTCCAGCTCGACCAGCACGCCGGCACCGACCACATCCACACCCAGGCGGCGCACCAGCGACAGTGCGGCGACCAGCGTACCGCCGGTGGCCAGCACATCGTCGATGATCGCCACGCGCGCGCCGGCCGGCAGCGCATCGGCATGCACCTCGATGCAGTCGCTGCGGTATTCGAGCGTGTATTCCTCGCGCAGCACCTGGCCGGGCAGCTTGCCCGGCTTGCGCACCGGCACGAAGCCCACCCCCAGTTCCAGCGCCATCGCGGCGCCGAGGATGAAACCGCGCGATTCGATGCCCACCACGGCATCCAGCTTCTGGTCGCGCCAGCGATCGGCCATCGCAGTGATCGCGCCGCGGAAATCCTCGCCGTGGGCGAGCATCGGCATGATGTCCTTGAACAGGATGCCGGGCTTGGGGAAGTCGGCGATGTCGCGCAGGCGGGAGGACCAGGCGGAGACGGCCATGGTGGCGTCGGTCATTGCAGCTACCAGCGTGTATGGCGGCATAGGGTAACCGGTTCGCTCGCGCGCTGCCCGTTCCCGGTACCTGCGCGCCAATGCGTTCCATCAATGGCCACGTGCCGTCACGCCAAAAATCGCACACGCGTGCGATAATCGCCCTAACCGGTCATTCACCCAGCCTGCGCCATAAGCAGGCCGACGCCTGCCCGCCTTCATCGGCCCGCAGCCGCCCGGGATGCCGATGGTCCCCGCCACGCTCTGCGCGCGCGGGCCTTTCCCCGCCTGCGCGCGGGTTACTGCAATGAGGTTCATGCAACGTGGACGAGACGACGAAGGTTCCGGCCCTGTGCCGTGTGCTGGTGGTCCTGCTCGGCATCCTGGTGACGCTGTTCGGCCTGGCGCTGCTGGTCGGCGGGGTTCGCCTGGTACAGCTGGGGGGCAGTTGGTATTTCCTGCTGATGGGCGCGGTGTCGGCGGTGGCCGGCCTGCTGCTGGTGCTGCGCCGGCCGAGCGGTGCGCTGCTGTATGGCCTGGCCTTCCTGGCCACGCTGCCGTGGGCACTGGTCGATGCGGGCTGGAATTTCTGGCCGCTGGTATCGCGGCTGGTGATGCCGGCGGTGCTGGCCCTTCTGGTCGCGCTGGCGTGGCCGGTGCTGCGTCGCAGCCGCGGCCAGGTGGCCGGCCGCGGCGCCTATGGCGTTGCCGCCGTGCTGCTCGTCGGCCTGCTGGGCACGGCGCTGTCGGCGTTCCAACCCCGACCGCTGCAGACTGCGCAGGGTGCGACGCCGCCGGTGGTACCGGTGGCCAAGGGTGCCGAGCAGCGCGACTGGATGCACTGGGGCAACACCACGGCAGGTACCCGCTTTGCCGCGCTGGACCAGATCACCCCGGCCAATGTGAAGGAGCTGCAGGTCGCCTGGACCGCGCGCACCGGTGACGTGCCGGAAAGCAACGGCTTCGGCGCCGAAGACCAGAACACCCCGCTGCAGATCGGCGACACCCTGTACCTGTGCACCCCGCACAACCAGGTGATCGCCATCGATGCCGACTCCGGCAAGCAGCGCTGGGCCTTCGACCCCAAGGCCACTGCACCGAACTGGCAGCGCTGCCGCGGCCTGGGCTATTTCGATGCGACCACCGCGCCAGCCGTTGCCGCGACCCCGGCACCGCTGCCGGCCCCCGCCACGACCGGCACCGGCGCGGCGCTGTGCGAACAGCGCATCCTGATGACCTCCATCGATGCGCGCCTGTTCGCGCTGGATGCGAAGACCGGTGCGCTGTGCCCGGACTTCGGCAGCAACGGCGTGGTTGACCTGAAGACCGGCATGGGCGAGATCAAGCCGGGCTTCTACACATTGACCGCTGCGCCGCTGGTCGCCGGCGAGCTGATCGTGGTCGGCGGCCGGGTGGCTGACAACATTGAAGTGGGCGAGCCGTCCGGTGTGGTGCGTGCCTACAACGTGCGCAGCGGCGCGCTGGCCTGGGTCTGGGATCTGTCGCGGGAAACCCCGGACGTGCCGCTGGATCCGTCCATCCACTACACGCGCGCCACGCCCAACGTATGGACCTCGATGGCCTACGACCCGCAACTGGGCCTGGTCTACCTGCCCACCGGCAATACCACCCCGGACCAGTGGGCGGGCGAGCGCACGCCGCAGGATGACAAGTACAGCTCGGCCGTGGTCGCGCTGGACGTGGCCACCGGCAAGGAGCGCTGGGTCTATCAGACCGTCCACCACGACCTGTGGGACTACGATCTGCCCGCACAGCCGACCCTGGTCGACGTGCCCGACGGCAAGGGCGGCACGTTGCCGGCACTGCTGCAGGTCACCAAGGCGGGCCAGATCTTCATGCTCAACCGGCAGACGGGCGTACCGATCAGCAAAGTACGCGACATTCCGGCGCCGCAGGGCAACGCCGAAGGCGAGCGCTACGCCGCCACCCAGCCGCTGTCGGTTGGCCTGCCGCAGATCGGCGCCGAAACGCTGACCGAGTCGGACATGTGGGGGGCTACCCCGATCGACCAGATGCTGTGCCGCATCCAGTTCAAGCAGTTCCGCTACGACGGCATGTACACGCCGCCGGGCGAGGATCTGGCGCTGCAGTGGCCGGGCTCGCTGGGAGGCATGAACTGGGGCAGCGCTTCGGTCGACCCGACCACGGGCTACCTGTTCGTCAACGACATGCGCCTGGGCCTGTGGACCCGACTGATCCCCCGCGCGCAGATGACCAGCGGTGCCGGCGGCGTGGAAATGGGCGCGGCCTCGCAGACCGGTACGCCGTACGGCTCGCTGCGCGACCGCTTCCTGTCCAAGCTGGGCATTCCCTGCCAGAAGCCGCCGTTCGGCACGATGTCGGCGATCAACCTGGCTACCCGGCAGCTGGTCTGGCAGGTGCCGGTGGGCACGGTGAAGGACACCGGGCCGATGGGCATCAAGATGCGCCTGCCGATCCCGATCGGCATGCCGACGCTGGGCGGGTCGCTGGCTACGCAGTCGGGCCTGCTGTTCTTCGCCGGCACCCAGGACTACTACCTGCGCGCCTTCGACAGCCGAACCGGGGAAGAAGTGTGGAAGGCCCGCATGCCTGTGGGCAGCCAGGGCACACCGATGACCTACGTCTCGCCGAAGACGGGCCGCCAGTACGTGGTGATTTCCGCCGGCGGCGCGCGCCAGTCGCCAGACCGTGGCGACTACGTGATCGCCTACGCGCTGCCGAAGCGCACGTAGCCCCTGCCACGGGGCGCGGCCTGCCTGGCCGCGCCCCGTGGGTACCGGTTGCGGGTTCGAGCGCTTACCATTCAAGGTCGAACCTGATGAAAGCTGCTGCCATGCCTGCCGTTCCTCCCAGCCGTAGCACCAAGCGCCCCCCTGCGCCACCGCGGGATCGCGGCCTGGCCCATGAGCTGATGCAGCAGATCCAGGAAAACCAGGGGGACCCGGATTTCATGACCTCGCTCGGCCGCGGCCTGGCCGTGCTGAGCGTTTTCTCGCAGCATCCGCGCGAAGTCACCATGTCGCAGATCAGCAGTGACACCGGCATCTCGCGCGCAGCGGTGCGACGCGTCCTGTACACGCTGGAAAAGCTCGGCTATGTGGGTGAGCAGGGACGTGGCTACGTGCTGCTGCCGCGTGTGCTGGGCATGGGGGGCGCCTACGTTGCGTCGTCCTCGATGACCGCTGCGGCGCAGCCGGTACTCGATGCGCTGCGCGATGACGTGCACGAATCGTGCTCGCTGGGCGTGCTCGATGGCGATGACATCCTGTATGTCGCCCGCGCGGAGACAGTGCGCATCATGTCCATCGGCCTGCGTGCGGGCAGCCGCCTGCCCGCGTATTGCACTTCGATGGGCCGGGTGCTGCTGGCCGCACTGCCGCGCGACACGCTCGAAGGCTATCTGGAACGCACTCCCTTGCGGCCGCGCACCGAACGCACGGTCACGCGCATGGAGGACTTCCTTGAACTGCTGGAGAAGGTGCGACGCGAAGGCGTTTCGCTGGTCGACCAGGAACTGGAGATCGGCCTGCGCTCGATCGCGGTACCGGTGCGTTCGCGCAGCGGCGAAGTGGTCGCCGCGCTGAACATCGGCACCCAGGCCGGCCGCATTGGCCTGGGCGTGATGCAGACCCAGCTGCTGCCCCGCCTGCGCGAAGCCGCGCAACGCCTCGGTACGCTGTTGAATTGAACTGCACTGAATCTGGTAGTGCCGGCCAGCGGCCGGCCTTGCCGATGTGCAGGAGGTTGCCGGCCAGCGGCCGGCACTACCGTTCCGAAGCCTGCTCTTCCAGGATCGGCCTGGCCAGCGCGAAGGCGTGGTTGGCCGCAGGCACACCGCAGTAGATCGCAGCCTGCAGCAGCGCTTCCTTGATCTGCTCCGGCGTCACGCCGTTGTTGCGGGCCGCGCGGATGTGCAGCTTGAACTCCTCGTCATGGCCCAGCGCCACCATCATCACGATGGTCAGCAACGAGCGCGTGTGCCGCGGCAGGCCCTCGCGCGTCCATACCGTGCCCCATGCGGTGCGGGTGATGAATTCCTGGAATTCGGCGGTGAAGTCGGTGCGGGCTTCCAGCGAGCGCTCCACATGGGCCTCGCCCAGCACCTGGCGGCGTACCGCAAGGCCAGCTTCGTAACGTTCCTGTTCGTCCATCGGGGTCTACCTGTTGAGCGAAGGTCAGTGCTGCACGGAAAGATGCGCGGCCAGTGCATCGGTGAAGGCCCGCGGCGATTCCACGTTGCAGAGGTGGCGGCCAGGCACCTGCGCATAGTGGCCATGGGCCACGCCGTGGGCGATCGCCTGCAGCTCGGCGGGGACGCACACCGGATCCTCGTCGCCGGCAATGGCCAGCAGCGGCACGCTGATGCGCCCCAGCGCCTCCCGGAAGTCGGCCGTGCCGACCGCGTTGCAGCAGCCCACATAGCCGGCGACGCGGGTAGCGAGGAAGCGCTGCAGAATGTCTTCAACCTGGCTGGCGTGGGTCTGTGCAAAGGCAGCCGTGAACCAACGCTCGCGGGTGCCATCGACCAGCGGCAGCAGTCCATCGTGCTGGACCTGGGCGATACGGGCCTGCCAGCCCTCCAGCGTGCCGATCTTCGCCGCGGTGGCCGCCACGGTGAGCGTGCGCAGCCGGTTACCGGCGTGCACGCCCAGCCACTGCCCGGTCAGGCCACCGATCGACAGCCCGCAGAAGTGACTGCGCTCGATGCCCAGGTGATCCCACAGGGCCAGCACGTCCGCGCCCAGTTCGGCCACCGTGTACAGGCCCGGCGGTGCACTGGACTGGCCGTGGCCGCGGCGGTCGTAGCGCAGGATGCGGTAGTGGGCGGCCAATGCCTCGACCTGCGGCTGCCACATGCCCAGGTCGGTGCCCAGCGAATTGCAGAACGTCAGCCATGGCCCGTCGGCTCGGCCTTCGGTCCGGTAGTGCAGGCGATGCTGGGGGAGATCGAGGAAGGGCATGCGTGCTCCAGCGGTCAACGTGACGGTCAGCCGCGCGCGAGCACGCGGTCGATCCAGGTATCGGCCATGCCACGCCAGCTGTCGGCAGCGAACAGGGCATCCAGTTGCGCAGCAGACAGCTGCGCGGACACGTCCGGCATCTGCCCCAGCACCTCGCGCAGATGCTGCGATTGTGCCAGCGCCTGCTTGGCCGCGCGTTCCACCAGGGCGTGCGCGGCCTGCTTGCCGATGCGCTCGCCCAGGGTGACCGCCACCGCCTCGGCATAGAGCAGGCCACCATGGCTGTCCAGGTGCTGGCGCATGCGCGCGCGGTCCAGCTGCAGGCCCTGTATCACCACGGACACCTGGGCCAGGCTGCCGGCACACAGCCGCACGATTTCCGGCACGGTGTCCCACTCCGCGTGCCATTGCCCCGCCGCGCGCTCGTGCGGCTGTGGCATCGCGCTGAACAGCGTGGACAGCAGGCCCGGCACGCGCGTGGCGGCGGCGATGGCCGCCACGCAGCCGACAGGATTGCGCTTGTGCGGCATCGCCGACGATCCGCCCTTGCCCTCGCCCGCCGGCTCAAACGCTTCGGCCACCTCGGACTGCATCAGCAGCACGATGTCGGTAGCGATCTTGCCGAGGCTGCCGGCCAGCAGCGCGAACACGCTGCCGAGCTCGGCCAGGCGATCGCGCGAGGTGTGCCAGGGCAGCGCCGGCAGCGGCAACTGCAGCTCATCGGCCAGCGCTTCGCCCACGTCCAGTCCTCGTGATTGCAGCGAGGCCAGCGTGCCGGCTGCACCGCCGAACTGCAGCACCAGGGTATCGTCGGCAAGTCCCTCCAGGCGACGCTGGCTGCGTTGCAGGGCATCCAGCCAACCCGCCGCCTTCAGCCCGAACGTCACCGGCACTGCCTGCTGCAGCAGCGTACGCCCGGGCAGACCGGTACCGCGCTCGGCCTGGGCCAGCCGCGCCAGCGCGGTGCACAGGACCTGCAGGCGCGCCCGCACGTGGCCGACGGCCGCGCGCAGCTGCAGCATCGCGCCGGTATCGATGATGTCCTGGCTGGTGGCGCCCCAGTGCACCCAGCGCGCGGCTTCGGCGTCGCGCGCCGCGACCTGCGCGGTGAGCGCCTTCACCAGGGGAATGGCCGGGTTGCCGGCCAGGGCCGTCGCTGCCGACAGCGCCGGCAGCGGGTACAGGTCCGCGCTGCAGGCTGCTTCGATCGGGGCGAGCGCCGCAGCGGGAATCACCCCGCATTGCACCTGCGCACGGGCCAGCGCGCGTTCAACATCCAGCATCGCCTGCAGGCGCGCCTCGTCGGTGAACGCAGCGTCGACGGCGGGGTCGCCGAACAGACCGCCCAGCAGCGTTGGGGAGTGACTCATCGGTGCAGTCCATCATGGGTGGCCACAGCTTACCCGCGCCCGCCGAACGCGGGCGTGGAGTGGCCGGAAGGCGCGTCGAGGGCGCCGTGATCAATAGGAAAAGAACACCGTCTCGTGCGGGCCCTGCATGTGCACGTCCCAGCGGTACAGGCCGCTGCCCTGCGCCTGCGCGACCAGGGTGTGGCGGCGCTCTGCAGGTACCAGCGCCAGGATGCCGTCCTCGCCGTTGCTGGTCTCGTCACTGAAGTAGATACGGCCACGGGCGGCCTGCAGCAGGCCGCGCATGAACACCAGCACGATCAGATGCGGCGCCTGCGGCGCGCCGCGCAGGCCCGGCACGCGCCCCGGCTTGACGGTACTGAAGGCGAAGCGACCCTGCTCGTCGGTGGGCACCCGGCCCCAGCCATCGAACGCCGGGTCGTGGTCGTCACTACGCGGGTCCTCGGCATGGGCATAGATGCCCTGCGCATCCGCCTGCCAGATTTCCAGTACTGCATCGGACACGGGCACGCCATTGCCATCGAACACCTGGCCCTGCACTTCCACGCGCTCACCGCGCGCGGCAGCCGGGGCGATGTCGGTGCGGTACAGCGGCTCCAGGCCCAGGCGGTAGTATGGGCCCACGGTCTGCCACGGAGTGGATTGGAAACTCATGGTCTTACTCCCAGACGGTCATCTTGCGACCGCGCAACACGATGTCGAAGCGGTAGCCCAGCGCGAATTCGTTGGCGGTGTTTTCCCAATCGAACGAGGACACCATGCGCTCGCGCGCATTGGCATCGTCCACGCAGTTGTAGATCGGATCGAACGCGAGCAACGGGTCGTTGGGGAAATACATCTGCGTGACCAGGCGCTGGCCGATGCCATCGCCATGCAGTGAGAAATGGATGTGCGCCGGCCGCCAGGCGTTGTAGTGGTTGCGCCACGGGTACGCACCGGGCTTGATGGTGGTGAACCGGTAGCGGCCTTCGCTGTCGGTCAGGACCTGGCCGGTGCCCTTGAAGTTCGGGTCCAGCGGCGCGTCGTGCTGGTCGCCCTTGTGCAGGTAGCGGCCGGCGGCGTTGCACTGCCACACCTCGACCACGGTATTGCGCACTGGACGGCCATTCTCGTCCAGCACGCGGCCACTGACGATGATGCGTTCGCCCTGGGGCTGCCCGGCGAAGCCTGCGGTCAGGTCGGCGGCATGCGCCCCGAGGGTGATCCGGTCCAGGCGCGGGCCGGTCACTTCCGAGAGCGTCACCGGGATGGCGATCGGGTCGGTGCCCGGCCCGCGCAGCGCAGTGGAGGCATAGGGCAGATGGATGCGCGGCGGCTGGCTGCCGGGATACGGCTTGCGGTAGCCGCGCAGTTCGGTGGGATCGCTCATGGCGTGCTCCTGTTGGCGAGCGGCCCGCAGGCCGCAGCTGTCGTGCAGATTACGGGGTCGCGGGGTGACTCACACGCGTTCAAGGGCCAGGGCCACGCCCTGCCCCACGCCAATGCACATCGTGGCCAGGCCGCGCCGTCCACCGCTGGATTCCAGCTGGCGCAGCAGGGTCAGCGCCAGGCGCGCACCGCTCATGCCCAGTGGATGACCCAGGGCGATGGCACCGCCATTGGGGTTCACGTGCGCGGCATCATCGGGCAGGCCCAGCTCGCGCATGCAGGCAAGGCCCTGCGAGGCAAATGCTTCGTTCAGTTCGATGGCATCGAAATCGGTGATGGACAGGCCCAGGCGGGCCATCAGCTTGCGGCTGGCCGGCACCGGGCCCATGCCCATGATGGCCGGCTCCACGCCGGCGCTGGCAAAGCCGAGGACGCGTGCGCGCGGGGACAGGCCCAGCGCCTTCACCTGCGCACCGGACGCCAGCAGCAGTGCGGCGGCGCCGTCGTTGATGCCCGAAGCGTTGCCGGCGGTGACCGTGCCCGGCTGACGGAACAGCGGTTTCAGCCTGGCCAGCGCTTCCATCGTGGTATCGCCGCGCGGGTGCTCATCGCGGTCGACGGTCACGGTTTCGCCGCGCTTGCGCCCCGGCACGTCCACCGCCACGATCTCGCCGTCGAAGAAGCCACGCGCCTGCGCGGCCGCTGTCCGCTGCTGGCTCCGCAGGGCGAACGCATCCTGGTCCTCGCGGCTGATGCCCTGCCGCTCGGCCACGTTCTCGGCGGTCTGGCCCATCGTCTCCACGCCATGCAGTTCGCGCAGGCGCGGATTGATGAAACGCCAGCCCATGGTGGTGTCTTCCATCTGCTGGTCACGGGCGAATGGGGAGGTCGCCTTGCCCATCACGAACGGCGCGCGCGACATTGATTCGACACCGCCAGCGATGGCCAGGCCGAGTTCGCCTGCGGCGATGCCACGGGCCACGGTGCCGATCGCATCCAGCCCCGAACCGCACAGCCGGTTGACCGTGCTGCCCGGTACCGTCACCGGCAGGCCGGCCAGCAGCAGGCTCATGCGGGCGACGTTGCGATTGTCTTCACCGGCCTGGTTGGCGCAGCCCAGGTAGACATCCTCGACCAGCGCCGGGTCCAGCTGCGGATGGCGTGCCAGCAGTGCCTTCAGCGCCATCGCCGCGAGGTCGTCGGCACGCACGCCGGACAGCGCGCCGCCGTAACGACCGATCGGGGTGCGGATGCCATCAACGATGTAGGTCTCGTGCAGGCTCATCTCAGGCTCCCTCGGGCAGTGCCAGCGGCAGGCCAGTCAGTTCACGCAGCTGTTCGATGTCCATGCCGTCCACCATTTCCAGCACGGTCGCGCCATCGGCACCGAGGTCGAACACCGCCACATCGGTATACACCCGCGACACGCAGCGCAGCCCGGTCAGCGGGTAACTGCATTCGGACACCAGCTTGCTTTCACCGTGCTTGGTGAACAGATCCATCATCACGAAGACCTGCTTGGCGCCGATGGCCAGGTCCATGGCACCGCCCACGGCGGGGATCGCGTCGGCAGCACCGGTACTCCAGTTGGCCAGATCGCCGTGTGCCGACACCTGGAAAGCACCGAGGACGCAGATGTCCAGGTGACCACCGCGCATCATCGCGAACGAGTCGGCATGGTGGAAATAGCAGCCGCCGGTCAGCAGGGTGACCGGCTGCTTGCCGGCGTTGATCAGGTCCGGATCTTCGTGGCCCGGGGCCGGCGCCGGCCCCATGCCCAGCAGGCCATTCTCCGACTGCAGGAAGATCTCCTTGTCGGCCGGCAGGAAGTTGGCCACCGTGGTCGGCAGGCCGATGCCCAGGTTGACGTAGGCACCTTCGGGAATGTCACGCGCCACGCGCGCGGCCATCTGTTCGCGGCTGAGCCTGTTCATGCCTGCACTCCTTCGGCTGCAACCTGCACCACGCGCTGCACGAAGATGCCGGGGGTCGCCACCGCCTCCGGGTCCAGTTCGCCCAGCGCCACCACATCACGCACCTGCGCGATGGCGCAGCGTGCGGCCATCGCCATCAGCGGGCCGAAGTTGCGCGCCGTCTTGCGATACACCAGGTTGCCCCAGCGGTCACCGCGGTCAGCCTTGATCAGCGCGAAGTCCGCGTGCAGCGGGTATTCCAGCACGTACTGGCGGCCATCGATCTCGCGCGTCTCCTTGCCCTGGGCCAGCTCGGTGCCATAGCCGGTGGGGGTGAAGATCGCGCCCAGGCCGGAACCGGCGGCGTGGATGCGCGCGGCCAGGTTGCCCTGCGGCACCAGTTCCAGTTCGATCTCGCCGGCGCGGTAAGCGGCGTCGAAGTGCTGCGAGTCCGCCTGGCGCGGGAACGAGCAGACGATGCGGCGCACGCGCTTGTGCTTGATCAATGCCGCCAGCCCGGTATCGCCGTTGCCAGCATTGTTGTTGATGATCGTCAGTTCGCGCGCGCCCTGTGTGATCAACGCATCGATCAGCGCGTCGGGCATGCCGGCGGTCCCGAAGCCACCGATCATCACCGTGGCACCATCATGGATATCGGCCACCGCTGCTTCCACGCTGGCCAGAGTCTTGTCGATCACTGCATTGCTCCTTGCCCACGCGGCCGGCGACCATCACCGGCGTACTGCGGGGACACTGCGAAGGGAAAACACAACCCGGCCATGGTCGCCATGTCACCTCGCCCGGTCAATGCGATATTCGGACATGTGATTCGATAATCGCACATTGCATGACATGCGTAGCGCATGGGGTTCAGCGCCTTTTCTGTCCCACGCCTACGCGCAGGCCCAGGCACGCCCAGGCCGCGAGCAGCAGTGGCAGCGCGCACAGCACATACAGCGCCGCAGGCTGCCAGTGGCGGTCGACCAGCACGCCTACGGTCAGCGGCGAGAGAATCGCGCCGACGCGGCCGATGCCGATCGCCCAGCCCAGGCCGGTCGTCCGCACGTCGGCGGCGAACACCACTGGCGCGGCCGCATACAGGCCAGCCATCGCCGCGAACAGCGCCGCGCCGATCACAAAGGCCAACGGGAAGGCGACGCCCAGCCGCGTGTTGAAGGCAGCGAAGCCCAGCATCGACACCATGGCCAGCAGCAGCGCGCCTGCGGTCAACTTCGACAGCGACCAGCGCGAAGCGAGCCAGCCGAACAGGCTGCCGCCGACGATGCCGCCCAGGTTCAGCAGCACGCCACCGGTGATGCCCTGCTGTGCCGACACCCCGGCCGAGACCAGCAGTTTCGGGGTCCAGCTCAGCACGAAATAGAATGCGAACATGTGCAGGAAGAAGGCCAGTGCGATCAGCAGCGCGACCCGGCGCAGATCACCCACGAACAGCGCCGCATAGCCCTGCCGCTGCCCCGTACGCACGGCGGCAGGCGGCAGGGCCGGCAGTTCCGGCATGCGCATGCGCGCGCGCAGTGCATTCAGCCGCGGCAGCGCGTTGGGCGGGCGACGCGCAACCAGGAAGTCCAGCGATTCGGGCAGGCACGTGAGCACCAGCGGAATGCACAGCAGCGATGCCGCGGCACCGATCAGGAACACGCTGTGCCAGGACCAGTGCTCCAGCATCCACGCCGCCAGCAGGCCACCGGCGGTGGCTCCGATCGGATAGCCGGTGGCCTGCAATGCGACCGCCGTGCTGCGCCACTTGGCATTGGCGTATTCGGCGGTGATCACGCCCACGCCGGCCAGCATGCCGCCGATGCCGATGCCGGTGTACACGCGCAGCGCGCCCAGCTGCCACGCATTGGCCGCCAGCGCCGACAGCGCCATGCCGCTGGTCAGGATCAGCAGGCAGCAGATGATCATCGGCCGCCGGCCCCAGCGGTCGGCCAGCGGCGCCAGCAGGAACGATCCCAATGCCATGCCGACCAGTCCGGCACTGAGCATCAGCCCCAGCACCTTGCCCGACAGCGCCCAGTCCGCCGACACATGTGGCGCGGTGAAAGCCATGACCATCACATCGAAGCCATCGAGCATGTTCAACAGCACGCAGATGGCGATGGCGGTCCACTGGAAAGGACTCATCCGTTCCAGGATGAGCGAGGGTGCAGCGGCGGGGGCATGGCTCATGGCACGGTTTCCTGCAACAGCATGGTGCGGTGGAACGTCTGGCGGCGAAGGTCTCAGTGACCGGCCTGGCTGGAGGCGTGGATGACCTGCAGAACGTCATGCAGGCGATCAACCTCGACCTGGCCAGGCGCCGAGGCGGTGCCGATCATGCCGAAGGTCAGCGCCTGCCCGAAGGTCTCGCCGGCCAGCCGCGAGACCACCCCGGTGCCGCCCATCGACATGGTCAGCAACGGCCTGTCGCTCTGCTGGCGCACCTGCCAGGTGGCGTCGAGCAGGGCCAGCACGTCGCCGGCATCGCGCGGCATCACCGCGATCTTCAGCACGTCTGCACCCAGTGCCTGCTGCTTCAGCAGCCGCGCGACGATCTCCTCGCGCGGCGGGGTGGCGTGGAAGTCATGGCTGGACATCACCACCTTCACCCCGGCCTTGTGCGCCTGCGCTACCAGCGCCTTTACCACCGTCGGGTCGCGGAACATCTCCACGTCGATCAGCTGGGCCACGCCTGCCCGCAGCAGCGTGGCGTACAGCGCGCCGTAGTCGGCATCGCTGATCGGCCTTGCGCCGCCTTCGGCCTTGGTACGGAAGGTCACGATGACCGGCTTGCCCGCCAGCGTCTGCTGGATCCGCTTGCCCAGCGCCACCAGCGCCTGGCCATCGGCGGCGATGTCCAGGTAGTCGATGCGCCATTCGGCGATGTCGGTGGCCTTGCTGGCGGCGATGGCGGCCGCCTGCTGCAGGGCGAGGTCTGCGGTGGCACCGGTGATCGGCACGATGGTGCGGGGGCTGCCTTCGCCGATGCGCAGCGAACCCACCTGCAGTAGCGCCGGCGGGGGCGCGGCCAGGGCCGGTACGGACCCGGCGCACAGCGCACCGGCGAGGAAGACCGAGGCAAACGGAATCTTCATGGCAGATACCCAAGCAGGAATGGAGCGCGCGACCATCAGAAGGTCACCTTGGCCTGGACGCCCACGGCCCAGGCGTTGTCGGTACCGCTGTAGTTGAACGTGCCCGGGTTGACGATGTACTGCACGTCCGGGCGGATCATCAGCCACGGATTCACCTGGATGCTGTAGGACAGTTCGAACAGTTCCTCGGCCTGGCTGAGGTGGTACAGCGGCGAATCGATGGGCACGCCACCGTCGGCCAACGCGGCCCGTCGCGCATCGACCAGCCGGTTGTTGATGTCGGCGCCCACGTAGCCCAGGGCGATGCTGTCCTGCGCGCGCCGACCGATGCCCTGGTAGACGCCGCCCAGCGCATACCAGCGCTTGATCTGCGCCGTCTGCCGGTCCGACACCATGTACTGCGCGAACGCGGTCAGGCCACGGGAAGGGTCGGCCGACTCCTGCGTAAGGCGCTGCTCGGCCAGGACGTAGGCACCATGGCGACCGGTGGTCGGCGAGGTGTCCAGCCCACGCTGGGCCACGCGCGAGGTGTCGTAGTATCCGCCGAACTTGTAGACGCCGGCGTAGCGGCTGCCCTTGGCAGGCGTCCAGGTCACTTCGACCGGGAACAGCGAACCGGTGGTGCCCGAGGCGAACGGACGGAAGGCATTGCGTTCGATGTTGCCGCCCAGGTTCGGATTGACCTGGAACCAGCCGGCGCGAACGTTCACTGCCGGGCTGACCTGCTGGGCAAACTCTCCGCCCCAGCGCGCCACCGGGTAGTTGTACCAGCCACTGTTGCCGGACATCGCCAACGGGTGCGCACAGAACGCGGCGTTGACGAAATGGGTCAGCAGGCTGTGCAGGCCGAACTGGTTGCCCATCGCGTAGTAGCCGAGCTTGTAGTACGACTGGCCGGCGTTGAAGGTCTGGTCGTAGCTCAGTTCGGTCAGCCGGGTGTACTGGCCACCGTAGGCTTCCTGGATCGGGAAGCGGTTGCCGACGAGGTCGGCCGACGTACTGCGGCCGCGACGGTCGTTGAGGGTGAAGTGGAACGCCCCACCGCTCCAGCCGGCCAACCGGCCCATGTCCAGGTCCATGCCCACGCGCACCTGCTGCGCGTAGCGCGCGCCGGTTTCGCCGTAGCCGCCATCGACCACGCCCATGGCTTCGCCCACGTAGTCGCCGCGGAAGGCGACGCCACGCTCGAACAAGTCGGTGCGGGTGCCGCCCCAATCGCCGGTCAGGGTCCTGCCTTCGTAACGGTTGCTCGATTGCGCGCAGGCCAGCGCCGGCAGCAGCGCAGTGGCCAGGATACCCAGGGCAACGGATGTGGGACGTGTCATGATCGCAGTCTCGTAGAGGGGATCAGCGCAGCGACAGCGGCGCGCTCAGGGGGGAGGTGGCGCCCTGCGCCGAGGTGACCGTGGCGGTCACGCTGCCGGCCACGGCAGCATCCACGGCTGCAGCAAGCGGGAAGGTGAAGCGGCCCTGCCCCTGCGCGTCGGTACGCGCTTCCACGCTGCCCAGCATCCATTCGGCCTCGCTGCCGCCGGCGGCGCGGTTGCCGAACACTTCCACCTGGTAGCGGGTGTCGGGCACGCCGTGGAAACGACCGCTCAACTGGCGCTGCGCGCCCTCGCCGCGCACGTCGACCCACGTCGGCGCGGCCTGTCCCAGGTTCGGCAAGGGCTGGCAGTCGGCCTGGCCGGCAGCCGTGCAGATGCGCGCGCGCCGGGCGGGATCGCTGTCGACGCCGCGACCGCGTGAACCGACGAAGCTGGCATGTTCCAGCCCCGGCACGCCGAACACGATGGCCCCCCGCGGCTGGCCCTTCACGCAGGCACCGCCGGCTTCGCAGCGCTCGATCGGCAGGCCGTTGCCGTAGATGCGGTTGGCGGTGAAGCGGTTCGGCGCACTGACCGGTTGTGGGCGCACGCCGATTCCAATGCCGTTGCCGGTGATGGTGTTGCCGTCAACCACGTTGCCGCTGCCGGTGATGCTCAGGCCCAGCGAGTTCCCGGTGAAGGTATTGGCCGCGATGTAGTTGCGGTTGCCCCAGTTGATCTGCAGGCCGTCGGAGTAGTCCACGAAGCGGTTGTGAACCACGGTGTTGTCGTTGCCCCACAGGATCTCGATGCCCTGCGAGGGCTCCGGGTTGGCCGCGGTGGACTGGAACAGGTTGTCGGCCACCAGGTTCCAGGCCGCGCCACGGGTCAGCTCCAGGCCATCGCCATTGTCGAGGAACACATTGCGCACGATGCGGTTGTGCACCGTGGTGGTCGCGGTGGACTGGCCCTTGCCGTCATCGCCGGTGAGCATGATGCCGGCACCGCCCTTGTTGGCGACGATGCGGTTGTCATGGATCTCGTTCTGGCTGGAGCGGTTGACCAGCACGCCGATGCAGAAATTGCGGATTTCCAGGCCTGCCAGTTCCACGCCCTGGGTATCCCGCAGGACCAGGCCCGGCAGCGTGGTTGTGCGCACATTGGTGCCGGACTGCCCTGGCTCGGCGCCAGGGCAGGCATCGGTACCGCTGCCGGTGACGTAGGCCGAGCCATCGATGGCGATGTACTGGCCGTCGCGCGCCCAGGACGTACCGATGATCTGCACCGGACCCTTGACCTCCGGCAGCGGCGAGGCCGGCCTGATGACGTAGGGCGCAACGCCGACGGCGTCGATCTCGATGCGGTAGCGGCCCGGATCGGCATTGGCGGTGGTGATCGCCCAACGCAACGAGCCGGCGTTGGCGTCATCGGCGTAGCGATCCACGCGGAGCACCTGCAGCGGCGCGCGCGGTGGCTCGGCTTGGTAGGCCAGCGCCAGCGTCGGCAACACGGCAAGCAGGGACAGGGCAACAACGGACAGACAACGGGACATGCGAACACTCCGCACAGGTGAAGGGACATCCGGCGGCCTTCCCCTGCACCTGGCTTCAGCACCGGACCGGCTGCTGCCCTCGCCCCGCCAGGGGTGGATCGCTTGGACTGCTACGAAACTGTGGAGTGAAATTAGGTTTATCGCACCGCACCATTCAAGTGCGATAATCGACTATGCGTGCGAATATCGAACTTAACGGGTACGACCATCGTTGTAGGCGGGCCGCGCAGCGACGCCGTCGACTGCGGTGCCGGCCAGCAGATGCGCGCCTTGCGCGGATGAAATCTGCCTGCGATCGCAACAGATCACGAACGCCCGTCGAAGGCCTGTTGTTGTTTCTGCGGGCGCCGGCCGGCGCCCGGCCGAACGCTCAGGAACTGCAGGACAGCATCGAGCAGCCGGCGCGGTGGTCGGCCCACCCCGGCCGCTTGCCGGCAAAGTGCTCCAGGCCGGCGCGCTCGGTGTATGGATCGCGCAGCACGTCCTGCAGTGCGTGCACACCGCCGAGGTCGCCCTGCTCGGCGCGATCGATGGCCTCCTGGGCCAGCCAGTTGCGCAGCACGTACAGCGGGTTGGCCGCTGTCATCTTCGCCAGGCGTTCGCTGGCCGACAGTGGATCGCTGCGCAGGCGCGCCGCGTAGTCCTGCAGCCACTGCTGCAACGGCGCCTGCACCGCCTGCTGGCGCGCCTGGTCGTAGTAGACGGCGTCGAGCAACGCTGCCTCCGGTGCCACCGGATCGAGCCGCATCAATGCGCGCCAGGCCAGGGTCATGTCCATGGCGCCCTCCTGCATCAGCTGCTGCCAGCGCTGGTAGAGCTGCAGGTCGTCATCGTCGGCGGCCGCCAGCCCCAGCTTCGCTGCGGCATCGCGGCGCGTGCAGGCCAAGAAGGTGGACGCATAGGCCGCCAGGCCTGCCTGCAACGGCGCAACGTCGGCAAACAGCGGCGACAGCGCCTGCGCCAGTCGGCTCAGGTTCCAGTACGCCACCTGCGGCTGCGTGCCGAAGCGGTAGCGCCGCCCCTGAGCATCGGTGGTGTTGGGCGTCCAGTCCGGATCGAAGTCCTCGACCCAGCCGTAGGGGCCGTAGTCCAACGTCAGGCCGAGCACGGACAGGTTGTCGGTGTTCATCACGCCATGGACGAAGCCGACGCGCATCCAGTGCGCGATCATCTCGGCGGTCCGCACTGCGATCTGCGCGAACCACGCGCCGTAACGCGCCTCGCCCTGCCCTTCAATCTCGGGGAAGTCGCGCGCGATGCAGGCATCGACCAGCTGCTGCAGCAGCGTGGTTTCACCACGCGACGCCGGCAGTTCGAACGAACCGAAGCGCAGGAACGACGGCGACACCCGGCAAACGATGGCACCGGGCTCCGCACGCGGGTGGCCGTCATAGAACATGTCGCGCACCACGTCCTCGCCGGTGCCGACCAGTGACAACGCACGCGTGGTCGGCACGCCCAGGTGGTGCATCGCCTCGCTGCACAGGAATTCGCGGATCGACGAACGCAGCACGGCCCGCCCGTCGGCACCACGCGAGTACGGCGTCGGCCCGGCCCCCTTCAGCTGCAGCTCCCAGTGGCGGCCATCGGGTGCAACCAGTTCGCCCAGCGAAATCGCGCGGCCATCGCCCAGCTGGCCGGCCCAGTGACCGAACTGGTGGCCACCGTAGTTGGCAGCCCACGGCTGCATGCCGGCGTACAGGGCATTGCCACCGAACACACGCGCAAAGCCTTCGCTCTGGACTTCGGCGGCGGGCAGGCCAAGCATCGCGGCCACGTCAGCCGACCAGGCCAACAGCGTGGGCGCCGCCACCGGCGTCGGCATCACCGGCGACCACGCCGCGCCCAGCACCTCGCGACGGCGTGGGCCGGATTCGGCGTCGCCCGGCAGGGTGCGCAGCAGGCGGTTGTCGAAACGAAGGCTGTCGGTATCCATGGCGTTGAAGATGGGGGCGACGGCCGCCCGCCTCAATTGCCGCTGAGCGCCTGCAGGTGGCCGCCGTGGGCCTCGGCCCGCTGGTAGGCCGGGCGTTCACCGATGCGCTTGAGGAAGCCGCGCAGCCCCGGCTTGTCGTCGAGGCCACCGCCTCGCGCGGCAGCGGCCTGGATCGGGAAGCTCATCTGGATGTCGGCCGCACTGAAGCGCTCGCCCGCGAACCAGGGGCTTTCGGCGAGGCGGCGCTCCATCCAGTCCAGGTGCAGGCGCCGCTGCGGACCCATGAAGCCGCGCTCGGCCTTGTCGGCGATGCTGCGCGCGATCGGGCGGGCGAAGAACGGCATCGGCGCGTTGCGGATGCGCCCCATCACCAGGGTCAGCAACAGCGGTGGCATTGCCGAGCCTTCGGCGTAGTGCAGCCAGTAGCGATAGGCCAAGCGCTCGGCCCCGTCGGCCGGCATCGGCGATGGCGACAGCTGGCGCTGGGTGTCGTAACGGTCCGCAAGGTAGTCCAGGATCGCGCCAGACTCGGCCAGCACCAGGTCGCCATCCTGCAGGACCGGCGACTTGCCGAGCGGATGCACCCTGCGCAGCTCCGGCGGTGCCAGCAGTGTCTTCGGATCGCGTGGATAGCGGCGCAGCTCGTAGTCCAGCCCCAGCTCCTCCAGCATCCACAGCACGCGCAGTGAGCGGGAGTTTTCAAGATGGTGGACGATGCGCATGGGGATGATCCTTGGGAAGGGCCACATCGTACCGCGCGCAGTGCATGCCCTTTGTAGAGTCGAGCCATGCTCGACTGGCGTTGAGAACACTCAGGCGCGGCTCGACGCCGCAAGGACAGCGGGCAATAAAAAACGCCGGAAGCTTTCGCTTCCGGCGTTCTGGCTACCCAACGGTAGCAGACGGATTAGACCGCCTGCACCTGGTCAGCCTGCATGCCCTTCTGACCCTGGACGGCGATGAAGGTAACCTTCTGGCCTTCCTGCAGGGTCTTGAAGCCGGTGCCCTGGATCGCGCGGAAGTGCACGAACAGGTCCGGGCCGCTTTCCGGGGTGATGAAGCCGAAGCCCTTGGCGTCGTTGAACCACTTGACGGTACCGGTCTGACGTTCAGACATTTTTACTAACTCCTGAAACACATGTTGAAAAAAATCGCAGCCACCGGGTATCGGGGCCGAGACTGAGTTGCAGGCGTTGGTAAAGCGGATCGATGAGCGGATCGTGAGATCAACTGCACCAGGCCACGATTCACGGTGACCCTAGCAAACACAGTGGGTCGCACGATACGCGTGTTTTCTGCAAAAAGCGATAGCCCCGGCGTTCATCGGAACACCTCGCCCGCTAGGCGTGGCAAGGGCTGGCAGCCTTTCGCGGCTAACCCCGAGCCCCCATTCAGGTTTTTCCTACCCTACACTGGGTAAATGACTGAAGCTGAAATCCCCGCTGAACACGCGTCTCCCCGCATCTGGGTGGACGCAGACGCCTGCCCCACCGTCATTCGCGACATCCTGTTCCGGGCCGCCGAACGGGTCGGGATCGAGCTGACCCTGGTCGCCAACCAGTGGATCCGCACCCCGCCGTCGCGCTGGCTGCGCTCGATCCAGGTACCGCAGGGGCTGGATGTGGCCGACAGCGCCATCGTCGAGCGGGTCGGCGCCGGTGACCTGGTGGTCACCCAGGACATCCCGCTGGCCGCACTGGTGCTGGAAAAGAAGGCCGTGGCGCTCAACCCGCGCGGCCAGCTCTACACGCCGAACAACATGGCCGAGCGGCTCTCGATGCGCAATTTCATGGAGGAACTGCGCGGCGCCGGGGTACAGACCGGCGGACCGCCGCCGCTGGGGCCGCGTGACCGGCAGCTGTTCGCCGCCGAACTGGACCGCTGGCTGGCGCGTCGCCCCGGTCGCTAAGCGCCTAGCCGCCCTCGGGCGGCAAGCGCAGGCGGCGCCCGCTGCTGAAGACCCGCCGCGCCCCGTCCAACGGGTCATCGAAGGCCAGGCCCTGCGCCAGCAGTTGCAGCGGAGCCTCGGCCGCGTCCGCAGGGCGTTGACGAAGCTGCGGGTACAGGTCGTCGCCCATGATCGGGGCGCCCAGCATCGCCATGTGCACGCGCAACTGATGCTTGCGGCCGGTTTCCGGCAGCAGGCGGTACCGCCAGATCGGGCCGTCGGCCTCGATCAGCTCGATCCGGCTGCGTGCGTTGGGCTCGCCGTGCCCTTCGGCCATGCGGAAGAAGGGCTCGCCCGGTACCAGCCGGCTGTCGCGCCGCAACGGAAACGCGACCCCTGGCAGCGCCGGCGCCAGGGCCTCATAGGCCTTTTCGATGCGTCGCTCGCGGAACAGCCGCTGGTAGGCATCGCGCGACGCCCGCTGGGTCGAGAACAGCACCAGCCCGGCCGTCAGCCGATCCAGCCGATGCAGCGGCACCAGATCGGTGTTGCCGGTGCGGGCCACCAGTCGCGCCAGCAGGGTCTCGCGAACATGCGCGCCGGCCGGCGTCACCGGCAGGAAGTGCGGCTTGTCGGCCACCAGCAGGTGCGCGTCCAGATGCACGATGGTCTCGGCGAAGGGAATCGACGGCTCGTCGGCCACCTCGCGGAAGTACTGGATCTCAAGGCCTACCTTCCACGGCGTATCCGGCGCAAGCACCCTGCCCTGCGCGTCCAGCACGCGGCCGCGCGCGAAGCGATCCTGCCATTGCGCGCGCGTGATGCGCGGGAAACGCGCGCACAGGCCCTCCAGCAGGATGGCCCAGGGGCCAGGCGGCAGCTGCAACCGGCTGGGCAAGCACATCGCATCCACTCCGGCCACGGGGGAAAGAGCACCAGAGTGCCACCGTTGACGGCCTGCAGACAGCCCAGCCACGGACACCCCTGCGGCAAACCTCTATCATTGTCGTCTTTAGTCCACGGATCACCCATGGCTCTTACCGCCACCATCCGCAAGGCCGAACTGCAGATCAGCGACATGGATCGCGGCTATTACGCGACCCACAACCTGACCCTGGCCCAGCATCCGTCCGAAACCGACGAGCGCCTGATGGTGCGCCTGCTCGCCTTCGCGCTGAACGCCGGCGACCGCCTGGAATTCGGTCGCGGCCTGAGCACCGACGATGAGCCGGATCTGTGGGAACACGACTACACCGGCGACATCCTGCAGTGGATCGACCTGGGCCATCCGGACGAATCGCGCATCCGCAAGGCCAGCAACCGCAGCCGCCAGGTGCAGGTGGTCAACTACGGCGGCAATGCTTCGGAGATCTGGTGGAACAAGCAGGGCAAGGGCCTGGCACGTTTCGACAATCTCTCGGTGGTCGATCTGGACGGTGACTTCGTCGAGCGCTGGGGCCAGCAGATCCAGCGCGCCATGCGCTGGAGCGTGCTGATCCAGGACGGCGAGGTGCAGCTGCTGAACGATCAGAACCAGTTCGACGTGATCCCCAACTGGCGCAAGCGCGCCCAGGCATGAGTACGATCCGTTGCGACGTGGTGGTCATCGGTGCCGGCGCCGCCGGGCTGATGACCGCGATCACCGCCGGCCAGCGCGGCCGCCAGGTGCAGGTGATCGACCATGCCAACAAGGTCGGCAAGAAGATCCTGATGTCCGGCGGTGGTCGCTGCAACTTCACCAACACCGGCACCACACCGGCCAATTTCCTGTCGGCCAACCCGCACTTCTGCAAGTCGGCGCTGGCACGCTACACGCCCTGGCACTTCATCGAGCTGGTGCACAAGCACGGCATTGCCTATCACGAAAAGGAACTGGGGCAGCTGTTCTGCGATGTCTCGTCCAAGCAGATCGTGAAGATGCTGGTCGACGAATGCCAGGCGGCCGGCGTACAGATCCGGACCGACTGCAGCGTGCAGCGCATCGAGCACGGCAGCGATGGTTTCCGCGTGCACACCACGCAGGGCCTGTTCCACTGCGCCTCGCTGGTGGTTGCCACCGGCGGCCTGTCGATTCCCAGCATGGGCGCTACCGGCTTTGGCTATGAGGTGGCCCGCCAGTTCGGCCACCAGGTGCTGCCGACCCGCGCCGGGCTGGTCCCGCTGACGCTGAGCGGCAAGCACCAGGAGCGGCTGGCCGACCTCAGCGGCGTCGCACTGCCGGTCGAGGCGCGCTGCAACGGAAAGAGTTTCCAGAACTTCATGCTGCTGACCCACCGCGGCGTGAGCGGCCCGGCCATCCTGCAGATTTCGTCGTTCTGGCAGCCCGGCGATGCGCTGGAGCTGGACCTGTTGCCGGGCCAGGATGCGGGCGAGTGGCTGCGCCAGATGAAGCGCGAGCGGCCCGCCGCCGAGCTGCGCACCGTGCTGGGCGACGTGATGCCCAAGCGGCTGGCGCAGCGCCTGTGCGAGCACTGGCTGCCGGACCGCCCGGTGCGTCAGCTGGACGAGCCGGTGCTGCGCCAGGCTGCGCAGCTGCTGGGCGCGTTCCCGCTGGTGGCCAGCGGCACCGAAGGCTACCGCACTGCCGAAGTCACCCTGGGCGGCGTGGACACGGCCGAAGTGTCATCCTCGACCCTGGAGTCCAAGCGCGTGCCCGGCCTGCACTTCGTCGGCGAGGTGCTGGACGTGACCGGCTGGCTGGGCGGCTACAACTTCCAGTGGGCCTGGGCCAGCGGCCACGCTGCCGGCAGCGTGGTGTGAACCACATCGCCGTTCGATGCGTGCCGGGGGCGCGCGCATGGACGGTTCGCCGCGCATCGTGTATCTAGATTTGCAGATTGGGGAGCAGTGCATGCAGAACGCGAACGACATCACCATCCGCCTGCTGATTGTCGATGACAGCGGCGAAAACGCCGAAGCCATCGTCAGCACCCTGCGCAACAGCGGCATCGCGGTACGCCCGTGGCGCCCGCAGGATGCGGCAGAGCTGGCCCAGGTGCTGGCCAGCCAGGCCATCGACCTGGTGCTGGCCTCGCCGTCCCAGGGCATCCCGCTGCAGCTGGCCGCCCAGCACATCGCCGCCAGCGGCAAGGACATTCCACTGGTGCTGCTGGCCGAGCGCATCGACGAGGACGAGCTGGTGCAGGCCAGCAGCCACGGCATCCGCGCCCTGGCCCTGCGCCAGCGCCCCGAGCACCTGCTCGCCGTGGTACGCGACCAATGGGTCGATCTGCAGGCGCGTCGCGGCCTGCGCCGGATCGAGGCGCAGATGCGCGAGACCGAGCGCCGCTGCGACGCACTGATCGCCTCCTCGCGCGACCCGATCGCCTACGTGCATGAAGGCATGCACATCCGTGCCAACGACGCTTACCTGGAGATGTTCGGTTACGAGCACTTCGACGACATCGAGGGCATCTCGCTGCTGGACATGGTCGCGGCCCAGCACGTGGAGGGCTTCAAGCAGCTGCTGAAGGGCCTCAGCCGTGGCGAGGCGCCGCCGCCGCAGTACCAGCTCGACGCGCGCCACCAGGATGGCAGTGCGTTCCCGGCGACGATGGAATTTGCCGCGGCCACCTACGAGGGCGAGTCCTGCCTGCAGGTGGTGCTCCGCCGCCGCATGGAGTTCGACCCCGAGCTGGCGCGCGAGGTCGAGGACCTGCGCCAGCGCGACCAGGTCACCGGCCTGCTCAATCGCCCGACCTTCATGCTGCAGCTGGAAAGCGCAGTGGCCCAGGCCGGGCGCAGCGAAGGCCAGTTCGGCCTGCTGCTGATCGAGCCGGACCACTACGCACGCCTGCTGCCGGACATCGGCCTGGCCTCGGCCGACACCCTGATCGGCGCCCTTGCCGGGCTGCTGGCCGACGTGGTCGGCGAGGACGCGCAGCTGGCCCGCTTCGGTGAACACAATTTTGCCGTGCTGCAGGCCGGGCCCTACGCGCAGACCGTGGCGCTGGCCGAGCGCATCCGCGAGGCCTACGCCGCGCATGTCTTCAGCATCGGCGCACGTTCGGCCACGGTAACGGTCAGCATCGGTGGCGTGCAGGTCGGCGAGAAGATCGCCAGCATCGGCCAGGTGCTGGCGCGCGCCAGCGAATGCACGCAGGCCGCCGCTGAGCTGGGCAACACCTGCCGCATCTTCGATCCGGCCGCTGCCGACCGGGTCGAGGAAGAGCGCGTCCTGCGCTGGGTCGCCCGCATCCGCGAGGCACTGGCCGGCGACGGCTTCCAGCTGCACTACCAGCCGGTGCTGAATCTGCAGGGCGAGCCGCTGGAGCTGTACGAGGCCTACCTGCGCCTGGAAAACAACGGTGAGCTGCTGAGCCCGACCGCGTTCCTGGGCATCGCCGAGGAACACGGGCTGCTGGCCGACATCAACCGCTGGGTGGTCTCGCAGGCGATCGCAGTGCTGGGTGAGCGCGCACGCGCGGGCCATGCCACCCAGGTGCTGGTGAAGGTCACGCCGGAATCGTTCGATGACCCGCAGATGATCGCCACCCTGCGCCGCGAGCTGCAGGCGCAGGGCGTGCCGGGCGAACGGCTGTGGCTGCATGCGCCGGAAGCCAAGGTATTCACCCACCTGCGCAGTGCGCAGCAGTTCCTCGCTGAAGTGGCGCCACTGGGCTGCCGCATCGGCCTGGAGCAGTTCGGTTCGGGCCTGGACTCGTTCCAGCTGCTGGCCCACTTCCAGCCGCAGTTCCTCAAGCTGGACCGCGGCTTCACCAGCGATCTGGCCGCGACCCGCGAGAACATCGACCGCGTCAGCCAGATCACCGCGCGCGCACAGGAAGCGGGCATCCGCACCATTGCCGAGTTCGTCAGCGATGCCAACTCGATGACCCTGTTGTTCAGTGCCGGCGTGGATTACGTGCAGGGCGACTTCGTCGGCCCGGCACTGCCGGAGATGGGCTTCGAGTTCGGGTGACCGAGGTAGCGCCGGCCGCTGGCCGGCAGCCTTTGGTACCCAGGGTTGCCGGCCAGCGGCCGGCACTACCCAAAGAAAAGGCCGGCGTTCGCCGGCCTTTTCGCTGATCAGGTCATGTCGACCAGGTTGTCGATCTTCACGTCCGGATTGACGTCGGCCTCGTAGTCGACGCCGTCCACGCCAAAGCCGAACAGGCGCAGGAAGTCGGCCTTGTAGCCGGCCAGGTCGCTGATCTCGTACAGGTTCTCGTTGGTCACCTGCGGCCACAGCGCAACCACCTTGCCCTGCACGTCCGCGGCCATTTCCTTGTAATCGGCGCGCAGGCGGCCTTCCTCATCGACCAGCGCAACGGTGTGGCCGTCGCCATCGACCAGGTCGTGGCGCAGGCGTTCGACCGCCGTGCCGTCGGCCTTGCCGCCGTAAAGGATGTCGTACAGCACGTCGAGCTGCTCGATGCAGCCTTCGTGGGTGCCCTTCTCCTTCATCACCTTGAACAGCAGCGACAGGTACAGCGGCATCGTCGGAATCGCCGAGCTGGCCTGGGTCACCACGGCCTTCAGGACCGACACGCGCGCATCGCCGCCGATTTTCGCCAGCTTCTCGCGCAGGCCCAGCACCTTCGTATCCAGGTCCTTCTTGGCGGCGCCGATCGAGCCGTTCCAGTAGATCGCCTGGGTGATCTCTTCGCCCACGTAGGTGAAGGCCGTGGTGGTGCAGCCATTGGCCAGCACGCCCGCATCGGCGAGTGCGTCGATCCACATCTGCCAGTCCTCGCCGCCCATCACTGCGACGGTGCCGGCGATTTCTTCCGGAGTCGCCGGCTGCAGGGTGGTCTCGGTGATCACTTCCTTGTCGGTATCCAGGCCACGCAGGGTGATCGGTTCGCCGATCGGCTTCAGCGTGGAACTGATGATGTCGCCGGTCTTGGGGTGCTTGCGGCGAGGTGCGGCCAGGCTGTAAACGACCTGGTCGACCTGGCCCAGGTCGGCCTTGATCATCTCGATGGCCTTGGCCTTGACCTCATCGGAGAAGGCGTCGCCGTTGATGCTCTTGGCGTACAGGCCGGCTTCGTCAGCGTACTTGTGGAATGCGGCCGAGTTGTACCAGCCCGCAGTGCCCGGCTTGGTTTCGGTGCCCGGGCGTTCGAAGAAGATACCCAGCGTGGCGGCGCCGCTGCCGAACGCAGCAGTGATCCGTGCGGCCAGGCCATAACCGGTGGAGGCCCCGATCACCAGCACCCGCTTCGGGCCGTTCTGGATCGGCGGACGCGCGCGGATGTAGTCGATCTGCTGCTTGACCGCGGCCTCGCAGCCGGTCGGGTGGGTGGTGACGCAGATGAAGCCGCGGACGCGCGGTTTGATGACCATGGATACCTCGGGTTGGCAGATGCGGCGCACGGGGCGCTCAGCAGGAATACGGGCGCGCCTGCGCGCGCGAACCGCAGGATCGTAGTGCGCGGGGGACGATTGCACAACCGACGCTGGCGTAGGGTGGGGTTTGCTTTGCAGGGCTGCGCCCTGCACCTGCGGTAGTGCCGGCCGCTGGCCGGCAACCTCAACAGCAACATCAGAAGCTGGGTTCCCGTGGGTTGGCGGGGTAGGTCCGGTTGAGGGGGACGCCGTGAACCCGTCCATGGGGCTTGGTCGCGGCATCCATGCCGCTCACACCCCCTCAACCGGACCCACCCCGCCTTCGACAGTTTTCCGCGATCCGTCAGGACAGTTCTTGGGGGTCAGATCCGTTTTCCTCTGGAAAACGGATCTGACCCCATCTTGATTACTCGATATCTGACACATGTGCCGACCAAGGTCGACACCTACCTACAGCCGCGTGAACCTGTCGAAGGTGGGGCGGTGTCGGAGTGCGGGGTGTCAGCCGCATGGATGCGGCTGCTCAGCCTACACGGACGTACTTGCGGCGTCCCCGCACTCCGGCACCGCCCCACCAACCCACGGAAGGCACGCTGTTGCTGTTGCTGTTGCTGTTGCCGGCCAGCGGCCGGCACTACCGCGGGTGCAGGGCTGCAAGCCCTGCACACAAAAAACCCCGCGTGCGCGGGGTTCTCTGTGTGCCGCATGCAGCAGATGCTTACGGGCGACGGGCCAGGGCCTCGACGTCCTTCGCCTTCGGCAGCAGGTCCTGCTTGCTGACGCGCAGGAAGCCGATCGTCAGCATCGGCACCGCGACCAGGATCGAGGACAGCACCACGATCACCGCACCGATCATGTGCGTCTCGGCCAGGCCTTCCATCGACGCACCGCCGTACAGGTACAGGGCAAGCGCCGACAGGAAGAACATCACCGCAGTGATCACCGTACGCGACAGCGTCTGGTTGATCGAACGGTTCAGCACCTCCATCGAGTCCACGCGCAGGCTGCGGAAGTTCTCGCGGACGCGGTCGAACACCACGATGATGTCGTTGATCGCAAAGCCCATCACCGACAGCAGGCCGGCCAGCACGGTCAGGTCGAACTCACGGCCCAGCAGGGACACGTAGGCGACCGTCACGATCAGGTCGAACATCGCCACGATGCTGGCGGTGACCGCGAACTTCCATTCGAAGCGCACCGCGATGTAGATCAGGAAGCCGGCCAGCATGAAGATGGTGGCGTACAGGCCGTTCTTCGCCAGGTCCTTGCCGATCTGCGGGCCGACGAATGCGGTACTCATCACCGTGGCCTGGTTGTCGGCGCTGGACAGCACCTTCACCACGGCCGCGGCGGTGGCCTTGTCCTCGGCAGCGGCATCACCGGTGCCCGGCGCATGCTCGCCGTGCGGCGCCAGGCGGATCAGCAGGTCGGTATTGCCACCGACGCTCTGCACCTGGGCACCGTCGAAGCCGTTCTGCTCCAGCTTGGCGCGGACCTGCTCGACGTCCACGGCCTTCTCGAAACGCGTTTCGATCAGGGTGCCGCCGGTGAAGTCCAGTGCGTAGTTGAAGCCCTTGATGCCGATGATGGCGACCGAGGCCAGGAACACCACGATGGTGACTGCCATGGCGACATGGCGCCAGCGCATGAAGTCGATCTTGGTGTCGTTCGGGAGGATGTGCAGCGGAAACAGTTTCATTGTGCGTGTCGTCCCGTCAGATGGCCACGTTCTGGAGCTTCTTGCGACGGCCGTAGATCAGCGTCGCCAGCGCACGCGACACGGTGATCGCAGTGAACATGGAGGCGAAAATACCGATGATCATGGTCAGCGCGAAGCCCTTCAGCGGACCGGTACCGAATGCGAACAGCGCCACACCGACGATCAGGCCGGTCAGGTTGGCGTCGAGGATGGTGCCCGAGGCACGCTCGTAACCGGTCACGATCGCGGTCTTGCCCGGCACGCCGGCGCGCAGTTCTTCACGGATGCGCTCGTTGATCAGCACGTTGGCGTCCACCGACAGGCCCACCGACAACGCCAGGCCGGCGAAGCCCGGCAGGGTCATGGTCGCGCCGAACAGCGACATCACCGCCACCACGATCAGCAGGTTGAACAGCATCGCCGCCGAGGTGATCACACCGAACATGCGGTAGTAGATGCTGAAGAACACCAGGGTGAACAGGAACGCGAACACCACCGCGCGCATGCCGTTCTTGACGTTCTCGGCGCCCAGGCTCGGGCCGACCACGCGCTCTTCGACGAAGTCCATCGGCGCGGCCAGCGAGCCGGACTTCAGCAGCTTGGCCAGGTCCTCGGCTTCCTTCTTCTGCAGGCCGGTGGTCTGGAAGTTCTTGCCGAACACGCCGTTGATGTTGGCCACCGAGATCACTTCCTCGTTGACCTTGAAGCCACGCACTTCCTGGCCGTCGACGACGGTCACGGTCGGCACGCGTTCGGTATAGACCACCGCCATCGGCTTGTTCACGTTGGCGCTGGTGAAGTCGAACATGCGCTGGCCACCGACATTGTTCAGCGTCACGCTGACGGCCGGGGAGCCACTGTTCGAATCGGTCACCGCCTGCGCGCCGACCATCTGGTCACCGGTGACGATCACGCGCTTGTTCAGCAGGATCGGGCCGCGGCCGTCACGCTGCTGGTAGACCTTCGCTTCCGGCGGGATGCGGCCGGAATTGATGGCGTCCTGCGCATTGCCCTCGACCACCGCGCGGTACTCCAGGGTGGCGGTGGCGCCGATCATGCGCTTGGCTTCGGCGGTGTCCTGCACGCCCGGCAGCTGCACGACCACACGGTCGGCACCCTGGCGCTGGATGATCGGCTCGGCCACGCCGAGCTGGTTCACGCGGTTGCGCAGGGTGTTGATGTTCTGCTCGATGGCGCCGTTGGCGATCTGCGTGATCTCGGTCTCCGGCACGGTGACCGTGATGCGGTTGCCGCTGACGTCATAGCCGAGCGTCGGCTGTGCCTTGACCAGGGCGGCACGGGCACGCTGCGCGGCGTCGTCACCGGCGGACGGGCTCAGGTTGGCCACGATGCTGTTGTCCGCACGGCGCTCCACCGACTGGTAGGCGATGCGGGCGTCACGCAGGGTGCTGCGCACGTCTTCGGTGTAGGCATCCAGGCGCTTGTCGAGGGCGGCCTTCTGGTCGACCTGCAGCACGAAGTGCACGCCACCCTGAAGGTCCAGGCCGAGCACCATCGGGCGACCGCCCAGCCGGGCCAGCCAGTCCGGCACGGTCGAGGCCAGGTTCAGGGCCACCGTGTACTTCTCGCCGACGGTGTCGCGCAGGGCATCGCTGGCCGCGGACTGCGACTTCAGGTCCGGCAGGCGGACGATCAGGCTTTCCCCTTCCTTTTCGGCACCGATGGCAGTGACCCCGGCCTTCTTCAGGTCGGCCAGCACACGGTCGCGCAGCGCATCGTCGATCTGCCCGCCACGGTTGGCGGTGATCTGGATGGCCGGGTCCTTCTGGTAGATGTTGGGCAGCGCGTACAGCGCACTGAGCGCCAGTACGATCAGGATGACGACGTACTTCCAGCGTGGAAATTCGAGCATTGCTTGGGTCCCGCGCGGCGCCATCCCCGGCGCCGCGGTTGTGCTTCGGAAAGGGAGTGGCTTACTTGGCCGAATCCAGGGTGCCGGTCGGCAGCACGCTGCCGACAGCGCCCTTCTGCACGCGGATGCGCACGTTGTCGGCCACTTCGACGGTGATGAAGTGGTCGCCGATGTCGGTGACCTTGCCGGCGATGCCGCCGTTGGTCAGCACTTCGTCGCCGCGCTTGATCTTTTCCAGCATCGCCTTGTGCTCCTTCTGCCGCTTCATCTGCGGGCGGATCATCAGGAAGTACATGATGGCGATCAGGATGATCGGGAACAGCAGCGTGGTCAGGCCCATGCCCTGCGGTTGGCCGCCGGCGGCCTGGGCGTGGGCGGCGGGAATCAGGAAAGCAAGCAGGTTCATCGTTGGTCCTTTGGTTGGGCGGCGCCCCGGCACCATCAGGTGCCACGGTCGCGACCGCGGATCTGGGTCAGCCTTGAAGTATGCCACGGCCCCGGGCGTTCGTCCTTGGGCCGTTTGGCAGGGGGCGTCCGGGTTACAGCGGCGGGGCCACTGCCCCGCGTGCCGCGTAGAAGGACTCGCGGAAGGCCAGGAAGGTTCCCGCCTCGATCGCGGCCCGGATGTCGGCCATGAGCTTTTCGTAATAGAACAGGTTGTGCAGGGTGCCCAGCATCGGCGCCAGCATCTCGTTGCAACGGTCCAGGTGGCGCAGGTAGGACCGGGTGTAGCCGCCGGTGCAGGCCACGCAGCCGCAGCCCGGCTCGATCGGGTCCATGTCGCGCGCGTACTGCGAGTTGCGGATGCGGACGGTGCCGAACGAGGTGAAATAGTGGCCGTTGCGGGCGTTGCGGGTCGGCATCACGCAGTCGAACATGTCCACGCCGCGGGCCACGCCTTCCACCAGGTCCTCCGGCCGGCCCACGCCCATCAGGTAGCGCGGGCGGTCGCCCGGCAGCTCCGGGTCCAGGTGGTCGAGCATGGCATTGCGCTCGTGTTCCGGCTCGCCCACGGCCAGGCCGCCGATGGCGTAGCCGTCGAAGCCGATCGCCTGCAGGGCATCGGCCGAGCGGCTGCGCAGGTCGGTGTGCACGCCGCCCTGGACGATGCCGAACAGGGCCGCGTCGTTGCCCAGCTCGTCATGCGCGTTGCGGCTGCGCTGGGCCCAGCGCAGGCTCAGCTCCATCGAGCGGCGGGCGACGTCCTCGGTGGCCGGGTACGGGGTGCACTCGTCGAAGATCATCACGATGTCCGAATCGAGCACCTTCTGGATCTTCATGCTCTCTTCCGGCCCCAGGAACACCCGGGCGCCGTCGGTCGGCGAGGCGAAGGTCACGCCCTGCTCGGTGATCTTGCGGCGGTGGGCCAGCGAGAACACCTGGAAACCGCCGGAATCGGTCAGGATCGGGCCATCCCAGCGGCAGAAGCCGTGCAGCCCGCCGTGGTCGGCGATGATGTCCAGGCCCGGGCGCAGGTAGAGGTGGAAGGTGTTGCCGAGGATGATCTCGGCGCCCAGCGCGCGCACCTGGTCCGGCAGGATGCCCTTGACCGAGCCATAGGTCCCCACCGGCATGAACGCCGGCGTTTCCACCGTGCCACGCGGGAAGGTCAGGCGGCCACGGCGGGCACGGCCGTCGCGGGTCTTGAGCTGGAACTGCAGTCGGGACATGGAGCGGTCGTTCAGGCAAATAGTCGCCCATTGTCTCCCAAAACCGGGGCGGCCGCCCATTCAGGCCTGAACGGACCGGCTGTGGAGCCACGCCGTGCGTGGCTTTCCTCCCGGGTTCCGGCAGGTACGCACCCACCGTGCGCACCCACCACAGGCAGATGCCGCAGGCGCCCTACCCCGCCTGCGGGAACAGCAGCATCGCGTCGCCATAGCTGAAGAAGCGGTAGCGCTGCTCGATCGCGTGCCGGTAAGCCTCGAACACGCGCTCCTTGCCGGCGAACGCGGAAATCATCATCAGCAGCGTGCTTTCCGGCAGGTGGAAGTTGGTCACCATCGCGTCGACGCTGCGGATGCGGTAACCCGGGGTGATGAAGATCTGCGTTTCACCCGCGAACGGCAGCAGCTCGCCATCGCGCATCGCGCTTTCCAGCGCGCGCACCACGGTGGTGCCGACGCCGATCACGCGGCCGCCGGCGGCGCGCGTGCGCCGCACCTGCTGGACCAGTTCGGCGCCGACGTTCAGCCACTCGCGGTGCATCACGTGGTCTTTCAGGTCATCGGCGCGCACCGGCTGGAAGGTGCCTGCGCCCACGTGCAGGGTGACGTGGCCGAACTCCACGCCCCTGTCCTTCAGTGCGGCCAATAGCGGTTCATCGAAGTGCAGGCCGGCGGTCGGTGCCGCCACAGCGCCGACTTCGCGCGCGAACACGGTCTGGTAGCGCTCGCGGTCGTCCACGCCCGGCTCGCGCTGGATGTACGGCGGCAGCGGCAGTCGGCCGGCGTGCAGCAGCCACTGCTCCAGGGATTCGGGCACATGGAACTGCAGCACATAGAACTCGCCGTCGCGGCCCAGTACTTCGGCTTCGCCACCGGCATCGAGCGCGATACGGCTGCCGGCCTTGGGCGACTTGCTGGCACCGACCTGTGCACGCGCCTGCTGGCCGCCGAGCAGGCGTTCGATCAGGATTTCCACGCGGCCACCGCTGGCCTTCTGCCCGAACAGGCGCGCCGGGATCACCCGGGTGTCGTTGAACACCAGCAGGTCGCCCGGCTGCAGCAGCGACGGCAGGTCACGCACCTGCAGATCGGTGAAGGCCGCAGGGGCCGGCGGCACCAGCAGCAGGCGGCTGGCGGAACGTTCGGCCAGGGGAGCCTGCGCGATCAGCTCGGCCGGCAGGTCGTAGTGGAAATCGGACTTCTTCAAGGCAGTGGGCGGCAACAGGTCGACAATGGCGCGCATTGTACGTGCAGCGTCCGCGAGCCGGCATGCTTCACGGCGAACGTCGCGCAAAATGCTGCTATGCAGCAGGTTTCTGCGGGGTTATCGCGCAAAAAAACAAGTGCTAGCATCGAGTTGGAAGTCCGCTGCACGAGCCTGCCCCCAAGCGCGCGTGATGACGCGCGTTTTGCTTTTGAAGACCCGTGCGACCCATCGTTTCAGGAGATCTGCAATGAGCTTCATCGAACGCCTCGCCCCCCTGCGCGACCAGCCCGGCACCCGCCTTACCACCGGCCTGGACGACGCGACCCTGACTGCCCTGTCCGCCCGCCACCCGCAGCTGGTCGCCGCGGTGGACGCCGCCGCCGAGGAATTCGCGCGCGTGCAGGCCGGCCTGGGGCCGCTGCTGGCACAGGACGAACAGGCGCAGGTCGATGCGATGCAGGACGGCTTCGTCAACTTCTATGCCGACGATGCGGTGACCCCGTACGTGGCGCTGGCCGCGCGCGGCCCGTGGGTGGTCACCCTGAAGGGTGCCGTGCTGTACGACGCCGGCGGCTACGGCATGCTCGGCTTCGGGCATACCCCGGACGCCGTGCTGGAGGCGATGGCGCGCCCGCAGGTGATGGCCAACATCATGACCCCCAGCCTGTCGCAGCAGCGCTTCATCACCGCGCTGCGCGCCGAGATCGGCCACCGCCGAGGCGGCTGCCCGTTCGCCCGCTTCATGTGCCTGAACTCCGGTTCCGAAGCCGTTGGCCTGGCCGCGCGCATCGCCGACGTCAATGCCAAGCTGCAGACCGACCCGGGCGCCCGGCATGCCGGCGCGACGATCAAGCGCGTGGTGGTCAAGGGCAGCTTCCATGGCCGCACCGACCGCCCGGCGCTGTACTCCGATTCCAGCCGCAAGAGCTACATGCAGCACCTGGCCAGCTACCGCGGCGAGGACTCGGTGATCACCGTGGCGCCGTACGATGAGGCCGGCCTGCGCAAGGTGTTCGAGGACGCTGCTCGCAACCAGTGGTTCATCGAGGCGGTGTTCCTAGAGCCGGTGATGGGCGAAGGCGACCCGGGCCGTTCGGTGCCGCCGGCGTTCTATGCCGTGGCCCGCGAACTGACCCGTGCGCATGGCAGCCT
Organism: Stenotrophomonas sp. YJH_SMC_10; assembly: GCF_059371555.1. NCBI lineage: Bacteria > Pseudomonadati > Pseudomonadota > Gammaproteobacteria > Lysobacterales > Lysobacteraceae > Stenotrophomonas > Stenotrophomonas sp. YJH_SMC_10. Next base: position 34,167 of record NZ_JCAFUS010000015.1, on the reverse strand, counting down.
GCTGCTGCTGGACTCGATCCAGGCCGGCCTGCGTGCGCATGGCGTGCTCTCGGTGGTCGATTACCCAGGCTTCGAAGGCCTGGACCCGCCGGACATGGAGACCTACTCCAAGGCGCTCAACGCCGCGCAGTACCCGCTGTCGGTACTGGCGGTGACCGAACATGCCGCGCAGCTCTACCGCAAGGGCATCTATGGCAACACCATGACCAGCAACCCGCGTGCGCTGGACGTGGCCTGCGCCACCCTGGCGCAGCTGACCCCGCAGGTGCGCGCCAACATCGCCGAACGTGGCGCCGAGGCCGTGCGCAAGCTGGAGCAGCTGAAGGCCGAACTGGGCGGGCTGATCACCAAGGTGCAGGGCACCGGCCTGCTGTTCTCCTGCGAGCTGGCGCCGCAGTTCAAGTGCTACGGCGCCAACTCCACCGAGGAATGGCTGCGCCAGCACGGCATCAACGTGATCCACGGTGGCGAGAATTCGCTGCGCTTCACCCCGCACTTCGGCATGGACAGCGAGGAGCTGGACCTGCTGGTGGGCATGGTCGGCCGCGCCCTGCGTGAAGGTCCGCGCCGCGAGCAGGCCGCTGCCGCGTAAGCGCCCACTTGCGTGGAGCCGAAGGCAGCGGCAGGAGCCGCTGCCAACGTCGCTGGCGACGGCCCGAAGGGTGCCGGTCAGGACGACCGGCATAGCCATGCTCGACTCAGCCTTTGCCGCGATCTGAACGAAGCGCAGCCGAGCATGGCTCGGCTCTACAGAAGGGCCCATAATCCAAGGACACCCCGTCCCTGGCCGCTCTGCGGTCGGCGACGGGGCGTTTTCGTTTCCGCACCAAGAGACAAGAACCCCCATGAAGTCGATCTGCGTCTACTGTGGTTCCAACGCTGGCAGCAAGCCGGCCTACACCGAACGCGCCATTGCCCTGGGCGATCGCATTGCCCGCGACGGCATGCGCCTGGTGTATGGCGGGGGCAACGTCGGCCTGATGGGCACCGTGGCCAATGCCGTGCTCGCCGCCGGCGGCGAGGTGACCGGCGTCATTCCGCGCCAGCTGGCCGACTGGGAAGTGGCCCATCGCGGCCTGACCGAACTGGAGATTGTCGGTTCGATGCATGAGCGCAAGTCGCGCATGTTCGATCTTGCCGACGGTTTCGTCGCCCTGCCCGGCGGCTTCGGCACCATGGAAGAGATCTTCGAGATGCTGACCTGGCGACAGCTGGGCATCGGCAACAAGCCATGCGCATTCCTCGATGTGGAGGGCTTCTACGCCCCGCTGATCGGCATGATCGATCGCATGGTGGAAGAGCGCTTCCTGCATCCGGACCAGCGCCAGGACCTGTGGTACGGCTCGGACATCGAGGACATGCTGGCGTGGATGCAGAACTACCAGCCGGCCCAGGCCTCGAAGTGGATCGACGAGAAGCGTCGCTCCGCCCTGCGGTGAAGCAACGTCGCGCGGCGGCTCAGGCCACCGCGCGCGCCTTCGGTGCCGGGCGGCCCAACAGGTAGCCCTGGCCATAGTCGCAGCCAAGCTCGCGCAGCGTCTGCCGCTGCGCCTCGGTTTCGATGCCTTCGCCGATGGTTTCAATGCCCAGCGTGCGTGCCAGCGACAGCACGCCTTCGACCAGCGCACGCGTGCTCTGCACTTCCGGCCCATGCAGGCCGGCAATGAAACTCTGGTCGATCTTCAGCGTGCTGATCGGGAAACGGTGCAGGTAGGACAGCGCCGAGAAGCCGGTGCCGAAGTCGTCCAGCTGCACCTGGATGCCGCGCTCGCGAAGGCCCTGCAGGATGCGCAGCGTGTGCGGACCATCGTCCAGCAGCGCCACCTCGGTGATCTCCAGGCGCAGGCGACGCGGATCGGCACCACATGCGTCGAGCAGGCCGAACAGGCGGCCGCTGAACTCGGCCGAGCGGAAGTGGCGGGGTGATACGTTCACCGAGACATAGCTCTGCCCGCCTTCGGCCAGGCCGGCGATGACCTGCTCATAGATCAGCCAGTCAACCTGTTCGATCAGGCCGCTTTCCTCGCCCAGCTCAAGGAATGCGCCCGGCAGCAGCAGGCCGCGGCGCTCATGCTGCCAGCGCAGCAGTGCCTCATGGCCCACCACTTCGCCATCGGACAGGCGCACGATCGGCTGATAGAACGGCACGAAATCGCGGTTGTTGATCGCACGGCGCAGGTCGGCTTCCAGGTCGAGGCTGCGCATGGCCTGCTCACGCATGTCCTCGTCGAAGATCGCGCAGCGGTCATGGCCCTGCGCCTTGGCCCGGTACATCGCCGCATCGGCGTCGCGCAGCAGTTCCTCGCCGGTGCGGTAACGCGGATTCCACAGCGCGATGCCCAGGCTGCCGGACGGGAACAGCTCGCGCCCGGCGATCCATATCGATTCCTGCAATGCCAGCAACAAGCGCTGGCCGAAATCCAGCGCCTGCGCCAACCCTTGCGGACAGTGCAGCAGCACCGCGAACTCGTCACCCCCCAGCCGCGCGACCACGTCCTCCGGGCCGGCCATCGATACGATGCGCTTGGCCACTTCCACCAGCATGCGATCACCCGCAGCGTGGCCAATGCTGTCGTTGACCAGCTTGAAGCGGTCCAGGTCGAGGAACAGCACGGCGAACACCGGCCCTCCCTCACGCTTGGCCAGCGCCAGCGCATCCTGCAGGCGATCGAGCAGGTGCAGGCGGTTGGGCAGGCCGGTCAGCGCATCGTGCATGGCCTGATGGGTCAGGCGCTGCTCGGCCCGCAGGCGCTCGCCGATCTGCCCGAGCAGCTTTTCGTTGACCTCGGCCAGCTCGCGGGTACGTTCCTCCACGCGCTTTTCCAGCTCGGCATGCGCCGATCGCAGCCGCTGCTGGTCGCGCTGGCGCGCCAGGCCGGTTCCGATGTTCTGCGCGACGAAGGTCAGCAGGCGCTGGTCGTGCACGCTGAAGACACTGTTCTCGCTGTAGCTCTGCACCACGATCGCGCCGACCACCTCGTCATCGCGCAGCAGTGGCACGCCCAGCCAGCAGTGCGAACGTGCACCGGACTCGCGCACCTCGCCGCTGGCCAGCAGCGCATCGATCTGCGCGCGCGAAGCCAGCAGGGGCCGCCGGTTGCGCACGACGTACTCGGTCAGGCCGCGGCTGAAGGACCGCGGCGCACGGCTGGCGTTGTGCTCATCCACCGAATAGACGAAGTCCAGGCCGTTGCCGGCTTCGTTCACCAGCGCGATGTAGAAGTTGCGCGCATCCAGCAGGCGCCCGACCACACCGTGTACCTGCCCGTAGAACTGGGCCAGGCTGTCGGCCGACATCGCCATCTCGGCGATGTTGTACAGCGCGGTCTGCAGCTGCTCGGCGCGACGGCGCTCGGCCACTTCCTCCTGCAGGCTGTGGTTGGCGCGCTGCAGCTCCAGCGTGCGCCGCTCCACCTGCTGTTCCAGCCGGACCTGCGCCTGGCGCCGATCCATCGCGGTCTGCACGTGCTGGGCAACAAAGCCCAGCAGTGCCCGCTCGGCCTCGCCATAGCGGGCCGCAAGCTCATAGCTCTGCACGACGATGGCGCCGCATACCCGGCCATCGCGCAGCATCGGCACGCCCAGCCAGTCCAGGCTCTCCGGGCCGCGCTGCGGATCGTGCTCCTGCTCGACCACGCGCGCCAGCAGCTCGCGCGAGGGCCCGCTGAGCGGCTTGCCGTGACGCAGCAGGGCCACGGTCAGGCTGCGCGGCATTTCTTCGGCAGCATGGCTCTGCGCCGGATCGGCGACGAAGTCGTCGACCTGGTCGGCGAAGTACAGGAAGCGGATCTGGTCGCGGACATCGTCGTATTCGACGATGTAGCAGTTTTCCGCGTACATCAGCGTGCCAAGCACGCCGTGCACGTGGCGCAGCATCTCCGACATTTCCAGGTCGGCGCCGGCCAGATCGGCAATCTGGAACAGCGCCTGCTGCAACCGTTCGGCCTCTTCCAGCGCCTTGATCTGCCCGGCCTGGCGGCCACGCTGCAGGGCCAGTTCAATGGCCTGCCGGGCCAGCCCCCACCAGGCCGCCGATGGCACGGCACCTTCCACCGACAACTGCAGGCGGGCGCCGTCATAGTCCCAGCCATGGCAGCCGTCACCGACGCCGGGCGAAGCGAACGCGCCGGCCGCCACGACCGCCGGCCAGCCCCCCTGGCCGCGCCCCAGCTGAGGGTCGTCCCAGCCAACGCGGACCACGGCCGAATCCGGCAGCAGCGCATGCAATGCGCGCACCAGCGCCGTGCTCAGCACGGCCTCGTGTGGTGGCTCTTCCGCCGGTTCAACGTGCGTGGACAAATGACAATCTCTTGGCGCCGTCTGTGCGTCGCCTCCCCTGAGCCGCCGAGCATAGCGCGCCACCCGGGGGGCAATGGAAGCCCGTAAACCCCGAATCGTGCGCCCGTACGTTTTTCCTGCTGTCCGCAGCCGCTTCCACGCCATGAACCTCGCCCTGCCCGCCCCCGTCACCGGCTATGCGCCACCGCCCGCAGGCCTTACCCTGTACGCCGTGGAAGCCAGCGCACTGCCAACCGATGAAGCCTTGATGCTGGCCTGGGCCGGTGGTGACCTGCGCGCGTTCGAAAGCCTGTACGCCCGCCATCGCAAGCGCCTGTTCGGCTTCCTGCTGCGGCAGCTACGCGACACCGCGCTGGCCGAGGAGATCTTCCAGGACGTCTGGCAGCGGGTGATCAGCGCGCGCGCCGGCTGGCAGCCTGAAGCCGCATTCAGCACCTGGCTGTTCCGCATCGCCCACAACCGGCTGAACGACCATTGGCGCGCGGCGCGCCATCGCCCTGCCGCACCGGCCGACGCCGACCTGCGCCTGGCCGCGATCGAGGATGGACAGACGCCGGAAGCAGAGCTTTCCGAATTCGAACAACGTCGCCGCATCCAGCGGGCGATGGAGCAATTGCCGCCCGAGCAGCGCGAAGTGCTGCAGCTGCGGCTGGATCAGGAACTGAGCCTGGAGGAGATCGGCCAGATCACCGGCGTAGGCCGGGAAACCGTGAAATCGCGGCTGCGCTATGCGATGGACAAGCTGCGTGCGGGATTGAACGCATGAACCGAGACGAACCGCTGACGCCGGAAGAACGCGAGCTGGCGCGCCTGCTCGGCCGCCGCGCCGAACAGGGCCCACCGGCCGCGCTGGACGCGGCGATCCTGGCCGCCGCACGCGCTGCCGTGGACGCGCCGCCCGCCGATGCTGTTGCCTCACCGGAGGCGCCACGCGCGCCGCGCCCGCGTCCGCGCTGGCCAGCCGTATTCGGCATCGCCGCCTCGATGGTCTTTGCCATCGGCATCGCCTGGCAGCTGCGCCCGGAGCCCCCGCCGGTTCCTGCGGCTGAAGCCGGGATCGCAGCACCCCGTGTGGCAGCCGATGACGCGGCCGCGACGCAGCGCGCGGACAGCCGTGCCGCCGATCAATCGACCGCTGCCGCTGTGGAACCCGCACCGGCGCAGGCAGCCCCGATGGCCGCGCCGGCTGCTGCACCGGCACCCGCAACGCCGGCCGTCGCGCACGCGCCAGAACCTGCACCGGCCCAGGCCGCCGACGCTCCAGCACCGCCCGCGCAACCAGCAGCGCGAGCCAAGGCGGCGGACGTCGCCGCCGATACCTCATTTGCCGCGCTGCCTCACGCACCGGCTCCCGCGCCTGCGCCGGCAGCGGCACCGCCCGCACCTGCCGCACCGGCGGCTTACCTGGTGCCTGCGCCGGTGTTGGCCCCAGCGCCGGAGGGCGCGCTGAAAGCTCGCAGCGCCGAAGCGGCTGTGGCCAGCGCTGCCGATGCCGAACGGGCCCAGTCACTGGATCGGGTCGAGGTCACCTCGATGAAGCGGCCGGCCCCGAGCCGCTCCGCACCGGGCGTCATGCGGCGCGGCAGCGACGCCGGACTCACTGCCGATGCCGTGCAGGCCGAAGTGGACGCCGATGCCAGGCTGCCCCGGCGGCAGTGGCTGCAGAAGATCCGCGCGCGCCGCGACGACGGCCAGCGCGACCTGGCCCGCGCCAGCCTGGAGCGCTATGTGCAGCAGTATCCGGAGGCCCGCCTGCCGCGCGACCTGCGTCCGCTGCTGGACGACTGAAACGGGCGGGCACCTGTGGCAACCCCGTAGAATGGCGGGAATGCTCGATACCCTTGCCCAGCCGGTCAGCCACACGCTGGAAGTCAAACACAGCCGTTTCATTGCACACGCCGCGCCGATCGACGGTGCTGCGGCGGCACTGGCGTTCCTGCAGCAGGTGGCGGTCGCCGATGCGACCCACAACTGCTGGGCCTACCGCCACGGCCAGGACTACCGCTCCAGTGATGATGGTGAGCCCGCCGGTACGGCCGGGCGTCCGATCCTGGCCGCGATTGACGGCCAGGGCTTTGACCGGGTGATGGTGGTGGTGACGCGCTGGTTCGGCGGTATCAAGCTCGGCGCCGGCGGACTGGTGCGCGCCTACGGCGGCGCCGCTGCGGAGTGCCTGCGCATCGCGCCGCGCCTGCCGCTGGTGGCGATGGCCCGGCTGCAGCTGCTGGCCGGGTTCGAGGAGCTGGGGACCCTGCATGCCACCCTGCCCGCCTTCGGCGCCGAAAAGCGCGATGAACGGTTCGATGCCAATGGCGTGTGCCTGCGGATCGAATTGCCGGCAGATCAGGTCGACGCATTGAAAATCCGACTGCGCGACGCCACCCGTGACCGTATCCGCATACAGGACGACCACCAGGATGACTGACAAGGACGACGCCGCCGCCTCGCCCCCGCCGCTGCGCCGCCTCGGCAGCCTGCGCACGCTGTGGCCGTTCGTGCGCCGCCACAGTGGACTGTTCACCGCCTGGCTGCTGGCCCTGGCGGTATCGTCGGCGGCCACGCTGAGCCTGCCCCCCGCAGTGAAGCAGATGATCGACCATGGCTTCAGCAGTGGGGGCCAGATCAACCGTGCCTTCGCCCTGCTGATGCTGGTGGCGGTCGTGCTGGCGCTGGCAACGGCCGCGCGGTTCTACTTCGTATCGCTGCTGGGCGAAAAGGTCGTCGCCGACCTGCGCAGCCGCCTGTACGCACACCTGATCCAGCTCGGCGCCGGCTTCCATGACCGCAGCCGCAGCGGCGAGCTGGTCTCGCGCCTGACCGCCGACAGCGAGCTGCTGCGCAGCGTGGTCGGCTCGACCATGTCGGTGGCCCTGCGCAGCAGCGTGACCGTGGTCGGCAGCCTGGCGATGCTGTTCGTCACCAGCCCGCGGCTGGCCGCGTGGTCACTGCTCGGCATCCCGCTGGCGGTGCTGCCGATCATCATCGGCGCGCGCAAGCTGCGCGCAGTTGCGCGCAGCAGCCAGGACCGCATCGCCGATGCCAACAGCCTGGCCAGCGAGACGCTGGGCGCGGTCCGCACGGTGCAGGCGCATGCACGCGAGCCCTACGAGCGCGGCCGCTTCGACAAGGCGCTGGGCGATGCCATCGGTGCCGCGCGCCGCCGCATCGGTGCGCAGTCGCTGGTCACCGCCAGCGCCATCCTGCTGGTGTTTGGCGCCATCGTCGGCGTGCTGTGGCTGGGCGCGCACGATGTCATCGACGGGCGCCTCAGCGCCGGTACGCTGGGCCAGTTCGTGCTGTACGCGCTGATCGGCGGCGGCTCGGTCGGCGCCCTGGCTGAAGTGTGGAACGAGCTGCAGCGTGCGGCCGGTGGCATGGGCCGCATCGGCGAACTGCTGCAGGAAGACATCGAGATCCGTGCGCCGGCGCAGCCGCTTGCGCTGCCGCAACCGCTCCGGGGTGAAATCCGCTTCGACGAGGTGGTTTTCCACTATCCGCAGCGCCCGGACCAGGCCGCGCTGGACCACTTCAACCTGCATGTCCGCCCGGGTGAGACCGTGGCCCTGGTCGGCCCGTCGGGCGCCGGCAAGAGCACGGTGCTGTCGATGCTGCTGCGCTTCCACGACCCGGCCAGCGGTCGCATCTGCGTGGATGGCATCGACGTGCGCCAGGTCGACCCGGCCGAACTGCGCGCGCAGCTTGCGCTGGTGCCGCAGCAGCCGACGCTGTTCGCGGCCAGCGCACGCGACAACATCCGCTACGGCCGCCTGCAGGCCAGCGACGCCGAGGTCGAGGCGGCCGCACGTGCGGCCGAGGCCGATGGTTTCCTGCGCGCATTGCCGCAGGGCTACGACAGTGAACTGGGTGAGCGCGGTGCCCGCCTGTCCGGCGGCCAGCAGCAACGCGTGGCAATTGCCCGCGCGCTGCTGAAGGATGCGCCGATCCTGTTGCTGGACGAGGCCACCAGCGCACTGGATGCGCAGAGCGAGCATGGCGTGCAACAGGCACTGGAGCGCCTGATGGCTGGCCGCACCACGCTGGTCATCGCCCACCGCCTGGCCACCGTGCTGAAGGCCGACCGCATCGTGGTGATGGACCAGGGCCGCATCGTGGCCGAAGGCACCCATTCGCAGCTGCTGGCCCAAGGCGGACTGTACGCTGAACTGGCACGCCTGCAGTTCATCGATTGATGACGGCCGGCTAACATCGGCCGGACCAAGCTGGCCTCGCATCAGCAGCATCCGCTGAAGGAGGTCCACGATGTCGTTCCGTCAGTTCCCTGCCGTCGACAGCAATGGCGAAAGCCACATCATCATCGAGTTCAAGCCCGAGGCGAATGGCAGCGGGCACCATTCCGAAGCCACGCCTCGCTATGAACTGGATGATGGCCGTCATCTGGTGCGAAATGGCCGCGAGTTCACCACCAGCGGTGGTGAGCTGAGGCTGACGATCTAGCACTGCCACCCCGCCTGGCGGGTGCCCACCTTGGTGGGCACTGGCTTTATCGCCCCTCTCTGGGTAGGTGTCGCCCCTCGTCGACTCGCTTTTTGCCAAGGGCAGTCGAGCATGACTCGACCCTGCAAAAAGCGTGATCAATTTTTGACCAACCATCTTGACAGCCTTGCCCGCCAAGGGCCGCACGCGGTTATCCACATGTTTGCTCAGCATCCATCCACACCGCCTGTGGATGAATGTGGTCAGCCCAACACGCGCCCGATGCCGCTGGCGTCCACCTCGGCGGCCGCGCGGGTGATCGCCCCCGGATCGCTGCCGGCCACGAACCCAAGGCGGAAGTGCACCTCGCCACCGGGCGTGCGCGAGGAATGGATCGACGCCAGGCTGACGCCATGCTGCTCGAACACATTCAGCAGCGCACGCAGCGAGCCGGGCCGGTCTTCCGGCAGGTGCACCGACAGCGCGTTGCGCTCGGTCAGGTCAGCCAGCAGATACCCCACGCGTTCGAAGGTGTAGTTGCCGTCAGCCAGCGCCTGCTCGCCGAAGGCACTGCGACTGGCCGACAGCAGCTGCTCGCGGAATCCAGCCCGCGCGCTGTCATCGCCCTGCGCAACCTGCGCCCGCAGCGCCTGCAGCTGGCCGACCAGCCGTTCCAGCATCGGCGCCACGTAGGGATTGCCGAACTGGATGTCTTCGTAGATCGCCGGATTGAGCGACAGGATGCGCGCGATGATCGCGGTATCCAGTTCGAACGACGCCGACCGGTACGGCATCATCGCGGCCAGGTCACCCAGCTGCGGCTGGTACTGCCGCAGCACGCCGGCCTGGGCCAGATGGGTGGCATGCACCATCGCCTGCACCAGCGCCATCATCTGGTCGTGGTGCTGCGGCGTGGCCCGCACGCACTCGGCCTGCAGCGCCGCGCACAGCGTGTCGACCCAGGGCTGCCAATGCTGAAGCCGAGCTTCGCAGACCACCATCACCCGGCCCTTCAGCGTCGGTGCTTTCGGCGGCGCGGTCATCGGATGCAGGCCGACCACTTCGGCCTGCGAGTCCAGCATCGCCTGTACCGGTGCTTCCTTCACCGAGGTCACGTCCAGCCACAGCCTGCCCTGCTCGCGGCCGGCCGACTGCCGCACGTACTCGGCGATCAATGCCGGCGTGTGCCGGATCGGTGCCGAGAACACCAGCACATCGGCCTGCGCCAGCAACTGCTCCGGCGTGTGCGAGTCCGGGTCCGCGGGATCATGGCCGATCACCTGCAGCTGCATGTGCTGCTGGAAGAAGCGGGTCAGCCAGCGCCCGTAGGCGCCAGCGCTGCCGATGATGCCGACCGCGCGCGGCGTGCGGGGATCCAGGCCGCTCATGCCACGCGTTCGGCGCGGAAGCGCGTTCCTTCGGCCAGCGCCGCCGGCGCGGCGGCGACCACGTCGAATTCCTCGAAGCCGTTGTCCAGGGTCGCCTCCAGCGCCGCGTGGGTGCCGGCGATCGCCCGCGAGATGGCCAGCTGCATCGATTCGCCGCGCAGCAGGAAGGACACCACCAGCGACATCAGCACATCCCCCGTACCGGCCACGTCCACCGGCAGCAGTGGCGAGGTCCAGCGCCAGGTCTCCTCGCGGCCAACGGCCAGGGTCACCAGTTCACCCGGGTTGCCGCCCACGCTGTGCGCGATCACCCAGTGCGGGCCACGATCCAGCAGCGTGCGCGCGGCGGCGATGGCATCGGTCTCGGCCAGCGCCGGCATGCCGGTCAGGCGATTCAGTTCGAAGGCATTGGGCGTCACCAGCCAGGCGTGCGGCAACAGGCGTTCGGCGAAGACCGCTTCCAGGCCCGGTTCCACATAGGGCCCGGTGTGGGTGTCGCCGATCACCGGATCCAGGCAGTAGCGCAACTGGGGGCAGGCCGGCAGGATCCCGTCCAGCCAGTCGGCGAACGCCGCGCCGTTGGCGGTACTGCCGAAATAGCCGGACACCAGCATCTTGGCGCGCTGCGGCAGGCCACGCTCGTGGGTCCCGAGCAGCAGGTCGGCGAACCAGTCAACCGGCAGCACGCGGCCCCGCGTAGTGTCGTAGAACGGGGCATTGCTCAGCAGCACGGTCGGGATTTCCGCCACGCGCACGCCGAGTGCGCGCATCGGCGGTACAGCCGCGCTGTTGCCGGCATGGCCGTAGACAAGTTGCGACTGGACCGAGATGACATCGATCGGCGACGGCCCATCCGGCCGCTGGCGGCGGCCGTGGACCAGATGGTTATCAAGGGATTCGCTCATGACCGCATTCTACGCCCAAGGGGGTTTTCGGCAGGGCTTGCAGCCCTGCACCTGCCGAAGGCGAAGCCGAAGCAAGATCAGGAGCCGCATTCCGTGGGATGGCGGGGCGGTGTGGGTGGTCAGGACACGCCGTAAACCCATCCATGGGGGCTCGATGGCGCCATCCATGGCGCCAACGGTCCTGCCCACCCACACCGCCCCGCCTCTGACAGATTCCCGCGACTGTTGGTGGGTGCCGACCGTTGGTCGGCACATCTGTGGGATACCGAAATAAATCGGGGTCAGATCCGTTTTTCTTCGGAAAACGGATCTGACCCCACGAGCTGTTCCGACAGATCGCGGAAAACTGTCGAAGGCGGGGTGGGTCCGGTTGCGGGGGCGTGAGCCGCATGGATGCGGCGACCGAGCCTACATGGACGTATTTACGGCGTCCCCCGTAACCGCACCCACCCCGCCAACCCACGGATAGCCAGCTTCTGCTGTTGACGTTGACGTTGCTTCGGCAGGTGCAGGGCTGCAAGCCCTGCAAAACCCAAACTCCTCAGTGAGCAGCAGGCCGCGACGGCGGCAGCCACGCCGCGACGATGCCCAGCAGCGGCAGGAACGCGGTCAGCTGATAGACGTACTCGATACTGGTCTTGTCCGCCAGCAGGCCGAGCACAGCCGCGCCCAGCCCGCCCATGCCGAAGGCGAAGCCGAAGAACAGACCGGACACCATGCCGATACGGTGCGGCATCATTTCCTGCGCGTAGACCACGATGGCCGAGAATGCCGAGGACAACACAAAACCGATCAGCACCGCCAGCACCGTGGTCCACAGCAGATCGGCATGCGGCAGCATCAGCGCAAACGGCGCCACGCCCAGGATCGAGGTCCAGATGATCGGCTTGCGGCCGATGCGATCACCCAGCGGGCCACCCAGGAAGCCGCCGGCCGCAGACGCCACCAGGAACGCGAACAGGTGCAGCTGCGCCTGTGCCACCGGAATGCCGAAGTGGTGGATCAGGTAGAAGGTGAAGTAGCTGCCGATGCTGGCCATGTAGAAGTACTTGCTGAAGATCAGCACCAGCAGGATCGCCAGCACCTTGGCCACGGTGCGCGGCGGATGGCGCGGGGCCATCGAGGCGGTGCTGGCCGGGCGCGGGGTGCCCAGGTGCAGCGCGTACCAGCGGCCGACATAGGTCAGCAGCGCGATGCCGATCAGCGCGGCGCCGGCAAACCACGATGCGGCATGCTGGCCATACGGCACGATCACTGCGGCCGCAATCAGCGGGCCCAGTGCGGTACCGAAGTTGCCGCCGACCTGGAACACCGACTGCGCGAAACCGTGCCGGCCACCCGAGGCCAGCCGGGCGATGCGCGAGGCCTCCGGGTGGAAGATCGCCGAGCCGATGCCGACCATGGCCGCGGCCATCAGCACCACCGCGTAGTTCGGTGCGAAACCGAGCAGCAGCATGCCGCACAGGGTCGAGGCCATGCCGATCGGCAGCGAGTACGGTGCCGGGCGGCGATCAGTGGCCATGCCGATCAACGGCTGGAAGATCGAAGCGGTGAGCTGATAGGTCAGCGTGATCAGGCCGATCTGGGTGAAGCTGAGGTTGAAGCCGCCCTTGATCACCGGATAGATGGCCAGGATCAGCGACTGCATCATGTCGTTGACGACATGCGAGGTGGAGATGGCGGCCAGCACGCCGGGAGCTACCGGGCGCGAGGTCGTTGCGGGAGAAGCCAGGGTCGACATGGACGCAGTCAGGTTGGGGGCGAGCCCCGCATGCTACGGTTGCCCTCCCCTCCCTTCTGCCGCGTTCAGGTCATGCCCTATCGCAAAAAGGACATCGCCGGCGACGTCGATCCGGCCGCGCCCTGGCGGGAGGTTCCCCTGCACCGTCCGGTCACCTATCGGGTCACCCAGTACCCGGTGGGCACCCACATTCCCGGGCACAAGCACCAGCGCCACCAGCTGGTCTACGCCATCTCCGGCCTGATGGTGGTGCGATCGGAAGTCGGCCGCTGGGTGGTGCCCTCGAACCGCGCGATCTGGATGCCGGCCGGGATGGTGCACGCGGTGGACTGCATCGCCGCCGTGCACATGCGCAGCCTGTACATCGACCCGTCGTTCGCCCCGCACCTGCCGACCGAGCCGTTCGCGGTGCAGGTGTCGCCCTTGCTGCGCGAGCTGCTGCAGGCCGCCACGCTGGTCAAGGGCGAGCACATCGAGGACAGCCGCGATGGCCGCGTGGTGCGCCTGCTGCTGGACGAACTGCACCGCATGGACGTGCTGCCGCTGCACCTGCCTGCGCCGAGCGACCCGCGCCTGCTGCGGATCTGCCAACACCTGCAGAAGCACCCCGGCGATGAAGCCACGCTGCAGGACTGGGCGCAGGCGCTGGAGGTGGACGTGAAAACCATCCAGCGCCACTTCGCCAGCGAGCTGGGCATGACCTTCGGCCAGTGGCGGCAGCAGGCGCGGCTGCTGGCTGCCCTGGAACGATTGGCGGTAGGCGACAAGGTCATCGATGTGGCGCTGGCGATGGGTTACGACAGCCCCAGCGCGTTCAGCAGCATGTTCAAGCGCCAGCTGGGGCAGACGCCTGCGGCATTTTTCCGATGATCGCAAACGAAAACGCCGGGCATGGCCCGGCGCTACCGCCCAACGCTTCCGTTGAAAAACTCAGGACGTCATCCGGTCCCAGAAGCCCTTCACGCCATCCATGAACGTCGCCGACTTCGGCGAATGCTTGCGTGCTTCCTCGCCGACGAAGGTGGCTTCGAACTGCTCGAGCAGCTTGCGCTGTTCGTTGGTGAGGTTGACCGGGGTCTCCACCACCACGCGGCAGTACAGGTCACCTTCGCTGCGGCTGCGCACCGAACGCACGCCCTTGCCGCGCAGGCGGAACAGCTTGCCGGTCTGGGTCTCGGCCGGGATGCGGATCTCCGCTTCGCCGCCGAGGGTAGCCACGCGCACGGTGTCGCCCAGTGCCGCCTGCGAGATGCGGATCGGCACTTCGCAGTGCAGGTCGTCGCCATCGCGCTGGAAGATCGCATGCTCGCGCACCCGCACTTCCACGTACAGGTCACCCGGCGGCGTTCCTGCCGGGCCGGCTTCGCCTTCGCCCTGCAGGCGGATGCGGTCGCCGGTATCGACGCCGGCCGGCACCTTCACCGACAGCACCTTGTCTTCCTCGACGCGGCCGTTGCCATGGCAGGTCTTGCAGGGCTTGGCGATGATCTGGCCACGGCCGCCGCAGTTGTGGCAGGCCTGCTGCATGGCGAAGATGCCGCGCTGGATGCGCACCTGGCCGCGGCCATGGCACACGTTGCAGGTCTCGACCTTGCCGTCCTCGGAGCCACTGCCATCGCAGTCGCCGCACTCGGCCAGGGTCGGAATCTCGATCCGGCGCTCGACGCCGCGCACGGCTTCTTCCAGGTCCAGTTCCATCACGTAGCCGATGTCGGCACCGCGACGGGCCTGGCGTGGACCACCGCCGCCACCGCCAAAGATGTTGCCGAAGATATCGCCGAAGATATCGTTCATGTCCGGGCCACCCGGACCGCCGCCGCCCATGCCGTGCTCGAACGCGGCGTGGCCGTGGCTGTCGTACATGCGGCGCTTGTTGCCGTCGGACAGCACTTCGTAGGCTTCCTTGCACTCCTTGAAGGAGGCCTCGGCCGCCGCATCACCCGGGTTGCGGTCCGGATGGAACTTCATCGCGCAGCGACGGTAGGCCTTCTTCAGCTCTTCGTCGGTGGCGGTGCGGGCAACGCCCAGCACTTCGTAGTAATCGCGCTTGCTCATATCGTGAATCGGGTTCCGGAACGTCGGGATTCGTCAAAGCGGAAGAGCGGAACCAGGTCCGCTCTTGCGTCGGGCGCCCCGACACGCCGGTGGGCGGTCAGGACCCTGATGCGACAACGGGACGCTGGCTGGCAGCGTCCCGCGTCGGTCCGGATCAGGACTGCTTGTCGTCCTTGACTTCGGTGAACTCGGCGTCGACCACGTCATCGTTGCCCTTGCCGGCATTGCCGGCATCGGCACCCGGGGCACCGCCCTGGTCGGCCGAAGCCGCAGCGAACAGCGACTGGCCGGCTTCTTCCAGCGCCTTCGACTTGGCTTCGATCTGCGCCTTGTCGTCCCCCTTCATCGCGGTCTCCAGGTCGGCCAGGGCCGCCTCGACCTTGCCGATGACATCGCCGCCGACCTTGCTGCCGTGCTCGGTGATGGCGCTGCGGGTGCCGTGGATCAGGGCGTCGGCCTGGTTGCGGGCCTGCACCAGTTCCTGGAACTTCTTGTCTTCCTCGCGGTTGGCTTCCGCGTCGGCGACCATCCGCGCGATCTCTTCCTCGGACAGGCCCGAACCGGCCTTGATCTCGACCTTCTGTTCCTTGTTGGTCTTCTTGTCCTTGGCCGACACGTGCAGGATGCCGTTGGCGTCGATGTCGAAGGACACTTCCACCTGCGGCAGGCCGCGCGGGGCCGGCTCGATGCCGGACAGGTCGAACTTGGCCAGCGACTTGTTGTAGCGGGCCTGTTCGCGCTCACCCTGCAGCACATGCACGGTCACGGCCGACTGGTTGTCCTCGGCGGTGGAGAACACCTGCGAGGCCTTGGTCGGGATGGTGGTGTTCTTCTCGATGATCTTGGTGAACACGCCGCCCATGGTCTCGATGCCCAGCGACAGCGGGGTCACGTCCAGCAGCAGCACGTCCTTGACGTCGCCGCCCAGCACGCCGCCCTGGATCGCCGCACCCAGTGCCACGGCTTCGTCCGGGTTGACGTCCTTGCGCGGTTCCTTGCCGAAGAACTCGGTCACCGCCTGCTGCACCTTCGGCATGCGGGTCTGGCCGCCGACCAGGATCACCTCGCTGATGTCGCTCGAACGCAGGCCGGCATCGTTCAGGGCGACGCGGCACGGCTCGATCGACTTCTTGATCAGGTCGTCCACCAGTGCTTCCAGCTTGGCGCGGGTCAGCTTGATGTTCAGGTGCTTCGGACCCGACGCGTCAGCGGTGACGTACGGCAGGTTCACTTCGGTCTGCTGGGCGCTGGACAGCTCGATCTTGGCGCGCTCGGCGGCGTCCTTCAGGCGCTGCAGGGCCAGCGGATCCTTGCGCAGGTCGATGCCCTGGTCCTTGTTGAACTCTTCAACCAGATACTCGATGACGCGGTTGTCGAAATCTTCGCCACCCAGGAAGGTGTCGCCGTTGGTGGCCAGCACTTCGAACTGCTTCTCGCCGTCGACGTTGGCGATCTCGATCACCGACACGTCGAAGGTGCCGCCGCCCAGGTCGTACACCACGATCTTGCGATCCTTGTTGTCGCCCTTGTCCAGGCCATAGGCCAGCGCGGCCGCGGTCGGCTCGTTGATGATGCGCTTGACGTCCAGGCCGGCGATGCGGCCGGCGTCCTTGGTGGCCTGGCGCTGGCTGTCGTTGAAGTAGGCCGGCACGGTGATGACCGCTTCGGTGACCTTCTCACCGAGGAAGTCCTCGGCGGTCTTCTTCATCTTTTCCAGCACCTTGGCCGAGATTTCCTGCGGCGCCATCTTCTTGCCGTCGCTGGTGGCCACCCAGGCATCGCCGTTGTCATGGGCCAGGATGCTGTACGGGACGTGGGCGATGTCCTTCTGCACCTCGCCGTCGGTGAACTTGCGGCCGATCAGGCGCTTCACCGCGTAGAAGGTGTTCTTCGGGTTGGTCACGGCCTGGCGCTTGGCCGAGGCACCGACCAGGACTTCGCCGTCCTTGGTGTAGGCGACGATCGACGGGGTGGTGCGATCGCCTTCCGAATTCTCGATGACGCGGGCCTTGCCGCCGTCCATGATCGCCACGCACGAGTTGGTGGTGCCGAGGTCGATACCAATGATCTTGCCCATGGGGGAGACTCCTGAGGATGCTAGTTGGGGTCAGTCCGGCCGTTCGGCCGGTGGATGAATACGATGTGGGGGAGGCTCGTGGAACATTCAAGCCATCCTCCGAACGCTGTGTTTCCGGTCATCCGGCGCGTTCAGCGTCGGGTCGGGTGGCGGTGTCTGTCCGCCGCCCGGCCCCGCGGGATCACTCAGCGGCCACCACCACCAGCGCCGGCCGCAGCAGGCGCTCGTTGAGCAGGTAGCCCTTCTGGAACACGGTCACCACGCTGCCCGGGGCGGCACCCGGGGTCGGGGCCTGGCTGATCGCCTGGTGGTGTTCCGGGTTGAACGGCTGGCCGATCGGGTCCAGCAGGACCAGGCCGTTGTCGGCAGCGACCTTGAGCAGCTGCTTGTAGGTCAGCTCCAGGCCTTCGCGCAGCGGGTGCGGGTCGTCGCCGGCGGCCTTCAGGCCGGCATCCAGGCTGTCGAACACGGGGAGCAGATCGCCCAGCAGCTTCTCGTTGGCGAACTTGCGGGCCTGTTCGATGTCACGGGCAACGCGCTTGCGCTGGTTCTCCAGGTCGGCGCGCTCACGCAGGGCATCGGCCTTGACCTGTTCGATTTCGGCGCGCAGGCGCTCGACTTCGTCGTTGACGCCGGCGGTGGCGGCCGCATCGGCGGCACTCTGCTGGGATTCGATATCTGGCTGTTCGTGGTTCATGTCTGGGTCCCTGGCGGTCAAACTCCGCCTCCAACCACCCTAGTGTGGGCGGGATGCTGCGTTTCAAGCGTCGGATGTTCCCGGCGTGCGCCCGGCCGGTGAAAAGGCCGCGCCGAGCACATCGGCCGTGGCCTGGACCAGCGGGATCACGCGGTCGTAGGCCATCCGCTTGGGACCGATCACCCCCAGCACGCCCAGCACCTGGCCGTTGGCGGTATAGGGGGCGGTCACCAGCGAGACGCCTTGGAGCGGCATCATCCCGGTCTCCTCGCCGATGAAGATGCGCACGCCCGGAGCCTGGATGGTCCGTTCCAGCAACTGCAGGATCTCGCGCTTGCTGGAGAACAGCTCGAACAGTTCACGCAGGCGTTCCAGGTCGGACAGGTCCTGCACCCCCATCAGCCGGGTCTGCCCGGCCACCAGCATGTCGTCAGCCGCCGGCTGCAGGGCCTGCTCGGCCAGTTCGATGCTGTGCGCCAGCAGCTGCTCCAGTTCGGAACGGGCGTCGTGCAGCTCCAGCAGCAGGCGGGTGCGGATCTCGGCCATCGGCAGGCCGGCGAAATGCGCATTGAGGTAGTTGGCGACCTGTTCCAGCTGGCCCGGCGCAAACTCCTGGCGGGTCTCGATGACCCGGTTCTGCACCTCGTTGTCGGCGAACACCAGGATCGCCAGCACCCGCCGTCCGTCCAGCGGCACAAAATCGATCTGGCGGAAGGCGAACTGCTCCCGCCGCGGCGCGCTGACCACGCCGACGAAGTGGCTCATCGCCGACAACAGTTCCGAAGCGCTGCCGAGCAGGGCCTGGGTACTGCCGCCACCGGCCAGTTCCTGGCGCAGGCGGGCCAGTTCGCCCTCGCCCGGCGGCTGCATCTGCAGCAGGCTGTCGACGAACACCCGGTAGCCATGCGCGGTCGGGACGCGCCCGGCCGACGTGTGCGGCGAAGCCAGCAGGCCCAGGTCTTCCAGGTCGCCGAGGATGTTGCGGATGGTCGCCGGGCTGACCTCCAGGCCGGCCACGCGCGCCAGCGTCTGCGAGCCGACCGGCTCACCGTCCTTGATGTAACGCGCGATCAGCGTGCGCAGCAGATGGCGCGCACGCGGGGCAAGCTGGTCGGGAGAACCGTGCATGGAATCAACCTGTGAGACACGGACACTAGATAATGGCGGCGCATCACCTTGGCAAGTCATTGGACCTCCCGCGCCCGCGTGCTAGCGTTGCGCGGCTGCTGATACCCCCCTTACCCATGCTCAGACATCTTTCGATCAAGGATTTTGCCGTCGTCCGCGCCACCGAACTGGAGTTCGGGCCAGGCATGACCGTGGTTTCAGGCGAGACCGGCGCCGGCAAGTCGCTGATGGTCGACGCGCTGGGCTTCCTGTCCGGCCTGCGCGCCGACAGCGGCGTGGTCCGCCACGGCGCCGCACGCGCCGAGCTGTCGGCCGAGTTCGTGCTGGACCAGCTGCAGGCCGCGCGCCAGTGGCTGGCCGACAACGAGCTGGACGACGAGGACCAATGCCAGCTGCGCCGCGTGATCCGCGCAGACGGTGGCTCGCGGGCCTGGATCAACGGCCGCCCGGTGACCCTGGCACAGCTGGCCGACCTGGCCTCGCGGCTGGTGGAGATCCACGGCCAGCATGAACAGCAGGCCCTGCTGGCACGCCCGTCGCAGCTGGCCCTGCTCGACGCCTACGCCGGCAACGAGGAAGAACGCCGCCAGGTGCGCCGCGCCGCCGCCGCCTGGCAGGCACTGGTCGATGAATCGCTGGCGCTGTCACAACAGGGCGACGTCAGTGACCGGATCGGCTTCCTCGAGCACCAGCTGCGCGAACTCGACCGCGAGGACCTGGAACCGGAATCGATTGCCGCGCTGGGCGCCAGCCACCGCCGCCAGGCGCATGCCAGCGCCCTGCTGAGCGCCTGCCAGGCCGCCAGCAACCAGCTCAACGGCGATGACGGCAGTTCCGCCCTGGACCTGCTGCAGCAGGTGCGCCACGAGCTGTCGCGCCTGATCGAACACGACCCGCGGCTGGGCGAGGTGGACGGCCTGATCGAGAACGCCTCGATCCAGTTGCACGAGGCCCTGTCGCTGCTGGACCGCGTGCATGACGATCTCGACGCCGACCCGGAGCAGTTCGAGGAGAACGAGCGCCGCCTTGGCCGCCTGCACGACCTGGCCCGCAAGCACCGCGTGCCGATGGACGAGCTGGGCGCGCAGCGCGAGCGCATGCATGCCGAAGTGGAGCAGCTGCGCGGCGCCGACGAGCGCCTGCAGCGCCTGGCCGGCGAGATCGACAAGGCCGCCGCTGCCTGGCGCACGCAGGCCGAACGGCTGACGGCCAGCCGCCGCAGTGCCGCCGCCGAGCTGTCGGCCACCACCACCGGCATCATCGCCGAACTGGGCATGGGCGGCGGCCAGTTCCTGATCGAACTGGAGCCGCAGGATGCCGGCAAACCCGATCCGCAGGGCGCCGAGCGCGTGGAATTCCTGGTGGCGGCCAACGCCGGCCAGCCGCCCCGAGCCCTGCGCAAGGTGGCCTCCGGTGGCGAACTGTCGCGCATCTCGCTGGCCATCGAAGTGGCCGCGCTCGACCTGGACGCGGTGCCGACGATGGTGTTCGACGAAGTGGACTCCGGCATCGGTGGCGCGGTGGCGGACATCGTCGGCCAGAAGCTGCGCGCCCTTGGCGAGAAGCGCCAGGTCCTGTGCGTGACCCACCTGCCACAGGTCGCCTCCAAGGGCCACGCCCATTACCGGGTCAGCAAGGCGCCGGTGGAAGGCATGACCCAGAGCGCAGTGGAAAAGCTGGACAGCAAGGCCCGCGAGGAAGAACTGGCGCGCATGCTGGGTGGCGTGGAAGTGAGCAAGGAAGCGCGCGCCGCCGCACGCAAGCTGCTGCAGGCCTGAGGCCGGCAGAGCAGCGCGTGGGCCCGGCTTCCGGACGGTAGTGCCGGCCGCTGGCCGGCAACCCAACACACGGGGACGAAGATCGGGAGGTTGCCGGCCAGCGGCCGGCATTACCCCCGTGGCTGTGTCAGGTCGACGTTTTCCACCAGAAAATCGAGGAAGGCGCGCACCCGCAGCGGCAGGTAGCCCCCCTGCCCCAGGAACACCGCGTGCACCTCTTCCAGGTCACCCGGATTGGCCTCTTCCAGCACCGGCAGCAGGCGCCCGGCGGCGATGTCGTCCTGCACCTGGAACGCGGCCAGGCGGGCCATGCCCAGCCCGCCCAGCACCAGCTGGCGCAGCGCGTCGCCGTTGCTGGCACGGGCATTGCCACTGGGCAGCACCATCCGCTCGCGCCCGTCCTGCAGCAGCGGCCAGCCCTGCATCGCGCGCGCATGACCGATGTCCAGCCGGTTGTGGGACTGCAGTTCCTCGGCGTTGCGCGGCATCCCATGCCGCTGCAGGTACGCCGGCGCGGCCACGATCATCATCCGCGTCGCGCCCAGCCGACGCGCGACCAGGCTGGAGCTTTTCAGCGGACCGGCCCTTACCGCCACGTCGGTGCGCTGCTCCAGCAGGTCGATCACTTCATCATTGAGAGTCAGGTCCACCCCCACCTGCGGGTTGCGCGCCAGGAACGCCGGCAGCAGCGGCAACAGGAAATGCTGGCCGAACGGCACGTTGGAGTTGACCCGCAGCCGCCCGCGCGGCTCGGCATGGGCGCTGGCGCAGCGCTCGGCTTCCTCGAGGTCAGCCAGCACGCGCAGGCCACGCTCGTAGAACGCGCAGCCTTCCGGGGTCAGCTGCAGCTGGCGGGTGGAGCGCTGCAGCAGGCGCGTGCCGAGCCGCTGCTCCAGCCGTGCCACCAGCTTGCTTACCGCCGAGGGCGTCATGTCCAGGCTGCGGGCGGCGGCAGAAAAGCCACCGGTCTCGATCACCCGCACGAACACTTCCAGTTCGCCGGATCGGTTGATGTCGGGTCGCGCCATGGCGATGAATCCAGTTCACAGATGATTGTCCATGCGCAGTCTAGTTCACAGGTGAACCCGGAATCACCATGGCCGTCCCTTTCCTCCGGACCGACCGATGACCCGTTTGCGCCAGCTCACTGCCACCGTCCTGCTCGCCCTGTCCGGCGCGGCCGGCGCCTCGCCCACTGCGCACTGGGTCGCCAGCTGGCAGGCCAGCCCGCAACCGGTCTGGCGCGCGGATTTCCTGTTCCCGACGCTGGTCCCGACCACGCTGCACGACCAGACGTTCCGCCAGACCGCGCGCATCAGCCTGGGCGGTGCACGGTTGCGGGTGCGCCTGAGCAATGCCTACGGTACGCAGCCGCTGCGGATCGGCGCCGCCAGCGTCTCCGCACGCATGGACGGCGCCCCTCGGCCACTCAGCTTCGATGGCCAACCCGGCGTGCTGATCGGCCCCGGCCAGGAGCGGCTGAGCGACCCGCTCGCGCTTGCCACCGACGACCGCCAGGCACTGCAGGTCAGTGTCTTCGTGCCGGGGCCGGCAGCGGTCCAGACGTTCCATTGGGACGGTCGCCAGACCAGCTGGATCGCCGCTGGCGACCAGAGCCGGGCCCAGATGCTGCGCGCTGCCAGCAGCACCACCGCGCGCCTGCTCCTGGCCGGTATCGAGGTCGAGGCCAACGCCAGCGCGCGCAGCGTGGTGGTGATCGGCGACTCGATCACCGATGGCGCCACGGCCAGCCTCGACCAGGACCAGCGCTGGACCGACCACCTGGCCGCGCGGCTGGCCCCGCGCGGGGTGGCGGTGGTCAATGCGGGCATTTCCGGCAATCGGCTGCTGAGCGACGGCATGGGTGAGTCCGCCCTGGCCCGCTTCCAGCGCGATGCACTGGATCAACCCGGGGTAGCCAGCGTCATCGTGCTGATCGGCATCAACGACATCAGCTGGCCCGGCACCGCGTTCGCCCGGGGCCAGGCCCGACCGACGCTGGCCGAACTGCAGGCGGGCTATCGCACCCTGGCCGAACGTGCGCGCCACCGGGGCGTGCGTATCGTCGGCGCCACGTTGCCGCCGTTTACCGGCGCCCTGCCCGGCACGCCACTGGACGATTACTACCATCCGGACAAGGATGCCCTGCGCCAGCAGCTCAACGCCTGGCTGCGCTCGGACAGCCCGTTCGACGCGGTGATCGACCTGGACGCGGCGCTGCGCGACCCGGCCGACCCGTCGCGGATGGCCGCCCCCTACGACTCCGGCGACCACCTCCACCCGGGGGATGCCGGCAACCGGGCGATGGCCGAGGCGGTGGACCTGGAGATCCTGCTGGGTTGCAAGGGGTCCGCCCCCGCGGAGCGCCCGGGGTCGACCCCCTCTCCTGAAGGGAAAGGGCTCTGACCCCATCAACGAAAAACCCCGGGCAGGCCCGGGGTTTCGTCGCTAGCGGCTGGCCGGAACGGCTTACTTGCGCTTCTTGCGCACGTACAGCACCAGCGAGTGTTCTTCCAGCTCATAGCCGTGATCGGCCGCGATCTTGCGCTGCAGCTCCTCGATCTCATGGCTTTCGAATTCGATGATCTTGCCGCTGTCCACGTCGACCATATGGTCGTGGTGGCCACCACGGTCCAGCTCGTAAACGGCCTGGCCGCCCTCGAAATTGTGCTTGAGCACGAGGCCGGCGGCCTCGAATTGGGTCAGCACCCGGTAGACCGTCGCCAGGCCGATCTCGTCGCCATGCTCGAGCAGCTGGCGGTAGATGTCCTCGGCGGTCATGTGGTGCTGGTGGTGCTGGGCATTGCGCTGTTCGAGCAGCGCCAGGATCCGCATCCGCGGATGGGTCACCTTCAGGCCGACTTTACGCAGGTCGTGGGTTTCCATAGGTCTCCGTTCATTGGCGATTTAGCGCCAGCTGCCTCGGATTGGGTCGCGGTGGCACGCCGGGAGTGTATCATCGGTTTGATTTCCCCAACCGCCAGTCCCGATGCGCAATCTCCTGTTGGTCGCCGCCGTCGCCCTGTCCACCACCGGGTGCGGCATCATCTACAAGCAACCCATCTATCAGGGCAACCTGATCCGGGAAGATGCCGTGGCCAAGCTGCAGGTCGGGCAGAGCAAGCAGCAGGTCAGCGCGCTGCTGGGCACCCCGTCCATTCCCGACCCGTTCCACGCCCAACGCTGGGACTACACGTCCAGCCAGCGCGTGAACCGCCTGGGCCGCACCGAAGTGAAGAACTTCGTGGTCTTCTTCGAGAATGACACCGTGACCCGCTGGGAAGGCGACTACTTCCCGGGCAACGACAAGGCCCTGGCCCAGCAGACCGTGCGCCAGTTCGGCCGCAACCTGCCGAAGGACAAGAAGAAGAAGGGCCGCTGAGCCCCCTGCCCGTCCGCAACGACGGGTTGCCGGGATCAACCGCCGAGCGCGCGACGCCGGCGGTTGTCCTTTGGATCGGCCAGCAGCGGGCGCAGCAGTTCGATGCGGTCGCCATCCAGCAGCACCTGCTGCGGACGCGCCAGGACGCCGTGCACGGCGGCGGCCGGACAATCGGCACTGCCTTCCAGCGCCGCAGCAGCAATGGCGTCGGCCACGGTGGCCCCCTCCTCCAGGTTCAGTCGGCGCGACAGCACCCGCTGTGGCCAGGCCAGTACCACCTCGACCTCGATCATCGCTCAGGCCTCGTCGGCGACGCGGATGAAGTCGTTGACCATGCGGTCGGCCAGGCTCTGGAAGCCCAGCGCCAACGCAGGACCAAGCAGGCGCGAGCTGGGTTCGAACTCCAGGGTGAGAGTGACCTTGCAGGCGTCCTCGGCCAGCGCATGGAACTCCCAACGGCCGTGCAGCTGCTTGAACGGGCCATCGCGCAGCTGCATATCGATGCTGTACGGGCGCCGCAGCGTGTTTTCCGTCTGGAACCAGGTGCTGAACGAACCCAGGCCCAGGTCAAGGCGCGCCACCAGGCGGTCCTCGCCCTGCTCCAGGATCTGGGCAGCCGAGCACCAGCGGAAACGGCTCGGATAGGCCTGGACATCGTTGACCAGGTCGAACATGCGCGCGGCCGAATGTTCGACCAGGGCGCTGCGGCGGATAGTTGGCATGAATACAGGACGTTTCGGCAATCGACCGGGCGGGCCCGAATCGGAGACAATACGGAAATGAGCAAGAACAGCGGCAAGGATAAAGCAAAGAGCGCGACGGCCAACAAAACCATCGCGTTGAACAAGCGTGCCCGCCACGAATACCACATCGAAGAACGGTTCGAGGCCGGCCTGGCCCTGCAGGGCTGGGAGGTGAAGTCGATCCGCGCTGGCCGCGGCAACATCATCGACGCCTACGCCTACGTGAAGCGCGGCGAGATCTACCTGATCGGCGCACAGATCACCCCGTTGATCCAGGCCTCGACCCACGTGGTGGCCGAAGATCGCCGCGAGCGCAAGCTGCTGCTGCACCGTAGCGAGATCGACAAGCTGGTCGGCAAGGTCGAGCGCGATGGCTACACGATCGTGCCCACCGCGATGTACTGGAGCAAGAACAAGATCAAGCTCGAGATCGCGCTGGCCAAGGGCAAGCAGACCCACGACAAGCGCGATGCCGCCAAGGACCGCGACTGGGCGATCGAGAAGCAGCGCGTGATGCGTCGCGGCAACCGCGACGCATGACCGCCCCCATCGGCGCCCTGGTGACTGCCAGCGCCGATGAAACGCGCACGTTGTGCGCGCGCCTGCTGGCCTTCAACCAGGCCCACGGCGGCGATTCACTCGATGAGACCCCAGTCCGCCTGGCCTGGCATGACGAGTACGGCGCGCTGCGCGGTGGTGTGCTGGCCGACGTCTGTGCCGGCTGGCTGCAGGTGCATGTGCTGTGGGTGGATCCGGAACTGCGCGGGCAAGGCATCGGCCAGCGCCTGCTTGCGGAAGCGGAAGCCGCCGCGCGCCAGCTTGGCGCCCGCAACGTGATGCTGGATACCTTCGACTGGCAGGCCGAATCTTTCTACCTGCGGCAGGGCTACACCGTCTATGGGCGGCTGCCCGATTGCCCACCCGGTCACGAGCGGATCTACCTGCGCAAGACGTTGTCGGGGTCGTAGTCGTGTCGGCGCTGGAGTTGCCTGCCGGTCACCCCGCCAGCACGCCCTGCCCTCGCATGCGCGGTGCCAGCGCGGCGTGCATCACGGCCAGATGCATCACCACCGCCAGTTCCGGCGCATGCCGGTCATCGCCGGCGCGCCACCGCTGCGCCAGCTGGGCCGCGTCGGCCGGCAGCAGGGCCAGCAACTGGGCGTCATCCAGCGAATCGGCCGCGCCCTGGAGTTGCCGCGCCATCTGCCGCGACTGCCACACATGCACGCCGATGCTGAGGCTGGCCAGCGACATCAGGGCCACGGCCAGCCCGTGCTCGAACCACTGCGACAGCACTTCCGGCCCCCACAGCAGGGCCGCCAACATCGCCAGGCCCGGCAGGCGCCAGCCCAGCCAATGGATGCGACCGCGCTGCGACCAGTGCACCACCACCGCGCTGGCAACCAGTGCCGCGGCCGCGGTGGCCGGCAGTTCGGTCAGCCCGGTGGCCGCAAGCAACACGGCCAGCACCGCCCAGACCCAGCCGGGCGGCAGCGCGCGCCGCTGGTAGTCGGCACCGACCGGCCCGATCAGTTGCCGCAGGCTGCGTTGTTGGCTTGCATCGGTCACCCACAGTCTCCGTGTCTGTCCTGGCCCGGATGGTCGCCGCCAGTGTGTCGCAAATTCGTGCCAATGACGTTACCAATCCGCTATGCCGCTGGCTCTACAACATGTTGTGGATTGCCACGGTGACTGTTCAGCTGTTTTGGCGTAGCATTGGCAGCGTTGGGCAGGCACTGGCCGTGGCGACACGAACAGGCCTTGTACCTTGCAGAACTTGAAGAAACCGGGGGTGCATTGGTTTCGACGGGGGTTGTGAAGTCGCCTGGCGCATGCCGAGGGGGTAGCTTTCCTCGTAAATCCAGCTGCAAAACTCTAGTTGCCAACGACGACAACTACGCTCTGGCCGCTTAAGGCCTAAGCCTCGAAACCGCTTGTGTCCATGCTCGCGGTGTAGAGTCACTATCATGGAATCGCGCTGGACGGCTGCCTGTCAGTCCGGCACTAGAACACAACAGGCTGGTTCCCGGATGCGCTTTGCGCACCGTGCTGTTCGGGGACGAGATCCAACGGTGAGCTAAGCATGTAGTGCTGGGGATGGAGTGCCTTCGGACGGCGGTTCAATTCCGCCCACCTCCACCAACGAACGGTTCGTCAAGGACCGGAGAAGCCCGGAAACCCCCGCATCACAAGGGTTTTCGGGCTTTTTTATTGTCCGCAGCAGACCGGGGCAATCCGTTTCAATCCATGAGACGGTGGGGGTATATCAAGGGGTATCCGACCGCACCCACTGAAGCGATACCCCCAATGCCCCTGACCGACGCAGCCATCAGGCGCGCCAAGCCCAGCGACAAGCCGCGGAAGATCACCGACGGTGGCGGCCTGTACCTCTACCTCACCCCTACCGGCGCACGCAGCTGGCGCTGGAAGTACCGCATCGCCGGCAAGGAGAAGCTGCTGTCGATCGGCCTGTACCCGGATGTCTCCTTGGCTCGCGCCCGCGAGGCCCGCGACGAAGCCCGCCGGCTGCTGGCCCGAGGCGTCGACCCGGGCGCGCAGAAGAAGGCTGCTGCTCTCGCCCACTCCGCCCTCGGCTCGGACAGCTTCGAGACCATCGCCAATGAGTGGCTGGCCACGCGCCCCTGGGTGCCCAGCTATGCGGAGAAGGTTCAAGCGTGGATGAAGAACGATGTCCTCCCCTGGATCGGGGCGCGCTCTGTAGCTGACCTCACCGCGCCCGACTTCCTCCGGGTGGCCCGCCGCATCGAGGACCGCGGCGCGATCGAATCCGCGCACCGGATCATGCAGAACTGCGGCCAGATCATGCGGTACGCCGTGGCCACCGGCCGCGCCGAGCGAAATCCCGTTGCTGACCTGAAGGGGGCGCTCGCGCCACCGAAGGAGGCCCACCATGCGGCGATTACCGACCCCGTGCAGCTGGGTGGCCTGCTGCGCTCCATCGAGGCATACAGCGGATCCGCCATTACCCGCTCGGCGCTGCGGCTGGCGCCGCTGGTGTTCCTGCGTCCTGGCGAACTGCGGCATGCGGAATGGGAGGAATTCGACCTCGGCGCGGCCGTGTGGACCATCCCCGCCAGCAAGATGAAGATGCGTGCTGCACACCTGGTGCCGCTGTCCAGGCAGGCGCTGCAGATCTTGGAGGACATCAAGCCGATCACCGGCCGGCACAAGTGGGTGTTCTCTGGCGCCCGCGACGCCAAACGCCCGATGTCGGAAAACGCCGTTACCGCAGCGCTGCGCAACATGGGTTACGACCGCACGATGATGACCGGCCACGGCTTCCGCGCGACGGCTCGCACGATTCTGGACGAGGTCCTGCACTTCCGCCCGGACATCATCGAGCACCAGCTTGCGCACGCAGTGAAGGATCCCAACGGCCGGGCCTACAACCGCACATCGCACCTGCAGGAACGCGTGCGGATGATGCAGGTCTGGGCGGATTACCTCGATGGCCTGCGCGATGGCAACGTGGTGAAGCTGCGGGCCGGATGACGCCTACACGCCGCGCCGCATCTGCTGCAGCCCTGCCCTCACCCTAGCCTTCATCGGATCCTTCGCCCTGGGCTTGGTCTCCTTCAGCGGCGGGCGCGGCTCCAGCGCCTCCTTAATTCGTGCCAGTTCCACAGCCCCGGCCTCGGCCAGGCGCCGAGCCTGTTGCTGCTGCTCACGGGTCGGCGGCAGGCCGGGCAGCGGCGGCTCAGGCTGGATCGCGGTGCTGTCGGTCAGCCGGGCAACCGCCTGGCGCAGGGGCAGATCGGGATAGAGCCTGGCCGCACACCAGCGCTCGGCGTACCGCTTGGCCTGCCGGACGTTGGCCGCGCGCACTTCCTTCACCTGCCACATCTTCTGGCCTTCCATCCACAGCCGGACGCCGGGACCGCCATCGGGCGTGACGCTGGCCGTCTCGCGGCCGTTGTACCAAAGCGCCCAGCGTTCACCGGTCTGGATCCAGCCAGAGGGGATCGGGGCGGTGCGGAAGCCGTGGGAGTACTGCATGGCCGGAAGGATACGGCTGGCCGTCGCAGATCCTGCGAAGCGCCGGGCACATGTCTGAATCGTTTGGGATGGCCACTGGCGTGGCGCAGTTGATCCGCTCCGGGTTGAGCTGCTTGCCGGCCAAGCATCCGTCGTAGAGAATTTGTCCAGCACGAAGTTCTTAACGATTCATGCTGTATGGTTGACCCATCTGGCTCCTCTCAGGCGCGAAATCCTTCGCCCCCGTGTCTAGCCCCCTACAGGCACGACACATGACACCCCTAACAGCTTTCCGGGTCCTTCGGATCCGCCCGCTGCTGCGCGTCAACGGAACGATCGAGCAAGTCGAAACTCTGCACGCCAAGTGCGGTTCATGCGGCGACGAGTCACGTATGTCCCGAGGATATGGCCTTGCCGAGGTGGAAGGAGGGGTAGAGCTCACGTGTCCGGCATGCCAGGTGACAGGGATTTTGACCGTAGACCAAGCGTGGATTCTCTGGGCCGAGCAGATGAGGCAGGACAGGATCCTCGCCTTGGCCGGGCTAACGCCCGAAGATCTAAAGCTCACCTAGATCTTTGATCACGGCCTGCCCCGCCTGCAGGAAGCCGGCTAACAGCCGGCCTCCCGCCACCTGCCGGCCCATCTGCTCATTGAGGTAACTAGCCTGCAGACGCGCATGGGCCATGAGATCGGCCTGAGCCATGCTCGGCGTCAAAGCCTGGAGCGGCTCCCCGGGGGACGCCAGCTGCCCGTCGATCGCCTGGACCGTACACGGGCGCTGACTGTCGCTCTTGGCATACCCCGTGGCCATCATCCGGCCGTTCTTGGGCGACCAGCCGCCCAGCACCAACTCGGTCCCGAGCTGGTCGAGCGGCAGCCCGGCCTCCGCTGCCGCCTTCTCGTAGTTCGGCCATAGCTGATCCACCACCAACCCCAGCTCGGCGGACAACTGCTCCATCGTGAAGTCCGCACGGAAGCTGGCCTGCAGTGCCAGCTCGTATATGCGAAGAAAGAACTGGGTGGAACCCCGAGTGGCCAGTACCAGGTTGTGCTGAGGGATCAGCAGCAGCTTCGCCCCCGCGGAATGCGCCCCTGTCCTGGCATCCTCTGCCAGCGTGTCTACAGCGACGACTAGGTGTTCGCGAGTGAGCAGAACGTTGAGGATGCTCATTTAGAAAGCAACCGGAAGTTCTGCGAAATATCGCAGCTTGAGCGCTTCGAGTCCACCAGCCACGAGGCTCAGGGAAGTAAGCGCGAGCGTCCACTTGAGCTTGGTGTGATGCGAGGCTCACATCATGTAGTAGACACTGCTGTCTCACGGCTCTTCTCCGGTGCAATATCCCTTGCCCCCGTGTCCAGCCCCTCAGCGGCACGGCTATGCATCCTCCCAATGCCTTCAGGATCCACTCGATACTGCCCCTGCTTGCGCCAAATGGCGCAATCATCCGCCTGGAGCAGGTGCGCTCAACCTGCAAGAACTGTGGGCTTAGGTCATCACTGGGCCACGATGCTGGATTCCATACGGACGTCAGGGGCACGACCCTGAAGTGCCCAGCTTGCGGATCCACAGGATTGATGGATGAAATAGAGATCTGGCATCACTGGCTTGAGCAATGCCGTCGTGAACGACTACTGGCGCTCTTCGACCCAACGCCCGACCATCCACTCGATACCGAGGACCCGAAATGAACGATGCCGTCTCTGAACTTCTGGACCGCCTCCACTCCTGTGAAGTTGCGATTGAAGTCCACCGTGGCTATCTGAAAGCAATGGAATACGCGCTGCGGATTTCTGTACTCACCCATCCAGAGCCCGAGCGGTTGAACCTAGCGTGGCTCCAGCTGCTGCCCAGCATCGCTGAGAGGCACAAAGATGACGGCGGCGAGCTCTTCGCTGCCGCCTTCCAACAATCTCTGACGGTTCTTACTGAGCAGATAGGCGCCGAGAGCATGCCTTCCTAAGCTGCCACGGCGAATGGCGTCACGAACGCTGTCAGTAGATCCATCGCCGTTGCGTTCGTGTCGTCCGCGTTGCCGCGCTGATTGAACCGGGTCCAGTCCGCGTGGGCCAATCGCCGCAACTCTTCCGGCTCCACGGGAAGCCACTTCATGGGCCAGAACGGCAGTCGGCGCTGTCCCACCCTGCCCCTCTGCAGCTCGACAACACCGTTGTGGCTGCTGGCGCCCAGCACTCGGGAATAGGACACCGAAAGCCCGTCTTCCGGTTCCTCCAGATACTGGAGGAACCGTTCGCCATCGAAGAGGAGCACCCCCGTAACCCCAGCATTACGGTTGAACCGGGCCGCGTCGTCCACAACTTGATCCAGCTTTCCGTTGGACAGGCCCAGCCTGTCGCCGGCGATCTCGTCGCCAGCGCTGCTCACGTATACGACAGCCCTGATGGGCATGGCACACCTCCTTGACGAGGGACCAGCTTACTAGCAACGGATTCATGTCAGCGCGAGGTGGCGGACGAGCCCTGAACGCGTCAGGTTCGCATGTTGCTGAATTCGGAACTTCGTCACATGATGCAGGCCCAGCGACATGCACCATGCACGAACGTTCTCGGTACTAAGCAATGCCCGACACTGGTCTTTTCTATGTTCTGGATATACATGTGGTGCGCCGCGACGAAGGCAATATCGAACGCGTGAACACAATCAGCATCCGCTGCAACCACTGCCGACACATCACGCATTCCAAAACACCTGGCTTGGAGACCATGCCAGGAGGCACCCTGCTCGCATGCGCAGGATGCGGGAAGCGTCAAGCGGTCAGTAACGCGCGCTTGGTCGAATTCGACCACGTCCTAAGGCTCGACGACCCGGCAACACATGCTGTCAGGGCCAATCTTCTTGGCCAAATCGGGTGACATAATCAGCGTCGCACCTCAGCCGTCGGCTGGGTGCCTCCCAGCCAAACTCCCCATCGTGAAGGCATACCCGGCTTCTTCCAGAAGTGCTCTCATGCGCAGCTCCACACGACGGGGGGAGCGCAGTCCATTGGGTGCATAGAGAGCATATACGTAGCCAGCGCCGTCAATGATTTCGCGGCGGACTGCGCACTCGGTTGATTCCGTAGCTTCGCGCCAGACAGACATTAGCCTAGCCGGGCTGATCGACTGCCCACTGCGAAGTCGGAAGAAAAGCCAACGCACGCCTGGCGGTTGAGCTGGATCTAATCTAGCCATTGCGAGCCCCGGATTCGTCTGGATAGATCATTGAGAACTTGAGGATCCAGGCGAGGGCGCTCATCTTTCGAGGAACGTGGCAAATCTATGCGCTCACTACCGTTCACTAGAGCGGGGAGATCTGACTGCAGATCAATCCACCACTCGGAAGGAAGCCGGAGCCCAGTACCCGTTCGATCGTAGATGCATATCGGGAAATTCATAGCGTTGCTCCTAGATGTAATGAGCATACGCTTGCGCAATGTCAGGCCGGAATGCGACTGCTACAAGGCTGACGCATCAACTCTCTTTGCACATATGAACACGTGTGCTTCGTCTCGCTGAACTTTCAGGAACGACTCAAGCCAGCAAAGAGCAGCGCCTCGATTGGCGATCACCCTTCCCAGCTTTTCAGTCAAACACCGCGCGCACTCCATCCCTCCAGGACTCTCTCCGTGACAGGTTCGGCACTGAGCCATCGTCGTCGTGCTCGCCGGGCGCGATTGATACATGATCTTGGTCATCAAGTTCACAGCTTGAGCATGGGACGACATATCAACGTTCCTATTGATACAGAAGGAGCCGCGCTGGGCGCGGCCACTCCTTAGACGTCAACGGCGGCTATCGCGACCAGCACTGCTCTTTTGGTCCTGACCGTGGGTCGACTGTTCACGCTCCTTGCTTCCCGGCTGCTGCTGTTGCTGGCCTTGCTTTCCGGCGAGATCTTCACCGCCAAGCTCGTTCCCGTCCACCTGACCCTGCTGGCCTGGCTGCTTCTTCTCGCCATCCGAGTTGGGGCGGTCGTTTTGGTTCTGGGGAGAATTGTTCATGTCTTACTCCGATGCAGCCATCTGCTGCCAACCCACAGTGCTCGCCAGAGCGTTACGCAGCCGTGCCGGATTGGCGCAAGTATGAACAAGTGTCATGAACAGGCCGATGTTCTGAAGGGTGTACAGTGCAGTCCCGATAGGAGCAGAACATGGAACGCATGAGGAACAAGGATTTCGTTGACGTCGAACGCGAGCTCACCCACTGGAGTTTGGTATTCAACTCTGGTGCCCTACCTGCTGTTAGCTTTCGCCATGAGGTTGACCCGGTCATCCGGATCGCATGTGACATCTACGTCAGGGATCCGCATGGAACCCGCGCAGAATGGTTGGACGACCTCGAGGGCAGACTTGCGGCCCGATCCAGTCTTCGTGGTCACCCTGGCGCAGCGGATATTGCAGGTCAATGCTGGTCGCGCCTCTCTTGCTCCTAGGAGTTTTCTTCCCGCGAGGCTGCGTCGTTCCCTTCTCGCATGAGTTGATCATTCAGCACGTGAACGATGGACATGACCGCATCGGCGAGCGCTCTTGAGTCGCTGATTGACCCGTAAAAATAGATCCTGGAGCCTTCAACCCGAACTTCTGCCAAGGAGAGCTGAGACGCCAGCGCCTCGCACTTCCTCACGAAGAGTTCAGTCCAGCGGGCTCCTGGCGCAAGATCCAACAACGCAATGATGGCCTCATCAGTAGAGGAATCGACGCGCTCATGTAGCTGCGGCACATCGAAACCGACAATTCTCGGAAGCATGGAAGCGCTCAACGGTTGATCCTCTTGCTCACAGTCGGTTTGAGTATCCTCCACGATACTCGGATCCATCATCTGGCAAAGCCCACCTCCTTACGCCAAACCCGCCCCCGTGTCTCGATAGCCGGTCTATTCAACGATGGCCATGGCCGTCCTAAGGGAGGCGGGGGTGATCTGGGCGGAATAGCACATGGCTGACATCTCGCCGCAAGCGCCGTTGCCGCCGCGTGAGGATCAAGTCACGGGCTGCGGTGCCAGTCCATCCAGCGGCAGCTCCGCCTTGTCTGGCCAGGCGAACGTCTCTGGCCGCGGCAACAGTGCGCGCACCTGCTCCCAGGTCTCGATGCCATCCAGCGGCGCCAGCACCAGCTGCTCCAGCGCCTGGTTCACAGCATCGCGCCAGGCGACCATCGCCCGCGCCTCCTCGCGATATCGGGCCACGCTGCTGTTGTAGTAGCTGGCGCACGACTCGATGCTGTCGTAGCCGCGCTCTACCGCCTCGGCGCGCATCCAGGCGAATGCCTGATCACGGGTGTAGCGGTAGTGCGCGGGCGTGTGCAGCTCGAAGCCCAGGCCGGGCGATGACGCCGGCAGCGGCGTGTTCTGCTCCAGCCATTCGGTCGGCCACAGGTAGTGACCGCGCGGAATGAACGCGCCGGTCACGACGCAGCGAATCACATCGGGGTCTTCAGTGAGTTGGTACATGATTAAATCTCCGCGTCTGCCACCCAGTGGAACCAGCCGCCATAACGACCGGACGTGTTAGACCACTGCATTTCAAAGCCGTACGTTCCAATGTTCTG
>NZ_JCAFUS010000014.1:0-128096 GCF_059371555.1 Stenotrophomonas sp. YJH_SMC_10 | reverse complement strand
GGTATCGTGGAGAGCTTCCAGAAGCAACGAGAGTTCGCAGACGGCGGCGTCCGGTGCAGTGGGCGCTCACGCACCGCCCTCCTGGCCGCACCTTATGCGCCTGCTCGGGTAAAGGTCGCAAACGAGGCCAGGAGCATGGCGCAACTTGTGGCAGAGGAACTGGTGGATA
This sequence comes from Stenotrophomonas sp. YJH_SMC_10, assembly GCF_059371555.1. Taxonomy (NCBI): domain Bacteria; kingdom Pseudomonadati; phylum Pseudomonadota; class Gammaproteobacteria; order Lysobacterales; family Lysobacteraceae; genus Stenotrophomonas; species Stenotrophomonas sp. YJH_SMC_10. Next base: position 127,927 of record NZ_JCAFUS010000014.1, on the reverse strand, counting down.
CCGGCTTTACCAGCCACTACGAGACGGTCGACTGGACCGTTCCTCCTGGCGCTTGGTTCTATGACGGTAGCGCGCCGTTGGATGCCATCAGTGCTCTGGCCGAGGCGAGTGGCGCCGTTGTTCAGTCTGATGCGAAGGACCTTGCGCTGCATGTTCGCGCGAGCTATCCGGTCAGCCCTTGGCTCTGGCGCGACACCCAGCCGAACCATGTGTTGCAGGAGGACATCGTGTTGACGGAGAGCCTCCAGATGCGGAGCGCGCCGCTGTACGACGCAGTTATCGTGACCGGCGAGCTGGCCGGCAAGGGCGTGACCTGCAAGGTGAGAAAGGCTGGCGAGGCCGGACAGCTCTTTGCTCAGCAAGTAAGCAGCCCGCTCATCAGCGTGGCGGCTGCAGGGGCGGAGCGAGGGCGGAATGTTCTGTGCGATCGAGGGGAGCAGGCTGCGGTGGACCTGACAGTGCCACTGTTTCCGAAGCCGCTGAAGCCGGGCGAGGTTGGCGCAATCTTTCCTCTGGATCTGGTGGAGGTCGTCGGGGCAGAAGGTACCTGGCACGGGCAGTGTGACTCGCTGCGCATTGAGGTCGTAATCGATCAGCAGACCGTTGTGATTGAACAGACCGCCACTCTGGAGAGGCACTACACCGATGCGGACTGACCTCTGGGATCAATTTGGCGAGCTGGTAAGCAGTAGCCCTCGCTTGCTCGCGACAGTCACCGCTCACAACAGTGACGGCACCAGCACGTTGACCACTTACGACGGGGTTCAGATGCGAGCCTTTGGTCAGCTCCAGTTGGCCATTCCATACAACGTATGGGTCCGGGGTGGGCGCCTGGTTGAGGCAGCACCCAACCTGCCGCTCATCGAAGTGACCGTCTAGCAAGACGGGGCGCCGCCCGGGTGCCGGCAAGCATCCGAGCGGCGCCGCAACACAGGTGATCTCAGCACCTGGCATTGGCCGTGGCCCCGTCGCCCTCGCGAGAGCGGCGGGATTGTCGGCTTCCCCTATCGCAAATACTGAGAACTCATGCCCAAGCCCATCATTTCCTGGCCCGGCGGCAAGCGCCGTCTACTGAAGCACCTCTATCCGCACTTCCCGATCCACGACTGCTATGTCGAGGCGTTCGCCGGTGGCGCTGCATCGCTGCTCATGCGGCCGTACCCGGCCCAGATGGAAGTGCTCAACGACATCAACGGCGAGCTGGTATCCCTGTACCGCTGCGTGCGCCATCACCTGGATGAATTCGTGCGCATGTTCCGCTGGTCATTGGTGTCACGGCAGATGTTCGAGTGGGCGCAGATGGAGCGGCCAGAGACTTTGACCGACATTCAGCGCGCAGCGCGCTTCTACTACCTGCAGAAACTCGCCTTCGGTGGCAAGGTGCAGGGACAGTCGTTTGGTGTGGTGACTGCCGGCGGTCCACGGTTGAACCTTCTGCGCATCGAGGAGGAGCTAAGCGCCGTGCATCTCCGCCTAGCCAACACAGTGATCGAGTGCCTGCCATGGCAGGAGTGCGTGCGGCGCTACGATCGCCCGGGAACACTGTTCTACCTTGATCCGCCCTACTGGGAAACCGAGGGCTATGGCGTTGAGTTCCCGTTTGCTGAGTACGAGGCGATGGCCGAGCTGATGCGCACCTCGGCTGGCCGGTTCGTGGTCTCGATCAACGACCATCCTGAGATCCGCGAGGTCTTCGCCGGCTTCGACCTGGTGCCGCTCCAGTTGGACTACACCATTGGCGGCGGGCAGGGGAGAGGAAAGAAATTCGGGGAGCTGATCATTAAGAGCTGGGACGACAGCCAGGCCAGCTTGCTATAGCAGGCCCCGTGCGCCGGCCGACTCCTGGCCGGCGCTGCGTGGCTCGACCTTGATGTCACATGCCAGAGACCGGAAATCCTCGATCACGTGCGTAGGCGGTTCCTTCGCCTATCAGTCTGTACTCCCACTCACCCTTTGACGGGTTAAGGCTGTTGGAAGCCCAGGATTGATCGATCAGCCCGTCCAGAGATTGCTCAATGTCCGAAAGGGGTGTGGCGTGTCCCATCCTCGCCAACAATGCTGAGATCATTGCCAGGGATTGGTACTTGTTGTCGGCAATGCGCAGCGCCCGAATGCAGAGTATCTGCAGCGGTGTCGGCTCGAACGACGGGGGCATCGGCATCACTGGTTTGGCTGGTGGTGCTGGCGTTGGTACGTCTAGCACTGCAGCTACCTGCCCCCTGTGGTAGCCAATCAGAAGACCGAGAACAGCGCCGAGGATCAGCGCAATTACCAAGATTGCTAACACTTCCCAGACCAAGAAGTAGGAGGGACCTGTCAGGTACTCCTGGGCGCGGGGGCTTAGCCAAGCAGCGGCAGTGGTGCAAGCTGTAGTCACCAATCCGCCGGCGCCCGCTATGGCTATCTCTCTGGCGACTCCGCCCTTTGATCCTTTCACTACGGTCCCCTGTTGTAGGTCGTACTCTGCGGCTAGGGCAGGTCCATTGGGCCGCATTCTAAGTAGTTCTTGCAGGAGAAGCGTATGTGCTATTCCGCCCAGATCACCGCCGCCTACCAGAAGCTGGTCAGGATGACCGGCGCCACGCTATCGCTGCAGGAGTTCGCCGCGCTCTACGCGCACGACCCGGGCAAGAAGCGACCGAAGACGCCAAAGGCCATGGACGACGCCTTCCGGGCCGGCGCGAGCCCAGCGGAGCTGGCGGTGTGGGCCGAGGTCGAGCAATGGAACCGGGCCGAGGCGACCATCCTGGAGCAGGAGTTGTTCGCTAACCGCAAGCGGCTGGCCGACGCTGAGCGGGCGCTGCAGGTGAAGGAGACGAAGAAGGCCCGCGAGGACGTTCGGATTGCCAGCAACAAGATCGAGCGTGCCAAGTTGCGGCTGGCGGACCTGCAGCGCGTTGAGCCGAGGGACCGCGACAGCCGCATCTTCCCTGGCGTGTACGCCCCGGTGATCGTCTCCGAGGGCGGGAAGCTGGTCATCAAGCCGATGCGCTACCAGTGCCGCCTGGCCGGGAAGCCGGCCAACTACGACCAGCGCTTTCCCGGCACCTACAACGCCCGTCGCGATAGCCTGGAAAAGTTCTGGGCGCCGGCATTCGGCCACACCCACGGCCTGATGGTGGTCGACACCTTCTACGAGAACGTCGAGGGCCCGGACGGGAAGAACCAGGTGGTGCAGTTCACCCCGCGCACGGGCGAGCCGATGCTGGTGGCGTGCCTGTGGTCGCATTGGAAAGACCCGGCCGGCAAAGAGCCGGATCTGCTGTCGTTCGCTGCGATCACCGACGACCCCGAGCCCGAGGTGGCCGCCGCCGGACACGACCGGACCATCATCAATATCAAGCCCGAGCATGTAGACGCCTGGCTTAACCCGGACCCAGCCAACCTGGACGCCCTGTACCGGATCTTTGACGACAAGCGGCACCCGTTCTACGAGCACCGGCTAGCGGCGTAGGGAACCCCCGATCCTGCGGCGCGCGGTTGCCCGATGGCGCATGGCTTGCGCAGAGGGCATGTTGGGCCTGCCGGACCCGGGGCCGATGGCCGCTCAACCCGGGAGCGCGTGAGTGGCGCCGCGCCGGCATTCAGTCCGAACGATTCAGGCAGGTCGTTGCCGCTTCGCAGGATCTGCGACGGCCAGCCGTATCCTTCCGGCCATGCTTCCCTTGCACGGCTACCAAGGCTTCCGCACCGCCCAGATTCCCTCTGGCTGGGTCCAGACGGGTGAGCGCTGGGCGCTCTGGTACAACGGCCGCGAGACGGCAAGCGTCACGCCCGACGGCGGTCCCGGGGTCCGACTATGGATGGAAGGACAGAAGATGTGGCAGGTGAAGGAAGTGCGCGCCGCCAACGTCCGGCAGGCGAAGCGCTACGCCGAGCGCTGGTGTGCGGCCAGGCTGTACCCCGACCTGCCGCTACGTCAGGCGGTAGCCCGGCTGACCGATAGCACCCCGATCCAGCCAGAGCCACCACTGCCTGGCCTGCCACCGACCCGTGAGCAGCAGCAACAGGCCCGGCGCCTAGCTGAGGCAGGAGCGAAGGAGGTCGAGCGGATCAAGGCAGCACTCCAGCCGCGCAAGCCGCCGACCGAGACGAAACCCCGCCCAAAGGACGCCCGTAAGACGTGGGTGAGGGCGGGGCTCCGGGATCTGCGCGGTTGGTAGAAGGTTCCCGAATACAAGGTTACTGCCCATTGCAGGAGTAGGAGCTTGGCGCCATGCCTCCTGAATTGAACTCAAACTAACTCATTGACTACAATGCACAGTCCGCCAGCCTTCTAAGCCGGCGGTTACAGGTTCGATTCCTGTCGGGCGCGCCATTTCACCCATCTCCTGCAGGTCCTGTCGTTACCGGCCTCTGCCTGGTCCAGCGCTGTGTTGGCGCGCATTCAATCTGGTCCGTCGTGGCCGAGGCATAGTCGGCCTGCCCCATGCCGGGGTGACTGCGCTGAGCCATCCCTTGATGAACACCGTTGCGCGATCGCGCTGTCTGCTGCTGGCGATGGGCCTGGGGCTTGCCGTGCACGCGTCCGCCAATGCCCCCGTGATTGCGGTGTACCGCGGCGACGCCGGTTGCCCAGGGTGTTCGGAGGCCGTCGAACAGGCCATCCATCGTTCGCGTCCGGACTATCACGTGGTGTTCGTCGGCCCGGGCGAGGCCGTGGATGTCGATTCGCTGGCCACGTCGCGCTACCGGGCCTATGTGCAGCCGGGGGGCGGGCAGGACATCGACGCCGCGATGGCGGCGGTGGGCGAAGAGGGGGCGGCAGTCATCCGTCGTTTCGTCGATGCAGGCGGAACCTACATCGGCCTGTGCATGGGGGCCTACCTGGCCGGTGCATCGCATCTGGGCCTGCTGGCGCAGGACCTGGACGCCGAGGCCGGCAGGCCGGGATTCCCGGTGCAGGATGAAGACGATGCCGTGATTCCCGTCGTCTGGGACGGGCGTCGCCAGACGGTGTACTTCCAGGACGGTCCCTACCTGCCCAAGGCGCCACGCGACCAAGGGTTCAAGGTGATTTCCCGCTACACCAATGGCGACATTGCGGCTGCGTCGTATCGCTACGGTAAGGGCAGGGTGGTGCTGTCGGGACCGCATCCGGAAGCGCCGACGCAGTGGTTCAAGATGGCGGAAATCCCGCTTTCGCAGATGCCGTCGGCCGATCTGTTCAAGTCACTGCTGGATGAGGATCGGCGCTGAGGCGGGCGCGTGCGCAGCGCGACGCGGGCCGGAATGGCGACCGGCACATCAATGTGAAGAAATGCTTGCAATTCCTTCGCGACTCCCGGAAAATGCCGGACTCGCTTCAGGGGACGGCCTTCTGGTCCCACCCGGTCGCAACGCATCAGGTTCCACTGCTGGCGGCATCGGCAGGGGAGCAGAAGTTTCAGTGGTGGCTGTAGCTCAGTTGGTTAGAGTACCGGATTGTGATTCCGGTGGTCGGGGGTTCGAATCCCCTCAGCCACCCCACTGTTTCAACCGTATCGGCGCAGCCGGAGCGGTATTGCAATAAACAGAATGCACGTTACAATGTGCGTCTGAGTTTCACGGGCCGTTAGCTCAGTTGGTAGAGCAGTTGACTCTTAATCAATAGGTCCAAGGTTCGAATCCTTGACGGCCCACCAAGACAGAAGCCACCTGGTACGCCAGGTGGCTTTTTTCTTATAAGTGTGACCCCTTCGATTTCCGGGATCACACGTAGCGGTACCCGCGCAGGGCGTGGATCTGCCGCGGTGCTGGAACAGCGGTACTTGGTTCAACATCGTTGAAAAAAGTGCTTGCACCCACCGCTGTGATCAAGCCATAATTCGCGCCCCGATTTCGGGCTGTTAGCTCAGTTGGTAGAGCAGTTGACTCTTAATCAATAGGTCCAAGGTTCGAATCCTTGACAGCCCACCAGACGAAAGCCACTTGGTTCGCCAAGTGGCTTTTTTCTTGCCTGTGCGTCACGCCGGCGCCGCGCAGTGCGCGGCGTCAGTGACGCGGTGCCCGGAAACCGGCAGTTGCAGGTGTTCATCTTTGTGCAGGCCTTCCGCTGGCCGACGCTGCCTGCGACAATGTGGGCCTGTGCCGGCCACGCGAAAGTGGCGGAATTGGTAGACGCCCTGGATTTAGGTTCCAGTGCCGCAAGGCGTGGGGGTTCGAGTCCCCCCTTTCGCACCAGTGCCGGCCTGTCCCCGCCCTGATCGGGCCCTCGGCGCCCCCTTGACCGGCACGCGCTGGCAGTGCAGGCCGAATTGGGCGAAACTAAAGGGCTGCGGCAAGCAGGCGCGTCCCAGACGTCGTGTCCTTACAACCGTTTCATCCCAATCATCGAGCCGGGGGCCTGGGCCACCGGTGGCAGGAGTCAACATGCAAGCTTCGATCGAATCCACCGGCAACCTGGAACGCCGCCTGAGCTTCTCGCTGCCGGAAGAGCGTCTGCAGAGCCACATCGCCGGCCGCCTGGGCGAAATCGCCCGTACCACCCGCATCAAGGGGTTCCGTCCGGGCAAGGTGCCGGCCAAGGTGATCGAGCAGCGCTTCGGCGCGCAGGTCCGTGGCGAGGCGCTGGACGGCCTGCTGCGCGAGACCTTCGACGCGGCCGTGCGCGAGCACGACCTGCGCGTCGTCGGCAGCCCGCGCATCGACAAGGGCGACGAGGGTGAGTTCTCCTTCGTGGCCACCGTGGAAGTGGTGCCGGACTTCGGCGACATCGACGTCAGCAAGCTGACCGTCGTTCGCCACACCGCCGAGATCACCGACGCCGACATCGACCAGATGATCGAGAACCTGCAGAACCAGCGTCGTACCTGGGCCCCGGTCAGCCGTGGCGCACAGGACGGCGACCTGGTCGCGGTGGAAACCTGGTCGCAGGCCGGCGAAGAGCGCCTGCCGGCCGAGGGCACCGAGAAGGGCTCGATCGTGCTGGGCCAGGGCATGATGTTCGACACCATCGAAAAGGGCCTGGTCGGCCTGGCCAAGGGTGAAGAGAAGACCCTGGACGTCGAGTTCCCGGCTGACTGGCGCGTGCCGGTGCTGGCCGGCAAGACCGTGCAGGTCACCGTCAAGGTTGCCGAAGTGTCCGAGCCGGTCGTGCCGGCGGTCGACGAAGCCTTCATCAAGAGCTTCGGCGTGAAGGGTGGCGACGTCGAGCAGTTCCGCAGCGACATCCGCGCCAACCTGGAGCGTGAGCTGAAGGGCGCGCTGATGAACCGCCTGCGCCGTGAAGTGGGCGAGCAGCTGATCGCGGCCTACTCGTCGGTGGAAATGCCGCCGCGCCTGGTCGAGAACGAAGCCCGCGCCATGCTGGCCCAGCAGGTCGAGCAGCTGCGCCGCAACGGCCAGAACGTCGGCGAGATCCCGGCCGATGCCCACGAAGGCTTCAAGGACGCTGCCGCCAAGCGCGTGCTGGTCGGCCTGCTGGTCGGTGAAGTGGCCCGCATCAACGACCTGCGCCTGGAAGCCAAGCGCCTGAACGAAACGATGCGTCTGATCGCCTCGACCTACGAAGAGCCGGAGCAGGTCATTGAGATGTACCGCAACGACCCCCAGCTGATGTCTGGCCTGCAGAACCGTGTGATGGAAGAGCAGGTGATCGACTGGATCGCCGAGCGTGCCCAGCACACCGAAGAGAAGCTGTCGTTCCAGGACGCGATCCGCCAGTAAGCCGGCGGATCACCGGATGCCCCGCGCCGTTGCCGGCGCGGGGTTGTTGCCCCCCAAGATAGGTACCTCACGTAATGGACAACCGAACCAAAGCCCTGAACCTGGTTCCGATGGTGGTCGAGCAGACCAGCCGCGGCGAGCGTGCCTACGACATCTATTCGCGCCTGTTGAAGGAGCGCCTGATCTTCCTCGTGGGCCCGATCGACGATCACATGGCCAACGTGGTGGTGGCGCAGTTGCTGTTCCTGGAATCGGAAAACCCGGAAAAGGACATCAACATCTACATCAACTCGCCGGGTGGCGTGGTCACCGCCGGCATGGCGATCTACGACACCATGCAGTACATCAAGCCGAATGTGAGCACCACCTGCATCGGCCAGGCCGCCTCGATGGGCGCCCTGCTGCTGGCCGCGGGCGAAGCCGGCAAGCGCTATGCGCTGCCGAACTCGCGCGTGATGATCCACCAGCCGCTGGGCGGCTACCAGGGCCAGGCCACCGACATCGACATCCACGCGCGTGAGATCCTGACCCTGCGTTCGCGCCTGAACGAGATCCTGGCCAAGCACACCGGCCAGTCGCTGGAGACGATCGCCCGCGACACCGAGCGCGACAACTTCAAGAGCGCCTTCGAGGCGCAGGCCTACGGTCTGGTCGACCAGGTCCTGGAGCGTCGTCCGGATGAGTCGATCCAGGCCGGCTGACCGGCCTTCACGGGGCCAGGGAGGCTCCGTTCCTGCAGGGTCGGGCGGGACTGGTGTCCCCTCGGCCCTGTGCTATTCTCGAATCGAACCCCCGTTCAGCGGGTGGGGTAACTGGGTAAGCGAAGCATGAGCGAAGACCGCCAAGGTCGTTCCACGGACACCGGCAAGATCCTCTACTGCTCTTTCTGCGGCAAGAGCCAGCATGAAGTGCGCAAGCTGATTGCGGGTCCGAGCGTATTCATCTGCGATGAGTGCGTGGAGCTGTGCAACGACATCATCCGTGAGGAACTTGAGGAAAAGGCGCAGTCGGCGCGCAGTTCGCTGCCCAAGCCGCGCGAGATCCTCGAGGTCCTCGACCAGTACGTGATCGGCCAGAACCGTGCCAAGCGCACCCTGGCCGTGGCCGTCTACAACCACTACAAGCGCATCGAGAGCCGGCAGAAGAACGACGACGTCGAACTGGCGAAGTCGAACATCCTGCTGGTCGGCCCGACCGGTTCGGGCAAGACGCTGCTGGCCGAAACCCTGGCCCGCCTGCTCAACGTGCCGTTCACCATGGCCGACGCCACCACGCTGACCGAAGCCGGTTACGTGGGCGAGGACGTGGAGAACATCATCCAGAAGCTGCTGCAGAAGTGCGACTACGATGTCGAGAAGGCGCAGCAGGGCATCGTCTACATCGATGAAATCGACAAGATCTCGCGCAAGAGCGAGAACCCGTCGATCACCCGCGATGTATCCGGCGAAGGCGTGCAGCAGGCCCTGCTGAAGCTGATCGAAGGCACCGTGGCCAGCGTGCCGCCGCAGGGTGGCCGCAAGCACCCGCAGCAGGAATTCCTGCAGGTGGACACCAAGAACATCCTGTTCATCTGCGGCGGCGCGTTCGCCGGGCTGGACAAGGTGATCCAGGCCCGTTCCACCGACATCGGCAGCATCGGCTTCGGTGCCAAGGTCAAGAGCAGCGAGCGCAAGCAGGAAGTGGGCAAGGTGCTGGCCGAAGTCGAGCCGGAAGACCTGATCAAGTTCGGCCTGATCCCCGAGTTCGTCGGCCGCCTGCCGGTGGTGGCGACCCTGGAGGAGCTGGACGAGCCGGCCCTGATCAAGATCCTGACCGAGCCGAAGAACGCCATCACCAAGCAGTTCAAGAAGCTGTTCGAGATGGAGAACGTCGAGCTGGAGTTCCGCCCGGACGCGCTGTCGGCCATTGCCCGCAAGGCGCTCAAGCGCAAGACCGGTGCCCGTGGCCTGCGCACCATCGTCGAATCGGTCCTGCTGGACACCATGTACGACCTGCCGTCGCAGGAAAACGTCAGCAAGGTGGTGGTGGACGAATCGGTGATCGAGCACAAGTCCGAGCCGTACCTCATCTACCAGACCCCGGCGGCCCCTGAACAGAAGGCCGCAGGCGCCGAGTGATCCTTCCAGGTTGTTGATTGGAAAGGATTTTCAAGGAATGCCTTGCATCTGAAAGCCGATGGCCCCATAACGGGGCCATCGGCTTTTTTTGTCTCCGGAAGATGCCCTCCCGGAGGCGGTTTTCCCCTTCCCTGGAGCCCCCATGGCCCGTTCCCCAAGTGAAACCCTCGACCTGCCGGTCCTGCCGCTGCGCGACGTAGTGGTGTTCCCGCACATGGTCATCCCGCTGTTCGTCGGCCGTGACAAGTCCATGCACGCGCTTGAGCAGGCAATGGAAGCGGACAAGCGCATCCTGCTGCTGGCGCAGAAGTCTGCCGAAACCGACGACCCGCATGCGGCCGACCTCTACCAGGTCGGTACGCTGGCGCAGGTGCTGCAGCTGCTGAAGCTGCCCGACGGCACCATCAAGGTGCTGGTCGAAGGCCTGTCGCGCGTGCAGGTCACCCATGTCGACGAGCGCAATGGCTCGCTGCACGGGCAGGCAGTGGAGATCGACGCCACCGACGAGCGCGAAGCGCGTGAGGTCGAGGCGATCGCCCGCTCGCTGATGTCGCTGTTCGAGCAGTACGTGAAGACCAACCGCAAGCTGCCGCCGGAACTGCTGCAGACGCTGTCGGGCATCGACGAGCCGGCGCGCCTGGCCGACACCATCGCCGCGCACATCAGCGTGCGCCTGGCCGACAAGCAGCGCCTGCTGGAAACGCTGGCCGTGGGTGACCGCCTGGAGATGCTGGTGGGCCTGGTCGACGGCGAGATCGACGTGCAGCAGATGGAGAAGCGCATCCGCGGCCGCGTGAAGTCGCAGATGGAGAAGAGCCAGCGCGAGTACTACCTCAACGAACAGATGAAGGCCATCCAGAAGGAACTGGGTGACCTGGACGATGCGCCTGGCGAGCTGGAAGAGCTGGCGCGCAAGATCGCCGAGGCCGGCATGCCGAAGGCCGTTGAGGCCAAGGCGCGCAACGAGCTGAACAAGCTCAAGCAGATGTCGCCGATGTCGGCCGAAGCGGCGGTCGTGCGCAACTACCTGGAGTGGTTGCTGGGCGTGCCGTGGAAGAAGCGCAGCAAGGTGCGCAAGGACCTGAAGGTGGCGCAGGACACCCTCGATGCCGATCACTACGGCCTGGAGAAGGTCAAGGAGCGCATCCTTGAATACCTGGCGGTGCAGTCGCGCGTGAAGCAGATGAAGGGCCCGATCCTGTGCCTGGTCGGGCCGCCGGGCGTGGGCAAGACGTCGCTGGGCCAGTCCATCGCCAAGGCCACCAACCGCAAGTTCGTGCGCATGTCGCTGGGCGGCGTGCGTGACGAGGCCGAGATCCGTGGCCACCGTCGTACCTACGTCGGTTCGATGCCGGGTCGCATCGTGCAGAACCTCAACAAGGTCGGCAGCAAGAACCCGCTGTTCGTACTCGACGAGATCGACAAGATGTCGATGGACTTCCGCGGCGATCCGTCCTCGGCGCTGCTGGAAGTGCTCGACCCCGAGCAGAACAACGCGTTCAACGACCACTATCTGGAAGTGGACCTGGACCTGTCCGAAGTGATGTTCGTGGCCACCTCGAACTCGCTCAACATTCCCGGCCCGCTGCTGGACCGCATGGAAGTGATCCGCATCCCCGGCTACACCGAGGATGAGAAGCTCAACATCGCCACCCGTTACCTGGTGCCCAAGCAGGTCAAGGCCAACGGCCTGCAGCCGGAAGAGCTGGAGATCGGCAGTGACGCCATCCAGGACATCGTGCGCTACTACACGCGCGAGTCGGGCGTGCGCAACCTGGAACGCGAGATCGCCAAGATCTGCCGCAAGGTGGTGAAGGAGATCGCGCTGGCCGGGCCGCAGCCTGCGAAGGCGAAGAAGGGCGCGAAGAAGAAGGCGCTGGTGAGCGTGTCCAGCAAGAACCTGGACAAGTACCTGGGCGTGCGTCGCTTCGACTTCGGCCGTGCCGAGGAGGAGAACGAGATCGGCCTGGTCACCGGCTTGGCCTGGACCGAAGTCGGTGGCGACCTGCTGCAGATCGAATCCACGCTGGTGCCGGGCAAGGGCCAGCTGATCCTGACCGGCCAGCTCGGCAACGTTATGAAGGAATCGGCGTCGGCCGCGCTGTCGGTGGTGCGTTCGCGCGCCGTGGGCTTTGGCATCGACAGCGACTTCCTGCAGAAGCACGACGTGCACCTGCACGTGCCCGATGGCGCTACGCCGAAGGACGGCCCGAGCGCCGGCGCGGCGATGGTCACCTCGCTGGTTTCGATGCTGACCAAGGTGCCGGTGCGTGCCGACGTGGCGATGACCGGCGAGATCACCCTGCGTGGCCGTGTCACGGCCATCGGTGGACTGAAGGAGAAGCTGCTGGCTGCACTGCGTGGCGGAATCCGCACGGTCATCATTCCCGAGGAGAACCGCAAGGACCTGGCCGACATCCCCGCCAACGTCACCCGCGATCTGAAGATCGTGCCGGTGAAGTACATCGAAGAAGTCTTGGACCTGGCGCTGGAGCGTCCGTTGGCACCGAAGAAGGCGCGCAAGAGTGCGCAGCGCGTCACGGTGCGCAGCAAGGCCAAACCGAGTGGAAACGCGCGCGTCAAGCATTGACGCGCGCTGTCCGATGGCCCGAAACCCGCGTCGTTGCTGGCTTTCAGCTTGCGTGGGGGTAGGGCCACTGGTATAAAAGCAGCACTCGCGAATGAGTGATCGCAGTCTGGTGATCGCTGAATTCGGCGAACCGTTTCCACATGGCGGCCGCATGCAGATGGCATGCGGTTGCTTCCCTGTCGAATCCGCGGAACCCACCGCCAAAGGAGTTGTAGAGAATGAACAAGACCGAATTGATCGATGCCGTTGCTGAAGCTGCCGACCTGACCAAGGCAGAGTCCAGCCGCGCTGTCGATGCCGTCGTTGCTGCCATCACCAAGGCGCTGAAGGACGGCGATGCGGTCACCCTGGTTGGCTTCGGTACCTTCCAGGTCCGCGACCGTGCTGCCCGCACCGGCCGCAACCCGAAGACCGGCGACACCATCAAGATCGCTGCTTCGAAGAATCCGTCGTTCAAGGCTGGTAAGGCCCTGAAGGATGCTGTAAACTAAGCGGCTCGCTGGGGTGCTTAGCTCAGCGGTAGAGCGTCTCCTTTACACGGAGAGGGTCGGGGGTTCGAAACCCTCAGCACCCACCACAGCACCGCGGTAAAAGTTTGAGTGTGGAGCGGTAGTTCAGCTGGTTAGAATGCTGGCCTGTCACGCCGGAGGTCGCGGGTTCGAGTCCCGTCCGCTCCGCCATTCAACGAGGCCTCCGGCCAAAAGCTGGAGGCTTTGTTTTCTCCCCGGTCCAGGCCGGCTGAAAGCAAGAAAGGTAACAACGCGGAGCGGTAGTTCAGCTGGTTAGAATGCTGGCCTGTCACGCCGGAGGTCGCGGGTTCGAGTCCCGTCCGCTCCGCCATTACATCGAGGCCCCCGGCCGAAAGCTGGGGGCCTTGTCTTCTCACCGGCAGGTCCGGGAAGAAGACGAAAGGGTTTTTGCAAGAACGGAGCGGTAGTTCAGCTGGTTAGAATGCTGGCCTGTCACGCCGGAGGTCGCGGGTTCGAGTCCCGTCCGCTCCGCCATTGCAGACTTCTTAAGTCCCTGTGAAAAAACTTTGAAAAAAGTGTTCATCGGGCTGGGTTTCCAGGGAATCTTCGGATATACTGGGCGCCTGCAAAGTTTCAGCGCGGAGCGGTAGTTCAGCTGGTTAGAATGCTGGCCTGTCACGCCGGAGGTCGCGGGTTCGAGTCCCGTCCGCTCCGCCAACTTCAAAAGCCCTCGGCGCAAGCCGGGGGCTTTTTCTTTGCGTCATGCGCGGACATTGCCAGTGCGCGGGTCACGCACGCCTGCGGAGGCGGGCGCGGGCCGCGCCGGGGTTGCTTTTGGTCCCTGCGGCGAAGCGGGTTACACTGCCGGGCTCGCCAATCAGGCCTTGTGATTCCTCACCATGCTGCAGAAACTCCGCGACAAGACCTCAGGCTGGATCGTCACCGTGATCCTGGGGCTGCTGATGATTCCGTTCCTGTTCGTGATCGACAACAGCTACCTCGGTGGCGTCGGCGCACAGAACGTGGCCAGGGTATCCGCGCCGCCGACCTGGTGGCGTTCGGCACCGTCGTGGTGGCCGGTGCGCATGCTGTGGCAGCACCATGAGATCAGCTCGCAGGATTTCCGCACGCGTTTCGAGCAGGAGCGCATGCGTGAGCGCCAGCAGCAGGGCGACAACTTCGACCCGCGGGCGTTCGAGAGCACCGAAAACAAGATGGCCGTGCTCGATCAGCTGATCGACGAGCAGGTCGTGCGCCTGGTCGGTGAACAGGCGGGCGTGGTGATCGGCGACGGCGCCGTGCGCGAGTACATCGCGACCATGCCGGCGTTCCTCGATTCGAACGGCAAGTTCAACGAGAACAACTATCGCCTGGCCCTGGCCGGCGGCAACCCGCCGCGTACGCCGACCCAGTTCCAGGAACTGGTGCGTGAGAGCCTGCAGCAGTCGGTGATCCCGTCGGGCCTGCAGAGCTCCGGTTTCGTCACCCAGGCCGAGACCGAGCGCCTGCTGAAGCTGCTGGGCGAGACCCGCGACGTCGAGCTGGCTGCGCTGCCGCCGGTGCCGGCCGATACCGCGCCGGTCACCGATGCGCAGATCAAGCAGTGGTACGACAGCCACGGCAAGGACTTCCGCCAGGCCGAGAGCGTGTCGCTGGAATACGTCGAGATCAACGGCGCGAACCTGCCGGCACCGACCCCGGCCGATGAAGCCACCCTGCGCAAGCGCTATGAAGAGGAAAAGGCCAAGTTCACCTCGCCGGAGCAGCGCCAGGCTTCGCACATCCTGATCACCGGTGACGGTGCAGTGGCCAAGGCGAACAAGATCGCTGCCGAAGCGAAGGCGGCCGGTGCCGATTTCGGCGCGCTGGCCAAGGCCAATTCGGAAGATCCGGGCTCCAGGGACCAGGGCGGTGACCTGGGCTGGGTCGAGCGTGGTGCGATGGTCAAGCCGTTCGAGGACGCGCTGTTTGCGGCCAAGGCCGGTGACGTGATCGGCCCGGTCAAGACCGAGTTCGGCTACCACATCATCAAGGTCGCCGCTGTGCGCGGTGGCCAGGGCAAGTCGTTCGAGGAAGTGCGTGACACGCTGGCCGCCGAACAGCTCAAGGCCGACGGTGAGCGCGGCTTCAACGAGCTGGCCGGTCGCCTGGTCGATGCCATCAACAAGAGCCCGAGCGACCTGGCTGCGGCGGCCAAGGAAGTGAACCTGCCGTTGCAGACGCTGGGCCCGATCACCCGCGCGACCGCCAGTGGCATCGCCGCCGATCCGGCCGTGCTGCGTGCCGCCTTCTCCGACGTGCTGGTGCAGGACGGTACCGCCAGTGACCCGATCGCCCTGGGCGGCGCGACCAACCACAGCGTGGTCATCCGTGTGGCTGCGCACACGCCGGAACAGGCCCTGCCGCTGGACAAGGCCCGTGAACAGGTGATTGCTGCGATCCGCGCCGATCGCCAGCGCCAGGCCAGCGACAAGGCCGCCGACGCCATCCTGGCCAAGCTGAAGGCCGGTGCCACCCTGCAGTCGCTGGCCGCCAGCGAGAAGCTGCAGCTGAGCCCGATGCCGGGCCTGCCGCGCAGCCAGCCGGTGCCGACCCCGGAAATCAACCGTGCGATCTTCAGCGCGCCGGTACCGGCCGAAGGCAAGCCGAGCTATGGCAAGGTCGACGTGAACGGCCACGCGCTGCTGTTTGCGGTGAACAAGGTCAATCCGGGCGACATCAAGGAAGTGACCGCAGAGCAGCAGAAGCAGCTGAAGGAACAGCTGAGCCAGATCGACGGCATGGCCGCGGCCAAGGCCTACATCGAGGCGATGCGCAAGAAGTTCGTGGTCCAGACCACCGAAGCGAACCTGTAAGCCCATCGGCTGCAGGTATGAAAAGGCCCGGCAATGCCGGGCCTTTTTTGTTGGAGCGCTGCTGGAATTGAACTGTAGCGCCAAGCCCATGCCCGGCGGGCCATGAACCGCGACAAGTCGCAGGCAAGAAAAAAGCCGAGCGTGGGCTCGGCTCTACACGGGAGGCGCTTGGCCTGCGCGTCAATCCTCGACGCGCAGCACCGCGCCCGGCTTCAGCACGCTGCTGCCGCTCAGGCCGTTCAGTGACAGCAGGGCCTTGACCGGCATGCCGTAGCGGCGGGCGATGGTCCAGGCCGACTCGCCATCACGCACGGTGTGGCGACGGCTGCGCGGACGATCGGCGATCGCGGCGACGGTCTTGGCGACCTGCGGCGCTGGCGTGGTGGTGGCCACCGGTGCGGCACTGGCCACCTGCACGGTGGCGGCATCTGCGACGGCCACATTGGCAGCCGAGACCGGCGCCAGCACGCGAGTGGTGCCCGACGAGGCGCGGCCGCCGCCCGCCAGGGCAGGGTTCAGGCGGGCGATCCTGGCCGGGTCCAGGGCGCGCTGTGCGGCCCACTGCTGGATGCTGGTGCCGGCGGGCAGGGTGTGGTCCTTCAGCACCGGCACGGTGCGGTCCAGCGAGGCCATCACGCCCGGCTGGTCTTCCACGTCTTCCAGCACGCAGGCCAGGGCGTGCAGCTTCTCGACGTAGGCATAGGTGACCGGCGACAGGCCGGGCAGGGCCGACGGCTTGGCATTCTGTGCATTCATGCCGGCTTTGCGCAGCGACTGCAGCACGCGGTACTCGCCGGCGTTGTAGGCCATGGTGGCCAGGCGCCAGTCGCCGCCGAACATGCCATGCAGGGTCTTCAGGTAACGCACTGCGGCCTGGGTGGAATCGACCGCCGACAGGCGGCCGTCGTAGCCGTTGGCCATCGGTACGCGGTGGTTGCGCGCGGTGGTGGCGATGAACTGCCACAGGCCGGTGGGGCCGCTGCCGTTGCGGGCGTTGGGCCGGTAGCCGCTTTCCACGAACGGGATCAGTGCGAATTCGGTGGGCAGGTTGGCCTTGCGCAGTTCCTCGACCACGTAACCGAACAGCACCAGCGCATCGTCATCCTGGTTGGCCAGTCGCGAGGGCGCGTGGGCAAACTGCTTCTGCCAGCGCGGGCTGGTGGCCTCGGCGTCGCAGGTAGGCTCGGCCAGGCCATCGCGGAAGCTGGAGAAGATCTCCTGGCCGTTGCGCACCGACGCGGCCGGCAGCGCGGCCGGATCCAGCGGAAGGGCCGCAGCGGCGGTCAGGTTCTGGCTGATGCCGGCGCCCAGCGACTGCGCGCCTGCGGTTCCGGCCAGCCCCAGGACCAGGCCCAGGGCCAGCGGCAGACTTCGGCG
This sequence comes from Stenotrophomonas sp. YJH_SMC_10, assembly GCF_059371555.1. NCBI lineage: Bacteria > Pseudomonadati > Pseudomonadota > Gammaproteobacteria > Lysobacterales > Lysobacteraceae > Stenotrophomonas > Stenotrophomonas sp. YJH_SMC_10. The sequence goes on along the minus strand of NZ_JCAFUS010000014.1, from coordinate 110,871 downwards.
CATCATGCGCGGAAGCCGTCTTTCCAATGCCGGAGACCGGCCATGACGTCGACGTCGTCAACGACGTCGCGGCCCAGGTGTGCCGACACCGACGCGCGGATCGGCGCCGTGTGCACACGCAGGAACGGATTGCATTCGAATTCGCTGGCCAGGGTTACCGGCAGGGTGGAACGGTCATCGCGGCGCATGGCCAAAGCCTCCTCTTGGCGCTGCCACAGGGCAGCGTTGGCGGGGTCGACATGCCGCGCGAAGACGGCATTTGACACGGTGTACTCGTGGGCGCAACACAACAGCAGCTGCGCGGGCAAGGTACCCAGCTTGCGCATCGATGCCAGAAGCTGGGACGGCGTACCTTCGAACAGGCGTCCACAGCCCAGGCTGAACAACGAATCTCCGCTGAAAAGATGTTCAGCGGTGTGAAACGCGATGTGGCTGCGGGTATGCCCGGGCACGGATAGTACGTGGAATGTTTGGCCCATTGCCTGAACGCGTTCACCTTCGCCGACCCGCTCGGTCGCCGCCGGGATGCGTTCGTCGACCGGTGCGATGACCCGTGCGCCGGGAAAACGCGCCCGCAGTGCGGGCACGCCACCGATGTGGTCGTCGTGGTGGTGGGTAAGCAGGATCGTGTCCACGCGCAGGCCCTGATCGGCCAGCGCGAGTACCGGCGCGGCATCGCCGGGATCGACGACCACGGCGGCGCCATCGTCGTCGATCAACGTCCAGATGTAGTTGTCCGCAAATGCGGGCAGGGCAGTCAGTCGCATAGAATTGGACCATGCCCGCGCTGCAGAGCACCCGTCAAGCGAGCCAGGCCCCGTGGTTCGACAGTGAACCGGCGGCGTCCCTGCGCGTGCTGGAGCGGCAGCTGCTGCTGCCGCAGCTGTCGGCGCTACCGGTGCAGCCGTGGCTGTGGATCGCGCCCAGCGCAGGCTGGCTGGACGATGCACAGCTGGGCGGGCGTGGCCTGCGCCTGTTCCGGCAGGGGCCGGGGTATGCCGGCGATACCCGCTGCGCACTGCCGCTGCCGCTGGCCAATGAAAGCGTCAATGCGGTCGTGCTGCAGCATGTCACCACCGGCGATGCCGACCAGCTGCTGGACGAGTGCGAGCGCGTGCTGATGCCGGGCGGCCACCTGTGGCTGAGCAGCCTCAACCCGTTCAGCCCCTACCGCACGCACTGGCGCCAGCATGGGCTGGTGGTGCGCACGCCGCAGCGGATCCGCCTGCTGCTTGGCCGCCACGGCCTGGAGTGCGACGACATGCGTTTCCTCGGCCCGCTCTGGCGCGGCGCCGGCAGCCGCCGGCCGGGCGGTTGGGCGCCGCTGCGCGCGGCCTGCCTGTTCCATGCCGAAAAACGCACGCTGGCCCTGCCCGGGCCGAAACCGCTGCCGGTGCGCTGGCACGGCACCGTTGTCACCTGATCTGGAGTTGTATTGAAAACCATCGAAATCCACACCGACGGTTCCTGCCTTGGCAATCCTGGCCCCGGCGGCTGGGCCGCCCTGCTGCGCTACAAGGGCCATGAGCGCGAATTGAGCGGCGGCGAAGCGCATACCACCAACAACCGGATGGAGCTGATGGCGGCCATTTCCGGGCTGGAGACGCTGACCGAGCCGTGCAACATCGTGCTCTACACCGATTCGCAGTACGTGCGGCAGGGCCTGACCCAGTGGATGCCCGGCTGGATCCGCAAGAACTGGAAGACCGCCGGTGGTGACCCGGTGAAGAACCGCGAACTGTGGGAGCGCCTGCATGCGGCCACGCTGCGGCACCAGATCGACTGGCGCTGGGTGAAGGGGCACTCCGGCGACCCGGACAACGAGCGGGTGGACACCCTGGCGCGCAACGCGGCCATCCAGATCCGCGACGCCAGCCCGGTAAACTGAGCCCATGCGTCAGATCATCCTTGATACCGAAACCACCGGCCTGGAATGGAAGAAGGGCAACCGCATCGTCGAAATCGGCTGCGTGGAGCTGTTCAAGCGCCGCCCGACCGGCAACAACTACCACCAGTACATCAAGCCGGACTGCGAGTTCGAGCAGGGCGCGCATGAAGTCACCGGGCTGACGCTGGAGTTCCTGGAGGACAAGCCGGACTTCGCGCAGATCGCCGATGAGTTCCTGGCGTTCATCGATGGCGCCGAGCTGATCATCCACAACGCGGCGTTCGACCTGGGCTTCCTCGACAACGAACTGTCGCTGCTGGGCCCACAGTACGGAAAGATCACCGACCGCTGCACGGTGATCGATACCCTGGTGATGGCGCGCGAGCGCTTCCCGGGCCAGCGCAATTCGCTCGACGCGCTGTGCAAGCGACTGGGCGTGGACAACTCGCACCGTGCCCTGCATGGCGGCCTGCTTGATGCGCAGATCCTCGGCGATGTCTACATCGCGCTGACCTCCGGCCAGGAAGAGATCGGCTTCGGTCTGGGCGACGAGGAGGGCGGGAGCGCCGGTGCGGCGCTGCACGCGTTCGACACCAGCAAGCTGCTGCCGCGCCCGCGCGTGGTGGCCACGCCGTCGGAGCTGGAAGCGCATGCCGCACGCCTGGAGCGGCTGCGCAAGAAGGCCGGTCACGCACTGTGGGATGGCCCGAAGGTGGAAGAACCCGTCAGCGCGTAATGCCTGCAATGAGGTAGTGCCGGCCGCTGGCCGGCATCTGCGTGCAACACGTTTTCCCGGTGAGCCGGCCAGCGGCCGGCACTACCGCCTCCACGCATGGCGTGGATCTACCGCTTAGTGGCAGCGCACCAGGATCACGCTGATGTTGTCGCGGCCACCGCCGTCGAGCGCGGCGGCGACCAGCGTGTCCACGCATTCCTGCGCGCTGGCGTCCTCGAACGCCAGGGTGCGGGCGATGCTGCGGTCGTCCACTTCCTCGGTCAGGCCATCACTGCACAGCAGCAGCTGCATGCCCGGGCGCAGCTCACCGCTGGTGGTCGCCACGTTCAGGTGTGCCGGGTCGGTCACGCCCAGTGCCTGGGTGACCACGTTGCGATGCGGATGCGCGCGCGCCTGTTCGGCGGTCAGGTTGCCCTGCGCGACCAGTTCCTGCACCACGCTGTGGTCCTGGCTGAGCTGCGCCAGCTGGCCGTCGCGCCACAGATAGGCGCGGCTGTCGCCGACCCAGGCCACTTCGTAGCGATTGCCCTGCACGCGCGCCGCGACCACCGTGGTGCCCATCGGCAGGGTGTCGTTGCGCCGCCGCGAGGCACGGATGATCTCTTCGTCGGCGGTACGGATGGCCTGGGCCAACGGCGCGCCACGGCGGATCTCGCGCACGATGGTTTCGCGCGCGAGCGCGCTGGCCACCTCGCCGCAGGCGTGCCCGCCCATGCCGTCGGCCACCAGCCACAGGGCCAGCTCGCTGTCACCGTAGTAGGTGTCCTCGTTGAGCTCGCGGCGCAGGCCGGGATGGGTGAGGTGTCCGAATTCGATCATGGTGTGCAGGGCGGGTATTGCCGGGGGAGACAGGCATCATCGGGGGGCTTCCGCCATCCGGCAAGGCATGTACTCAGGTATTTTTCACTTCGTGGGCCGGAATGACTTGTCGTCGGGCTCACTTCCTCGTATGATGCGCGTCCCCGGTCCGCCGGGGACCACCCGGAGAGGTGGCAGAGTGGTTGAATGTACCTGACTCGAAATCAGGCAGGCGTTTATAGCGCCTCGGGGGTTCGAATCCCCCCCTCTCCGCCAGATAAAGAAAGAAGCCGCCCACTGGGCGGCTTTTTTCTTGGCCAGCGTGTGGGGCGTGCAGGTGATTGTAGTAGTGATCGACACCTCTGATGCGGGGGGATGAGAACCCCCGACGGGGTTCGACGGTTCTGCAGGAGCAGAACCGGACAGCCGCAGGCTGGCCCTGGAGCGCGTAGCGCGGAAGGGTCGGGTGCATGGATGCACCCGACAATCCCCCCCTCTCCGCCAGATAAAGAAAAAGGGCTGCCGAAAGGCAGCCCTTTTTCTTTATCTGGCGCGGGACGCGACGCGCGTTGCGCAACGCGTGGCCCCTCCCTTTGCCTGCCTCTCCCCGCCCCGATGGATCTACCCGTTTCATTGCGAGCTGCGGGTTAAACTGCCTGCATCACCTGCTGGAGCCTTTCCCCATGACCGCTGAAATCCTCGTTCCCGTTTCCTTCGGCGAGCTGCTGGACAAGATCTCGATCCTGCAGATCAAGTCCGAGCGCATCAGCGACGAGGGCAAGCTGGCCAATGTGCGCAGGGAGCTGTCGGCGCTGGAGAAGACCTGGATGGCACACCCGGCGGCGGTGAAGGACATCGCCAAGCTGCGTGCCGAGTTGAAGGCCGTCAACGAACAGCTGTGGGACATCGAGGACGACATCCGCCTGAAGGAGAAGGCGCAGGCGTTCGACCAGGGCTTCATCGACCTGGCGCGCAGCGTCTACCTGCGCAACGACGAACGCGCGCGCATCAAGAAGGCGATCAACCTGGCGCTGGGTTCGGCGTACGTGGAAGAGAAGTCCTACCAGGATTACGCGCAGCGCGCGTAATCCCGCGCTGCTCGCCGCTCACCCCAGGTGGTCGGCGACGTAGCGTTCGAAGGCGGCGATGCCGTCTTCCACGGTGATCAGTTCCATCACATCGTCGAACTCGATCTTGGTGCCCCATTTCAGATCGGCGGCCTGCTTGGCCAGGTACTTGCGTGCCGCATCGTCGTAGCGGTCCACGCAGTAGCGACGGTCCGAGTACGGGCCACTACGGTTCGGGTTGCTGGCCGCATGCAGGCCCAGCACCTTGGTGCCCATCGCATTGGCGATGTGCATCGGGCCGGAGTCGGGCGTCATCACCAGGTTGGCGCGGGCCAGCAGCGCGGGCAGCTGCTTGAGCGTGTCCTTGCCGACCAGATCCAGTGCCGGCGTCTGCAGCTGGGCCTGGATGGCGTCGGCCATGCTGCGTTCCAGCTCGCTGCGGCCACCGCACAGCACCACCTGCCAGCCGCGCTGCACGGCGTGGTTGGCCACGGCGGCGTAGCGGTCGGCGTACCAGTTGCGGCGCACGTGGCTGGAGCAGGGCGAGATCATCAGTACCGGGCGGCCATCGTCCTGCCACTGCGCGGCGGCCCACTCGAAGGCGGACGGCGGCACGGCCAGGTCCCAGCTGACCTCGGTCTGGCGCAGGCCCAGCGGTTCGCAGAAGCTGCCGATGGCATCCAGCACATGGATGCCGGGGCGGTCGGGGATGCGCTCGTTGATGAAGAGCCCATGCAGGTCCTTCGAACGGCTGCGGTCGTAGCCGATGCGGCGCTCGGCCGGAATGAAGGCTGACAGCAGGTTGGCGCGGAACGCGACCTGCATCTGCAGCAGCGCTTCGAAGCGCCCCGGCGGCAGTTGCCTGCGCAGTTCCTTGACCCCGGCCATGCCGCTCTGCTTGTCGTAGGCATGGAAGGTGACGCCGGGCAGGCCGTCGAGCAGCTTGTGGCCGACCTTGTCGATGATCCAGTGGATCGGCGTGTCCGGGCGCGCAGCCTGCAGGGTGCGCACCAGGGGCACCACGTGGGTGACGTCGCCCAGTGCGGACAGGCGCAGGAGGCACAAGGAGGAGGACGCTGATGCCATGTGTTGTTAGACTCAATGAAATGGTCGCATTCGACGCCAATGAAGCGCTGACGCCATGCCGCGAGGGTCGCGGCATCGGGGCCATTCTGTTCGACCGCGAGCGGCTGCGGCAAGCCGAGATCGGCCTGTTCTCGCCCCAGCACTGGGGCAGCAGGGCCCGGCCGGTGGGCGAGGGCGGCCGCGGCAGCGCCTGGTTCGTCGATGCGCCGTTCGGGGCCAGCGTGCTGCGCCACTACCTGCGCGGCGGGATGGCCGCCCGTATCAGCCACGACCAGTATCTCTGGCGCGGCTCGGACCGGACCCGCAGCTTCGCCGAATTCCGCCTGATGCGCGCGCTGCGCGAGAAGAAGCTGCCGGTGCCACGGCCGATCGCCGCGTTCTACATGCGCGAGGGCCTGCGCTACCGGGCGGCGATCCTGATGGAGCGGATCGAGGGCGTGCGCTCGCTGGCCGACCGCGCACTGGTCGCCGGCCGCGGCGCCCCCTGGGAGGAAACCGGGCGGCTGATCGCCCGCTTCCACCGCGCCGGCCTCGACCATGCCGACCTCAACGCGCACAACATCCTGTTCGATGGCAGTGGCCATGGCTGGCTGATCGACTTCGATCGCGGGGTGATCCGCATTCCGGCCACCGCCTGGCGCGAGCGCAACCTCAAGCGCCTGCTGCGCTCGCTGATCAAGCTGCGCGGCGAGCGCAGCGTGGAAGACGTGCAGAAGGACTACGCGCGGCTGCGCCGCGCCTATGACATGGCCTGGAACCGGGGCACCTGATGGACTGGTCGTTGCGTTTCCTCGGCGTCGGCAATGCGTCGGCGGTCGAGCTGGGGTCGCCGATGTCGGTGATCGAGCGCGATGGTCGCCCGTGGCTGACCATCGATTGCGGCGGCGAAGGACTGACCGCGTTCAAGGCGCACTACGGGCAGATGCCGCAGGCGCTGTTCGTCACCCATGTGCACCTGGACCACGTGGCCGGCTTCGAGCGCCTGTTCGTGGACACCTTCTTCAATGCGCACCGGCGCGGCAAGGTCCGCCTGTACGTGCCCGCCACGGTGGTGCCGCTGCTGCACAAGCGCATCGGTGACTACCCGAACGTGCTGGCCGAAGGCGGTGCGAACTTCTGGGATGCGTTCCAGCTGGTCGTGGTGGGTGAGGCGTTCTGGCATGAGGGGGTGCGCCTGGAGGTGTTCCCGGTGCGCCACCACTGGCCGGAGACCGCCTACGGCCTGCGCCTGCAGGGCGCGCTGACCTGGAGCGGCGACACCCGGCCGATTCCGGAGATGCTGGCCCGCTTCGCCAACGACAACGAACTGATCGCCCACGACTGCGGCCTGCACGGCAATCCGTCGCACACCGGCGTGGACGACCTGGAGCGTGAATACAGCACCGACCTGCAGGCGCGGATGATGCTGTACCACTACGCCAGCGCGGCCGATGGCCAGGCGCTGGCCGCGCGCGGGCACCGCGTCGCGCAGCCAGGGCAGTGCGTGCCGCTGGCGAGCCCGACCGCGCCGCACGTACTGGCGCAGGATCCGCCCTGAGCAGGAGCGGCCAGCCCGCCGATACGGTGCTGGCCGCTGGACTGGAGGCGCTGGAATGCACGGTTGGCCGAGGGGCTGGCCCAGGTGCGCTACCGCAGCCGCTGTCACTTCGATAGGCCGCTGCAGCACGGGGTGCTGCGCAGTTCGCTGTGGCGCCGGGTGTTCCACCAGGCACGCCCGAGCCAGATTGGCGCGGGGCCATGCCGGGCAAAGAATGCGACGCCGGGGCCAGAGCCCCTTGCCATGCAAAGGGATCTGACCCCAGTGCAGAAAAGGCGATGGCCCCGCCGGCTGACCTCGGCGCCCGCGTCGATCGATACCGTTGCTGCCTTCCGGCCCTGGCGGGGTTTTCGACCTAGCGTCGCGAGGGGCCGACGGGGCCACCATAGAGACGTTGGCCGCCCGGTAGGCGGCCAGTTCACGGAACAGGGGAAGCAGCGCGCGATGCGCCGGAGACCACAGCCGGACTGCACATCGGCTGGCCGATGGCAGGCGCTCATTCTAGCGCAGGCGGGTGCGTCGATGCCAGCTTCACGCACTGAATCGGCTGTAACCCGTCGCGCCGGCAGCGGCCGGCACCCACCCCCGTTGCTAGAATGCCGGCCAGGAGGAACGACCTCCCCCACATCGGGAACCAATGACCAGGACGGCCTGGCCCTACCAAGAGGAGGGCCGTCATGGCCTGGATCTATCTGTTGTTTGCCGGCCTGCTGGAAATCGTCTGGGCCGTATCCATGAAGCAGTCCGAAGGCTTCACCCGGCTCACCCCCACCGTGGTCACGATCATCAGCATGGTCGCCAGCTTCTGGCTGCTGGCGGTGGCCATGCGCAGCCTGCCGCTGGGCACCGCCTACACGATCTGGACCGGCATCGGCGCGGTCGGCGCGTTCGTGGTGGGCATCGTGTTTCTGGGCGAGCAGGTCAGCCCGATGCGGATCGGTGCGGCGGTGCTGATCGTTTTCGGCCTGGTGCTGATGAAACTCTCCAGCAGCTGAATTTATTTACTCATGGCGGGGAATGGATTCTCCGCCGCATGCAGCAATATGCATTTTCGGCAAAACCATTTTGTCCGCCCCTATTATTTGACGCACGTCATAAAAATAGCGCGCGTGATTCACATGCCGCTGGCACCGTCGGTCGCACAGTGCCGCCATTCGTCGGGCGAAACCGGGGAGTTTTCGCCTTGACGGACGCGCTGGCGCACCTGTCCCCGGGTGCGATCGCGTGAAGATGTGAAGATTTTCAGGAGTTAATGCCTTCAGGCCTTGTTCCCGTTCGGGGAGCCGGGGTGGGCCGCATTGTCTCCAAAAAACCTGCCAGCTGTGCCATCCGGTCTTTTCATGGAGATTTACCGATGAACCGCATTTACCGTCTGGTTTTCAATCGTGCCCTTGGGGTAATGCAGGTTGCTTCGGAGGTCGCCCAGAATCCCGGCGGAAGCGCGGTCAGCGCAGGGCGGGTGCCGCGATTGCGGGCGCACCAGCTGGCGGCGGCTTTGGCCGCCACACTGGCCAGCGGATCGGCATTCGCAGCGTGCACGGGCACCACAACCGTGAACTGCGACAGCACCACCAACATCAACAACTACTCCAACGCGACCAACGGCCTCACGCTGAACATCGCCGCAGGTGCATTGCTGCGTACGCCGCCGGTCGTAGGGGGAGGCAACGCAGCGACGCTGACCGGCGACAACGTGACGGTCAACAACAATGGCACGATCGATCCGAGCTCGATCATCCTCGCCTCGCCCGGCCTGGTCATCGGCAATGCTTCTTCCAACAACAGCGCGATCGTCGTCAACAACAACGCCAGCGGACAGATCAAGGGTGTCGTCAACATCGCAACGCTGCTGGGCTTCGGTGGACAGGCGCTGGTGGCACAGAACGTCAACGGCACCACCACCATCAACAACGCCGGCCTGATCAGCACGTCGTTGATCGGTGCAGGCAGCGTTTCCGACGCGACCACGGTGGTGACCTATGGTGGTGCAGCCGCCGCTGTGACCAACACCGGCACCATCGACGGACGCGTCGGCCTGGGGGCTTCTGGCGGTAACACGTTCCTCAATGCGGGGGCGGTCAGTGGCAGCGTTCACCTGGGTGATTCAACCGGCGGCAACACCTTCACCGCAGTGTCGGGTTCCAGCGTTGTGAGTGGCGGCGGCACCGCTCTTGCCGGCGTGATTACCGGTGTCACCGGGGTAAAGGTTGCGGCTGCGGGATCGGTCGACGCCGGTACCGGCAGTGGTGCGGCCAACAACACGCTGGTGCTGCAGAACGTCGTCAGCGGCCCGGGGTCCGGCACCGGCGGCGCGGTGACCACGCTGGGCTGGAACCAGTACCTCAACTTCCAGAAGCTCACCGTCAACAGCGGTACCTGGAACCTGCAGGGTGCGTGGGCGGGTGCGGGTACGACCACGCTCAATGATGGCCTGGTCAATTTCAACAATGCCGGTTCCTTCGGCACCGGGCTGTTCACCGCCAACGGCGGTGCCATCGCCTCCTCCACGGCCGGTCTGAACCTGGCCAACGCTTTCAGCCTTGGTGGCAATCTGTCCCTGGCAGGGACCAATGCGTTCAGCCTGGGGGGCGTGCTGTCCGGTACTGGCGGGCTGACGGTCAACAACACCGGCATCGTTACTCTTGGCGGCGCAAACCTGTTCTCCGGCGGCGTCAACCTCAATGCCGGCGGCCTGGTACTGGGCAATGCTGGTGCACTGGGCAGCGGCAGCCTGACCGTGGGTGGCAGCGCCTCACTGGATACGACGGCGGGCTTCACCCTGGGCAACAATCTGGTGATCAATGGCGGGGGCTCGCTGAGCCTGCTGGGCAGCAATGCGTTGTCATTGAACGGTTCGATCTCCGGTGCCGGCAACCTGACCAAGAACGGCGCCGGCACGCTCACCTTGAACGGCGCCAATGCGCTGACCGGCAGTTTCAACCTGGCCGGAGGCGCGTTGGCGCTGGGCGCGGGCGGCAGCCTGTCGCCCACCGGTGCGATCACGGTCGGCGTCGGTACCACCCTGGACCTGTCGGCGGCCGCCAACCATACCATCGGTTCGCTGGCGGGCCTCGGCGGTTCGGTCAACCTGGGCAGCCGCACGCTCACCCTCGCGGGGCTGGGCGATACCAGCTACAGCGGCACGTTCGCCGCAGGCACGGGGGGCCTGGTCAAGCTGGGCACCGGCGTGCAGACCTTGTCGGGCGTGAACAACCTCAGTGGCGGCGTGGCACTCAACGCCGGTGGCCTGCTGCTGGGCAATGCTGCTGCGCTGGGCAGCGGTGCGCTCAGTGTCGGTGGCAACGTGACGCTCGATGGAACCACGGGGCCGCTTGCACTGGCCAACGCGGTCAACCTTGGTTCGGGTGCCAGCCTCAATCTGCTTGGCGGACAGGCGCTCACGTTCAACGGCGTGATCGGTGGCGCCGGTGGCCTGGTCAAGAGCGGTGCGACCACGCTGACGCTCAACGGTGCAAATACCTTTGGTGGTGGGCTGGCGCTCAATGCCGGTGGCTTGGTCCTGGGTAATGCCGGCGCGCTCGGAACCGGCGCGCTGAATGTCGGCGGTGCGACAACGCTCGATGCCAGCGCGGCGCTGAGCGTGGGCAATGGCATCAACCTCGGCGCAAGTGGCCTGCTGAATGTACTGGGCAGCAATGCATTGACGCTGGGCGGCGCCATCGGTGGCACCGGCAGCCTGGTCAAGAACGGTGCCGCCACGCTTACGCTGGGTGGCGCGAATACCTTCACCGGCGGCCTGGCGATCAATGCCGGCAAGGTTGCGGTGGGCAGCGGCGGAAGCCTGGCCGCCGGCGGTGCGGTCAGCCTGACCGGCGTTGGCGCGGACCTGGACATCTCGCTCGGCGGCAACCAGACCATCGGCGCGCTGTCCGGTATTGCCGGCAGCACGGTGACGCTGGGCAGCAGCACGCTCACCTTCGGTGATGCCACCAACCAGACGTTCGCCGGCGTGATCGGCGGCACCGGTGGCCTGATCAAGCAGGGCACCGGCGTGCAGACGCTGACCGGCGCCAATACCTTCAGTGGTGGCCTGGACCTTGCGGCCGGTGGCCTGGTGCTGGGCAATGCCGGTGCGCTGGGAAGCGGCGCGCTGACGGTCAGTGGCAACGGCTCGCTGGACGCCACGACAGCGCTGAACCTGGGCAATGCGATCAACCTCGGCGCGGCCCTGACCCTGCCGGGCAGCCAGAACCTCGCCCTGGCCGGCAACATTACGGGCACCGGCAGCCTGGTCAAGAACGGCGCGGCGACGCTGACCTTGAACGGTACCAACACCTTCAGTGGTGGACTGAGCGCGAACGCTGGCGCCCTGCTGCTGGGCAACAGCGGCGCACTCGGCAGCGGGACGCTGGGCATCGGTGGCAACGTCTCGCTCGACGGCAGTGCGCCGCTGAACCTGGGCAACAACGTGGCACTGGGTGCAGGCGCCGCGTTGTCGCTGCCGGGTTCGCAGGCGATCACGCTGGGTGGGGTGGTGTCCGGTGCGGGCAGGCTGGTGAAGAACGGTGCCACCACCTTGACCCTCAATGGCGCCAACAGCTTCGGTGGCGGGCTGACCGTCAACGGCGGCGGCCTGCTGCTGGGCAATGCCGGCGCGCTGGGCACCGGTGCATTGTCGGTGGGGGCCAATACCACGCTGGACAGTTCGGTGGCGCTGGACCTGGCCAACAGCGTCAACCTCGGCGCCGGTGCGGTGCTGGATCTGCTGGGCAGCCAGAACGTGTCGCTGGAGGGCGTCATCAGCGGCACCGGCGGGCTGGTCAAGAACGGTGCGGCGACACTGGCATTGAACGGCGCCAATACGTTCAGCGGGGGCGTCGGGCTCAACGCGGGCGTACTGCAGCTTGGCAACGCACAGGCGCTGGGTACCGGCCAGCTGGACGTGGGCGGCAACGCTTCGCTGGATGCCACTGCGGCGCTTTCGGTGGGCAACACCCTCGGCCTCGCTGCGGGCGCCAACCTCACCGTGCTGGGCAGCAATGACCTGACGCTGACCGGTCCGGTGTTCGGCGCCGGCGGGCTGATCAAGGATGGCGCGGCGCGCCTCACGCTGTCTGGCGCCAACACGTTCGGGGGTGGCACCACCGTCAACGCCGGCACGCTGGCGCTGGGGGCCGGTGGCAGCCTTGCCGCAGCCGGTGCGGTGGATCTTGCCGGCGCCGGTGCGACGCTGGACATCTCGGCAGCCGGTGCCGCGCAGACCATCGGCGCACTCAACGGCGTCGCCGGCAGCCAGCTGGCGCTGGGCGCGCAGTCGCTGACCTTTGGCGGCGCCGGCAACGGCAGCTTTGCCGGTGTGATCGGTGGCACTGGCGGCCTGGTCAAGACGGGTACCGGCGTGCAGACGCTGTCCGGTGCCAACACCTTCAGTGGCGGAGTTGCACTCAACGCGGGTGGCCTGATCCTCGGCAATGCCGGCGCGCTCGGCACCGGTGCGTTGGGCATCGGTGGCACCACCACGCTGGACAGCACGGTGGCGTTGACCCTGGCCAATGCAGTGAACTTCGGTGCGGGCACGCAGCTGACGCTGGGCGGCAGCAACGATGTCACGCTTGGTGGCGTGGTGGCCGGCAATGGCAGCCTGGTCAAGAACGGTACGGGCCTGCTGACCCTCAACAACACCAACACCTTCGGTGGCGGCCTGACCTTGAACGGTGGTGGCCTGGTGGTCGGTGCGGATGGTGCGCTGGGTACCGGCACGCTGGCGGTGACTACCAGCACCACGCTGGATGCAGGCGCTGCAGTCACCCTCGGCAATGCGGTCACGCTGGGCTCGGGTGTCGCGCTGACCGTACCTGGCAGCAACGCGCTGACGCTCTCGGGCGTGATCGGCGGCAACGGCAGCCTGGTCAAGAATGGCGCCACCACGCTGACCCTGTCCGGTGCCAACACCTACACCGGCGGCACCACCATCAATGCTGGCACGCTGGCACTGGGAACCGGAGGCAGCCTTGCCGCGGCGGGCGATGTCACGCTGGGCGCCGGCGCTGGCTTCGATATCTCCGGCGCCGGCAGCAACCAGACCATCGGTGCGCTCAACGGAGCGGGGGGAAGCACGCTGACGCTGGGCGGCAATTCGCTCACCTTCGGTACGGCCGGCAACGCCGCGTTCGATGGCGTGATCAGCGGCGGTGGTGGCCTGGTCAAGGTGGGCGCGGGCGTACAGACCTTGTCCGGCGCCAATACCTTCGGTGGTGGCGTGACGCTCAATGCAGGCGGACTGGTGCTCGGCAATGACGCAGCGCTGGGCACGGGCGCATTGACCGTCGGTGGTGCTGCCACGCTGGATACCACCGGCCTGGCAACGCTGGCCAACAACATTGCGCTCAATGCCGGGCTGACCGTGCTCGGGACCCAGGCACTCACACTCAACGGCGTCCTTTCCGGGGCCGGCAGCCTGACCAAGAATGGCAGCGCGACGCTGACCTTGAACGGCGCCAACACCTATACCGGCGGTACCACCATCAATGCGGGCACGCTGGCGCTGGGCGCCGGTGCCAGCCTGGCCGCGAGCGGTACCGTCAATCTTGCCACCGGCGCCACGCTGGACCTGTCGGCCGGCAGCGGCACGCAGCAGTTCGGCACGCTGGTCGGCAACGGCACAGTGAATCTCGGCGCCAACTCGATCGAGGTCGGCGGTGCCACCGATGGCACCTTCAGTGGCTCGATCGCAGGCACCGGTGGCCTGACCAAGGTCGGTGCCGGCATCGAGACGCTGACCGGTGCCAACACCTACACCGGCGGCACCTTCATCAACGCCGGTACCCTGGCGATCGGCCCCGGCGGCAGTCTGGCCGCGACCGGTGCGGTGACGCTCACTGCGGCAGGCACAGGCTTCGATATCTCCGCTGCCGGCGCCAACCAGACCATCGGGGCGTTGAACGGCGTGGCGGGTTCGACGGTGAGCCTGGGGGCGCAGACGCTGACCCTGGGCGGCGTTGGCAACAGCATCTTCGATGGCGCGATCTCCGGCACCGGCGGCCTGGTCAAGAACGGCGCCGGCAGCCTCACGCTGGGCGGCGCCAACCTGTTCAGCGGTGGCGTCGCGCTCAATGGCGGCGCATTGGTGGTTGGCAACAACGCTGCGCTCGGCAGCGGTGCGCTGACGGTGGGAAGCAACGCGACGCTGGATGCATCGACCGGCGTCAGCCTGGCCAACAACATCGGGCTTGCCGGCGGCGCCAACCTCGGTCTGCTCGGCAGCCAGGCGCTGACCCTGGGCGGCGTGATCTCCGGCACGGGCGGACTGATCAAGGACGGTGCGGCCACCGTGACCCTGACCGGCGCCAACACCTACACCGGTGGCACCACCATCAACAGCGGCACGCTGGCGATCGGCGCCGGTGGCAGCCTCGCCGCGACCGGCGCGGTGAACCTGGCCGGTGCCGGCACGTTCGACATTTCGGCGGGCAACCAGGCCATCGGCTCGCTGGCCGGCGTCGCCGGCAGTACGGTGGCGCTGGGCGGCAGCACGTTGACCCTGGGCGGCACCGTGGACAGCACCTTCAGCGGTGCGATCAGTGGCAACGGCGGCCTGGTCAAGAACGGCGCAGGCGTGCAGACGCTCAACGGCGTCAGCACCTTCAGCGGCGGCGTAACGCTCAACGCCGGCGGCCTGGTGGTCGGCAACAATGCTGCGTTGGGCACCGGTGCGGTGACGGTCGCAGGCGCTGCGACGCTCGATTCGAACACCGCGGTCACCCTCGCCAACAACTTCACCCTCAACAACGCGTTGACCGTCCTCGGCAGCAACAACCTCACCCTCAACGGCAACCTGAGCGGCACCGGCAGCCTGACCAAGGAGGGCGCCGCAACGCTGACCTTGAACGGCACCAATACCTATACCGGTGGCACCAACATCAACGCCGGTACGCTGGCACTGGGCGCGGGCGCGAGCCTGCACGCCAGCGGCATCGTCAACCTGGCCTCGGGTGCGACCTTCGATCTGTCAGCGGGCAGCGGCACGCAGCAGTTCGGCACCCTGGTCGGCAACGGTACGGTGAACCTGGGTGCCAACACGCTGACGATCGGTGATGCCACCAACGGTACGTTCAGTGGTTCGGTGGCCGGCTCCGGTGGCCTGATCAAGGAAGGTTCGGGAACGCAGACGTTGACCGGTACCAACACCTTCACCGGTGGCACCACCATCAACGCCGGCACGCTGGCGATCGGTGCCGGCGGCAGCCTGGCGGCGACCGGTGCGGTCACCCTGGCCAACGCCGGTACCACCTTCGACATCAGCGCGGGTGGTGCGCAGGCGATCGGTTCGCTGGCAGGCGTGGCAGGTTCGACCGTGGCGCTGGGCGGCAGCACGCTGACCCTCAATGGCGTGGGCAATACCACGTTCGCTGGCACCATCGGAGGGGCCGGTGGTCTGGTAAAGAACGGCGCAGGCATCCAGGGCTTGACGGGCGTCAACGTCTTCACCGGCGGCGTGACCCTCAACGCCGGTGGCCTGCTGCTGGGCAACGACGGATCGCTGGGCACCGGCGCGCTGACCGTAGGCGGTGACGCCAGCCTGGATGGCACCAGCGCGTTGACCCTGGCCAACACCGTGCAGCTGGCCAGCGGCACGCTGACCCTGGCTGGCAGCAACGCGCTGACCTTGAACGGCCCGATCAGCGGCGCTGGTGGCCTGCTGAAGGATGGCGCGGCGACAGTCACCCTGGGCGGTGCCAGCAGCTATACCGGCACCACCACCATCAACAGCGGCACGCTGGCAGTTGCGGCCGGCGGCAGCCTGTCCGGCGCCAGCACGGTCAACCTGGCCGGTGCGGGCACGCTGGATATCAGCGCCGGTGGCAGCCAGAGCATCGGAGGCCTGGCCGGCGTGACCGGTTCCAGCGTGGTGCTGGGCGGTGCAACCCTGACCACCGGCGGCAACAATGCCAGCACGACCTTTGCCGGCGTGCTCAGTGGTACCGGCGGCCTGGTGCAGGGCGGTACCGGCACGCTGACCCTGAGTGGCGACAACACCTATACCGGAGGCACCACCATCAACGGTGGCAGCACGCTGCAGATCGGCAACGGCGGCAGCAGCGGTTCGGTGCTGGGCGACATCACCAACAACGGCAGCCTGGTCTACAACCTGGGCACGACGGCCACCGTGGGCGCAGTGGTGAGTGGCAGCGGCAGCCTGACCCAGGCCGGCAGCGGCACGCTGGTGCTGACCGGCAACAACACCTACACCGGAGGGACCGCCATCAATGCCGGCGGCACGCTGCAGATCGGCAACGGTGGTGCGACCGGTGCGATCGTTGGCGATATCACCAACAACGGTGCGCTGGTGTCCAACGTGGCCGGCAACACCACGCTCGGTGGCACCATCAGCGGCAGTGGTGGCCTGACCCAGGCCGGCAGCGGCACGCTGACCCTGACCGGCAACAACACCTATACCGGCGGCACCACCATCAATGCCGGTGGCACCCTGCAGGTGGGCAATGGCGGTGCGACCGGCGCGATCACCGGCAACGTTGCCAACAACGGCAGCCTGGTGTTCAACGTCGGCGGCAACACCACGGTCGGCGGCGCGATCAGCGGCAGTGGTGGCCTGACCCAGGCCGGCAGCGGTGTGCTGACCCTGGTGGGCAACAACACCTACACCGGCGGGACCACCATCAATGCCGGCGGCACGCTGCAGGTGGGCAACGGCGGCGCGACCGGCGCCATCGCCGGCGATATCACCAACAATGGCGCGTTGATTTCCAACGTGGCCGGCAACACCGCGCTGGGCGGCACCCTCAGTGGCAGCGGCGGCCTGACCCAGGCCGGCAGCGGCACGCTGCTGCTGACCGGGACCAACACCTACACCGGCGGCACCACCATCAACGCCGGCGGTACGCTGCAGCTTGGCAATGGCGGTGCGACGGGCTCGATCGTCGGTGATGTCATCAACAACGGCACGCTGCTCTCCAACGTGGCCGGCAACACCACGCTGGGCGGCACCATCAGCGGCAGTGGCGGGCTGACCCAGGCCGGCAGCGGCACGCTGACCCTGACCGGCAACAACACCTATACCGGCCCGACCACCATCAATGCCGGTGGCACCCTGCAGGTCGGCAATGGTGGTGCGACCGGTGCGATCGGCGGCAGTGTCGTCAACAACGGCAGCCTGGTGTTCAACGTGGGTGGCAACACTACCGTCGGCGGCGCCATCAGCGGCAGCGGCGGCCTGACCCAGGCCGGCACCGGCACCGTGGTCCTGACCGGCAACAACACCTATACCGGTGGCACCACCATCAACACCGGCGGCACGCTGCAGGTCGGCAACGGTGGCGCGGGCGGTGCGATCACCGGCAACGTTGCCAACAACGGCAGCCTGGTGTTCAACGTCGGCGGCAACACCACGGTGGGCGGCACGATCAGCGGCAGCGGTGGCCTGACCCAGGCAGGTGCCGGCACCGTGGTCCTGACCGGCAACAACACCTACACCGGCGGTACCACCATCAATGCCGGCGGCACCGTGCAGGTCGGCAACGGTGGCGCCAGCGGTGCGATCACCGGCAACATCACCAACAACGGTGGCCTGGTGATCAACACCGGTGGCACCACCACGCTCGGCGGCAGCATCAGTGGTGGCGGCAGCATCGTGCAGGCCGGCCCGGGCAGCCTGAATCTGGGCGGCAACAGTGCTGGCTTCAGCGGCACGGGCCAGGTCACCGGCGGTGGCCTGAACGTCACCGGCAACATCGGCGGCCAGTGGACCATCGGCAGTGGCACCACGCTCTCCGGCACCGGCACCATCGGCGGTACCGGCGGTGGCGTGACCGTATCCAGCGGTGGCGTGCTGTCGCCGGGCAATGGCCCGGGCAATGGCGGTGGTGCCGGCAATGGCACCGGAACGATCACCGTCGGCGGCAACCTGACGCTGTCGCCGGGCAGTACGCTGGGCATCGATCTGGGGGCCACCGGCAGCGACACGGTGAAGGTGGGCGGCAGTGCCAATGTGGGTGGCAGTACGGTGCGGGTGAACACCATTTCGCCGAGCACCAGCTACCAGCAGGGCCAGCAGTACACGGTGGTCAATGCAGGGGGGGGCGTGAGCGGGCAGTTCGCTGCGGCAACCTCGCCGTCGGCCTTCCTGACGATCACGCCGGTCTATACGGCCAACACCGCCAACCTGCAGATCGACGTGGCGCAGACTGCGGCATTCACCACCGCAGCGACGACGCGCAACCAGTACAACACTGCCGCAGCGCTGGACAGCCTGCCGCAGAGTGGCCCGGCGCTGGGCCTGTACAACACGGTGCTGCTCTACGACGCGGCCACTGCGCGCAGCGCCTTCGACCAGCTGTCAGGCGAAGTGCATGCGGCCAGCCGCGCGGTGCTGCTGTATGACAACTACCTGGAGGAGGGCATCCGCCAGCGCCTGGGCAGCGAATTGCCGACCGTGCGGGGCGAGCGCGCTTCGGCCTGGCTGGCCGGCAGCGGCAAGGTGTTCCGCCAGGACGGTGACGGCAACGGTGCCGACATCCGCTCCAACCGCAATGCGGTGATGGCGGGCGTGGACTGGCAGCTGGGCGAGCACGTGGTGCTGGGTGCGGCGGCTGGCAATGAGCGCCTGGATACCCGCCTGTACGATCGCAGCGCGCGGTCCCGCCTGCGTGGCAACACGTTCGGCCTGTACGCGCAGGGACAATGGAACAACGGCTTCGCGGTCGGTGGCAGCGTGTCGCGCGGTGACTACCGCACGCGCACCACGCGTGAGGTGCCGCTGCTGAGCCAGACCCTGTACAGCCGCCAGGATTCGGACGTGACCATCGCGCAGGTGGAGGGCAGCTGGACCTGGACCCATGGCAGGACCCAACTGCAACCCTACGTGCAGTTCACCCGGCACTGGGTCGACAGTGATCGTGCCGTGGAGCAGGGCGGCAGCGCCGCACTGGTGCTGGAAGGCGGCAAGGACACGCTCAATGTCAGCACGGTGGGCGTGCGCGGCCGTTGGGACGTGGGCAGCGGCGAGCGCTTCCCGGCGCAGCTGACCGTCGGCCTCGGCTGGCAGCACGCCTCGGGTGACACCGATGTGGCCAGCCGCAACCGCTTCGCGGTGGGCGGCAATGCCTTCGATGTCTACAGTGCGGTGATGGCACGCAATGCGCTGGTCAGCCAGCTTGGCGTGGCGGTCGGCCTTGGCCGCAACAGCCAGCTGTCGATGTTCGTACAGGGCCAGCATGGCGACGGCCGCCGCGATGTGGGTGGGCAGATCAACCTGCGCGTGGGCTTCTGAGGAAAGCGCGGCGACGTTGGATCCAGGCTCGCGTGGATCCAGGGCGGGCGGAGGGCTAGACCCTCCGCTCCATCTCCACGGCGTCGATCCCGGCGCCGTGGCCATTGGACACGATCCGCGTCACCTGGAAGCCCAGGCCAGCATAGAAGCCCTGGGTGTGCTGGCTGGTGCTGAGCGTGATGCGCTTGATCGAGGGATCCGCTTCGGCCTGGCGCAGGCGAGCCAGCGCCAGTTCGCGGCCCAGTCCCTGCCGGTGCAGCGCGCGCTGCACCATGCCCCAGCAGAAGCCGGCACTGCTGTCGCCGCGTCGCGACAGGCCGCCACAGGCCACGATGCTGCCGTCGCGCTCGATGACCTGAAATGCGCAGTCCACGGCCTGTTCGCGCAGGAAGCGTTCAAAGTCGCTGCGCTCTTCGGGCGCGAAGTAGGTGGGCACGTTGCTGTCGAACATCGACAGGCAGGCGCGGGCATCTGCGGGGCGGTAGAGGCGGAGGTTCATGGGAAATGCCTTGGAGTTGCCCGGCTGCATTTCAACCGTCCAGGCGTTGGGAGGGGGCGAAGCGTTCCAGGGTACATGGAGCGATGCCGATGCTTTTACAGCTGACGTCTCCCCACTCGAATGACCGTGCGGAACACAGGCGCCTGTACCAGGCGAGTGCGTCGGTGGCGGGCAATGGCGAGGCGCATCCGGTCGCGATGGCGTGCAGTGGGGCGCGATGGCTTCTGGGCTATGCTGTCGACACGTGGGACTGACCGCGCGGCAGGATCCGCCGGCCCCATTCGTGTTCCCGCCTGCAACGGAGCTGCCCAGCGATGCCCGACCCTTCTTTTTTCCGGCCAGCCCCGATCATGCGCGGCCTGCTGTTTGGCGCGGTGGGTCTGTTGATCCTTGCCGTGGCCGCCTTCGAGGTGACGCATCGCCTTGAGTTCCTGCAGGTCGCGCAGGCCGTTGATGGCCAGGTCGAGCACCTGAACGCCGGCGGATCGCATCCGCAGGTCGCGTTCACCACCGCGACCGGCCAACGCGTCTCGTACCCGCAGGGCGGCATGATCTTCGGCTATGAGCCCGGGCAGCCGGTACGCGTGCTGTACGACCCGGCGCAACCGCGGCTGGAGCCGGTCCTGGATACGTTCGGTGCGCTGTGGGGAATGACGGTCGTGTGGGTGCTGCTGGGGCTGGCGTTCGTCGGCGCCTGCGTGCGCGGACTGCTCCGGCGCAGATGACTCGCGGCGGATCGCGCGGCGTCGGCGGGCGGGCCGTTGGACCGGCCACGGCGGCAGGGCCTGTTCAGTCCGGTAGTACCTGCGGCGCTTCCCGCCAGCCCAATAAAAAAGCCGCCCAAGGGGCGGCTTCTTCATTTATCTGGCGGAGAGAGGGGGATTCGAACCCCCGAAGCGCGGTTTAGACGCTTACACACTTTCCAGGCGTGCTCCTTCAACCACTCGGACACCTCTCCGGATCCTGCCATCGGCAAACGCCTTAGCAGGGGCGCAGATTCTAGCGGGCGGCGCGGCCGGACACAAGCACCCCGGCCAGGCAACACCTCCGGGGGCGATGTTGGCGAGGGGGCTGGACAGGCATGGCACAATGGAACATCCGATGGAAAACGGTGGCCTGATGTCCTATCTCGTCCTTGCCCGCAAGTGGCGTCCGAAGCGTTTTGCCGAGCTGGTGGGCCAGGAACACGTGGTCCGTGCGCTCAGCAATGCGCTGGACAGCGGCCGGGTCCACCACGCGTTCCTGTTCACCGGCACCCGCGGCGTGGGCAAGACCACCATCGCGCGCATCTTCGCCAAGTCGCTGAACTGCGAGCAGGGCACCAGCGCCGACCCCTGCGGCCAGTGTGCAGCCTGCCTGGACATCGACGCCGGCCGCTACATCGACCTGCTGGAAATCGACGCCGCGTCCAACACCGGCGTGGACGACGTGCGCGAGGTGATCGAGAACGCGCAGTACATGCCCTCGCGCGGCAAGTACAAGGTCTACCTGATCGACGAAGTGCACATGCTGTCCAAGGCGGCGTTCAACGCGCTGCTGAAGACGCTGGAAGAGCCTCCGGAGCACGTCAAGTTCCTGCTGGCCACCACCGATCCGCAGAAGCTGCCGGTCACCGTGCTCAGCCGCTGCCTGCAGTTCAACCTCAAGCGCCTGGATGAAGACCAGATCCAGGGCCAGATGACCCGCATCCTGGCGGCCGAAGCGATCGAGGCCGACGGCAGTGCCATCGTGCAGCTGGCCAAGGCTGCTGACGGCAGCCTGCGCGATGGCCTGTCGCTGCTGGACCAGGCGATCGCCTATGCCGGCGGCGCGCTGCGCGAGGACGTGGTGCGCACCATGCTGGGCACCGTGGACCGCACCCAGGTGGCGGCGATGCTGGATGCGCTGGCCGCCGGCGATGGCCCGCGGCTGCTGCAGGTGGTCGCGGCGCTGGCCGAGTTCTCGCCGGACTGGAGTGGCGTGCTGGAAGCGCTGGCCGAAGGGCTGCACCGCATCCAGGTGCAGCAGCTGGTGCCGGGCGCCGCTGTTGCGGAAGGCCTGGATGTGGCGGCATTCGCCGAGCGCCTGCGCCCGGAAGTGGTGCAGCTCTGGTACCAGATGGCCCTGAACGGCCGTCGCGACCTGCCGCTGGCACCGAGCCCGCGCGCGGGCTTCGAGATGGCGGTGCTGCGCATGCTGGCGTTCCGTCCGGCCGCAGCGGTACCGCCGGTGCCGAAGGCGATCGACGGTGCGGCGGGCGGCACGGCAGGTGGCAACGCTGCCGGTGGCGGCGGCGGTGCCGGTAGCCACGAAGCGACGCCGGCCGCTGCCGCTGCTTCGGCCAGCCCGGCCGTGGCGGCGCAGGTGGCCGCTCCGGTACAGGCCGTTCCGCGCGAACCTGATCCCGAACCGGAGCCGGCCCCGCAGCCGGAGCCGGATCCGACGCCTGAGCCCGAGCCGGTTCCGGTGGAGGAACCCGAGTCGCCGCCGCCAGTGAAGGCGGAGGCGGCAAGCGACGACCTGCCACCGTGGGCCACCCAGGACGCGGAGGCGCGCGATGAGGCGCTGGCCGCGGAGATGGCGGGCCCGGACGCGGCCATGGTCGCGCCCTGGCATGAGCCTCCGGCTCCCGCCGCAGTCGCTGGCGAGCCTGCGCGGCCGGAGCGTCCGTTCCGCGCCGAAGGCATTGCCATTGCGCCGGTCGAACCCGCCCCGGTGCGTGATGTAGCGCCGCCGGACGGTGTCAGCGAGCTGGCCACTGCCGAAGACTGGCTGGACCTGGTGGCCACCAGTGGCCTCAGCGGCCCCTCGCGGCAGCTGGCTGCCAACGCCGCGTTCATCAGCTGCCAGCACGGGACCTTGAAACTGGGCCTTTCGCCCGGATTTGAATACCTGCGCTCGGAGCGCGCGCTGGCTGCCCTCGGCGAGATGCTGCAGAAGGCCCTCGGCCAGGCGCCGAAGATCGTGGTCGAGACCGTGGAAACCGAACACGTTCCGGCCGAGACCCTGCATCAGCGGGCCGACCGCCAGCGTGGCGAGCGGCAGCAGGTGGCAGAGGCCGTTTTCATGGACGACCCGGAAGTGCAGGTGCTGATCCAACAGCACAGCGCGCGGGTTGTTTCCGATTCCATCCGTTCTTTTGACGAGTAAGACACCATGCGCGGAAACATCGCCCAACTGATGCAGCAGGCCCAGAAGATGCAGGAAAACCTGCAGAAGGCCCAGGAAGAAATCGCCCGGATCGAAGTGACCGGCAGCGCCGGCGGCGGCATGGTCAGCGTGACCCTGACCGGTGCCAAGGAATGCCGCAAGGTGCGCATCGACCCGTCGCTGACCAGCGACCCGGAGATGCTGGAAGACCTGATCGCCGCCGCCTTCAACGATGCCTCGAACAAGATCGACGCCGAGTCGAAGTCGAAGATGGGTTCGGCCACCGCCGGCATGCAGCTGCCGCCGGGCATGAAGCTGCCGTTCTGATTGCCAGCGTGGCACCCGTGCAAGCGGGTGCCACGGAATCTGTAGCCGTCGAGCTTGCTCGACGCCATGAAAGCACGCCGCCGTGTCCGCACCCCTGCTTGAACAATTGATCGACGCGCTGCGGGTGCTGCCTGGCGTAGGCCAGAAGACCGCACAGCGCATGGCGTACCACCTGCTCGAACGCGAGCGCGAAGGTGGCCAGCGCCTGGCCGAGACGCTGGCCCTGGCGGTGGAGCGCATCGGCCACTGCGCGCAGTGCCGCGACTTCAGCGAAACCGAGCTGTGCCCGACCTGCGCCAACAGCAGCCGCGAGCGCAGCCAGCTGTGCGTGGTCGAATCGCCGGCCGACCGCCTGGCCATCGAAAATGCCACCGGCTTCCGCGGTGTCTACTTCGTGCTGCAGGGCCGGCTGTCGCCGCTCGATGGCGTCGGCCCGCGCGAGCTGGGCCTGGAGCAACTGGAACAACGGCTGGCCGAAGGTGAGGTGCAGGAGCTGATCATCGCCACCAGTGCCACCGTCGAAGGCGAAGCCACCGCGCACTACCTTGCGCAGCTGGCGCGCGCGCGCAAGGTGCAGCCCAGCCGGCTGGCGCAGGGCCTGCCGCTGGGCGGCGAGCTTGAATACGTTGACCGCGGCACGCTGTCGCACGCGTTCGGAACGCGCAGCGAATTCCGCGATTGAGCAGGCGCCGGGCAGCGACCGGCGCGACCGGCCTACAATGCGGAAGACACTCCCGCCGAGGCCGACCATGAGCAACGAAACCCTCTTCAGCAAGATCATCCGTCGCGAGATCCCGGCCACCATCGTCTATGAGGATGACGAGGTGCTCGGTTTCAAGGACATCGCACCGCAGGCGCCGGTGCACGTCCTGTTCATTCCGAAGAACGAGATCATCCCGACCCTGGACGACCTGCAGCCATCGCAGGCGCACCTGATCGGCAAGCTTGCCCTGGCTGCCGCCGAATATGCGCGCCGCGAAGGGTTCGCGCAGGACGGCTACCGCATCGTGATGAACTGCCGCGAGCATGCCGGGCAGACCGTGTTCCACATCCACATGCACCTGTTGGCGGGTGCCCCGCTGGGCCATTTCGGCGCGCCGGGGCGCTGATGCGCCCGGCCTCCACCCTTGCCCCGCAGTAGAGCCACGCCATGCACGGATGAAAAAAGGCCGCCCGAAGGCGGCCTTTTCCGATCACGCGTGGCGGTTGGCGATCAGATCACCACCAGCCCCAGCGGCCGTAACCACCCCAGTACGGGCCATACGGGCCCGGGCCCCACGGGCCGTAAGGGTAGGGCACCACATCGACCTGGCGCTGTTCCGGCCACAGGTAGATCACATCGGCCGACAGCTTGGGCAGGCGATAGTCGTACTCGCCGATGCGGGTGTTCTGGTAGCCGTCGATCTTGCCGATGAAGGTCACGTCGCGGCCGGCTTCAAACACGGCCGGGTCGTAGAAACCGGCGCGGCAGGCAATGAAGCGGCCATCGCTGGCATCGGACGAGGTGGTGTTCGGGCGGCCACTGGCGTTGAGCGGGCGCGAGATCATCTGGAAGCAGGTCTCGCCCTGGCCGGGCTTGGTTTCGATGATGCGGCCGCCCCATCGGACCGGCGTGCCGACCTGCTGGGTGGCGACCGAGTCGCGCGGGGAAACCAGGCTGAACTGTCCCTGCAGCGGCTTGGGGGCCGTGGCGCAGGCCGACAGGGCCAGCGTGGCCACAGCGGTGAGGAGGAACTTGGTGTTCATGGGGAGGCTCCGGAAGTCGGGCGATGCCTGCGCAGGTCCCGCAATAATGAAGCGAGGTCGGTGCAAGTTCCAGCGTAGCGCGCGTCGGCGAAACGCTGGCTGAGCGCGAGCAGGGCCGGATCGGGGCGCTGGGCGTGCACCCGCCGTGCCCAGTCCCGCGCGGTCTCGCAGGGCTCGCGAGCCAGCCCGAGGCGCGCATACCGCCGACCCAGCCGGTGCCAGGCGCGCAGCAGCGGGTCGCGTTCGCGCTCGCCGCGGGCCAGCAGCCAGGCCATCCACGCCAGCGCCAGCAGCGCGGCCACCACCAGGCCAGCCACCAGCTGCGCCGGCCCGAGGTCATCCAGCCCGAATGGCTTGAGCAGCTGCTGCTGGCGGCGCGCGTCAAAGGACAGCACCAGGTCGTTCCAGCCGCGGCGCAGCCAGTCGCCCATCTGCCCCAGCTGCAGCCAGCGCTGCTGCAGCGGGGTATCGGTGCCGGCCTGCAGGCGGTCGTCCAGCGTGTCCAGGATGCGCTCCGGCGCCACGGCCGCGGTCGGGTCGACCCGGACCCAGCCGCGTTGTGGCAGCCAGACTTCGGCCCAGGCGTGGGCATCCATGCGCCTCACCACCCAGTAGTCGCCGATGCGGTTGCGGGTGCCGCCGGCGAAGCCGGTCACCACCCGGGCCGGAATGCCGGCGTTGCGCATCAGCACCACGAAGGCCGAGCTGAAGTGCTGGCAGAAGCCGGCCTTGTAGTTGAACAGGAAATCGTCGACCGGATCGCGCCCGGCCACCGGGGCATCGAGCGTGTAGGAGAAATCGCGGGTGATCCACTGCAGCGCGCGACGGACGATAGCCTCGTCATCGTTGCCGACCTCCTGCCGCCATTGCCGTGCGAGCTGGGCGGTACGTGGATTGAAGCCCGGCGGAAGCTGCAACGCGGCGCGGCGCAGATAGGGCGAAAGATCGGTGTCGAACCGTTGCGGTGGCGCCGAATGCAGCCGCCAGCGGCTGAGCGCGGACAGCGTGCGGTCGCTGCGCAGGCTCATGTCGGCATCGAAGCTGCTGCCCTCCGGTGCGCGGCTGGGCAGGTCCAGTGCCACCAGCAGGCGACGGTCGGTAGGCTCGTAGTCGATCTGGTAGTCCCATCCCGGTGCCGCCGCCTGGACCACGGGAGCGGACCGCCGGGCCGCGGCGGGATCGCGGCTCCAGCGGTGGCCATCGAAGGAGGTCAGCACCGGGCCGCGCCAATAGCGCTGCGCGGGCTCGGGTACCGCGCCGAAGAACTGCACGCGCAGCGCCGGGGTGTCGTCGGCCATCAGGTCCAGCCACTGGTCCGGTGCCATGCTGTCGGCCAGGCCCGGCGTACCCACCGCCCGCTCGGGCACGCCCCACAACGGCGTGGACAAGCGCGGGAACAGCCAGAAGCAGGCCAGTGCCAGCGGCAGGCCGATGCCCAGCAAGCGGCCGACACCACGCAGTTGTCCACGCAGTGGCTGGCGTGGGCTGCGGCCTTCGTCCTGGGCCAGGCGCTGCAGGGCCAACAGCGCGACAACGGCGGCCAGCGCCGCCAGCCCCGTGGTCAGCGGCCCCTGGTCGAGCAGGAAGGCCGCGAACGGCGAGAACAGTGCGAACCCCAGCAGGCTGCGTGCATCGCGCAGGTTGCGCAGTTCGCTGGATTTGATCGCCAGCATCGCCGCCAGCAGCGCACAGCCGGTGTCACGCCCCGGCCGCACCATGCCCATCTGCCAGACGATCGTTGCCAGCATGGCCAGTACCAGCAGCAGGCGCACCGGCATCGGCAGCACCCGCCGCCACGCGAGTGCCGCGGTCAGTACGGCGGCGATCGCGATCACCAGGGCGAGCACCGGTGGCAGCTGCAGCAGCAGCGGCAACAGCGCGAGCGCAGCGCTGGCCAGGGTCCAGCTGCGGGCGTTGCGATCAAGCAGGACGGCGGGCTCAGTCATGGGGCATCAACGCCAGCGCGCGCAGGCACAGGTGGTGGTGGCTGGCGCCTTGGCCGGGACCCAATGGCGGATGCGCCGGAAGCAGCAGTGTGTAGCGCCGGCCCTCGCGCTCGGCCATGTCGACCCAGCGTGCCAGCCGCGCGATGCGCGCCTCATGCGCCAGCGGCGCCAGCGTGCGCCAGTCCAGTACCACTTCGATGCCGATCGGCTTCTCGTACTCGCGCACCAGCAGGCTGTCACGGCGTGCCGAGTGCTTCCAGGCAATGCTGCGCGGGGCGTCGCCGGCACGATAGGGGCGCAGCTGATGCAGCTCTTCGCCCGTGGCGTGGGCGCGGGTGTGCAGGGGATCGCTGCCACTTTCCGGGAGGGGCGGTGCCTGGGCCTCGGCCAGCGGGTAAACCAGCAGCGGCTGTTCCGGCCACACCCACGACCACGCGCGCACCAGCCCCAGCGGTTGCGTACTGGACAGGCGGATGCGGGGCAGTTCCAGCCAGCCGCGGCGCTCGCTGGGGACATCCAGCTCCACTTCGCCGCGACCCTGCGCCGGCAGCGCGACCCAGGCCTCGCTTCCCGCCAGCTGCAGGTGCAGCCCATGGCGCGCGCGCGGGTCGCGCAGCGAAAGGTCCACGCGCAGGCGCAGCGGCTGCCCGGCCGGTACCGGTTCGGCGGAGATTGCATCGATCTGCAGGCCGGACAGCTGCAGGTGCGCGGCGATGGCGCTGGCGATCGCCGCTGCGGCCAACAGCAGCGCCAGCAGCAGGGCCGGGTTGTTGTTGTAGTTCAGTGCGCCCAGCAACATCGCTGACAGCAGGGTGGCTACGAACAGGCCGAAGCGCGTCGGCAGTACATAGATGCGATGGCGATCCAGTCGCTGCGGCAGGGCTTCGGGCCTGCGTGGGCGTGCCAGCAGCTGCATGCGTGCCCAGCGAGTGGCCACCTTCAGTCCACCGCGACGGTCTGCAGGATCGCGCGCGCCAGTGCCGGCCCGGAACTGGATTCGGCCTCGGCCACCAGGCGATGGCCGGCCACCGCCACGAACAGGGTCTGCACGTCCTCGGGAACCACGTGCCCGCGGCCGAGCAGCAGCGCGTGCGCCCTGGCGGCGCGCAGCAGGGCCAGCCCGGCACGCGGCGACAGACCCACGCGGACCCCGGCATGCTGGCGGCTGCGGGTCAGCAGCGCCTGCACGTAGTCGACCAGCGCGTCGCTGGCGTGCACCTGGCCAACCGCTTCACGCAACGCACGCACCTGGGTGTCGTCCAGCTTCGGCACCGCGCGCGCGATCAGGTCGCGGCGATCGCTGCCACGCAGCAGTTCGCGCTCGGCCTGCGCGCTCGGGTAGCCCATTGCCAGGCGCAGCAGGAAACGGTCCAGCTGCGAATCCGGCAACGGGAAGGTGCCGGACAGGTCGACCGGGTTCTGCGTGGCGATGACGAAGAACGGATCGGGCAGCGGATGCGTCTGTCCGTCCAGGGTGACCTGCTGCTCGGCCATCGCCTCCAGCA
Organism: Stenotrophomonas sp. YJH_SMC_10; assembly: GCF_059371555.1. Taxonomy (NCBI): domain Bacteria; kingdom Pseudomonadati; phylum Pseudomonadota; class Gammaproteobacteria; order Lysobacterales; family Lysobacteraceae; genus Stenotrophomonas; species Stenotrophomonas sp. YJH_SMC_10. The sequence goes on along the minus strand of NZ_JCAFUS010000014.1, from coordinate 82,360 downwards.
ACGCGCTCTGCGTGCGCGGCGGTGCGCGGTTGATCTCATCGGCCAGCAGCACGTGGGTGAACACCGGGCCGGGATGGAACTGGAACTGGCGGCTGCCGGCCTCGTACACCGATACGCCAAGCACATCGGCCGGCAACAGGTCGGAGGTGAACTGCACGCGCTGGAAGCTGAGGCCGAGGCTGCTGGCCAGCGCATGCGCGAGCGTGGTCTTGCCCAGGCCAGGCAGATCCTCGATGAGCAGGTGGCCGCCGGAAAGCAGGGCGACAAAGGCCAGCCTGACTTCCGGCACCTTGCCCAGCACCAGTGCGTTCACCTGATCCTGTGCCTCCCGCAGGGCCTGGCGCAGTTGATCGGTTAGCATGCTGGGAGTGGGGGACGAGGCTGGCATGATCGTCTCAGGTCTGGAATCCATTCGATTATCCATAGAGCAATGCAAGGCGAACAGCGCGCGCGGACGATATTTCTCTGGTTGTGGACGCTGGTCACAGCGGCCAAGCTGGTGGTGGCTGCGCGCCTGCCGCTGTTCGTCGACGAAGCGTTCTACTGGCAGGAAGGCCAGCACCTGGCCGCTGCCTATTCCGATCTGCCGGGGCTGACCGCCTGGCTGGCACGCCTGGGTGTGGAGATTGGCGGTCATCACGTACTCGCATTGCGATTGCCGTTCCTGGCCATCGGTGCGCTGTTGCCGTTGCTGGTGGTGCGCATCGCCACACGCTGGTTCGGCAACGTTGCCGGGTGGCAGGCGGGCAGCCTGACCCTGCTGATGCCGCTGTCGGCCACGCTGGGCCTGCTGGCGGTGCCGGACGTGCCCATGGCGCTGGCCGCAGTGATCTGCCTGCACGCCGGCGCACGCCTGCTGCACAGCGTGGATGCATCATCGGCGATGAAGCTGGCGCTGGGCCTGCTGATCGGTGCGCTCAGCCACTACCGCTTCATCGGTGTCATCGGCGTCGGGTTCATCGCGCTGCTGGCGTTGCCGCAGGGGCGTCGCATGCTGGCCGATCCGCGCGTATGGGTGGCGCTGGCGGTGGGTGTGCTGGCCTGGCTGCCGCTGCTGGCCTGGAACGCGGACAACCATGATGCCGGCCTGAAGTTCCAGGTGGTGGAGCGCCACCCGTGGGCTTTCGAGTGGGAGGGACTGTGGTTCCTGGTGATCCAGCCGATGCTGGTCACGCCGATCCTGTGCATCGCGATGTGGAAGGTCGCGCTGGCCGGCACCCGCAGCGGCGGCGGCGCGCGGGTGCAGTGGCGCTACTTCGGCCTGGTGGGCGGTGTATCGACGCTGGGCATTTTCCTGCTGGGTTTCTTCACCGATGTCGAACGCATCAGTTTCCACTGGCCGCTGCCGGGCTACCTGGCACTGCTGGTGGCGGTGCCGGTGGTGCTCAATGGCTGGCCGCGCTGGCTGCGCCGTACCGGCTGGTGGCTGGCGGCGGCGGGTACCGTGCTGGCCTTCGGCTACTACCTGATGGCGTCCACGCCGGCGCTGCGCGAGCAGATGGCGGGCAGCAAGTACTACCCGCGCAACTTCGCCGGCTGGCAACCGCTGGCCGTGGCGGTGCGCGACGAGCTGCGCCAGATGCCGCCCGGCACGCGTGTCCTGGCGGGCAACTTCAAGGTCGGTGCCGAACTGGGCTTCCAGCTGGGCGACGGTGATATCCAGGTGTTGCCGCATCCGCTCAATGACAAGCATGGGCGAACCGCGCAGCTGGCGCAGTGGAACCTGCTGCACGAAGGCCCGCGCAATACGCCGATGTTGCTGGTGCTGTCACCCAGCGACCAGCGCTACCGCGATCTGCTGGCGCGCTATCACACCATCTGCGAGCAGGTCGGGCCGTTGCCCGCGCCGCGCGTGGTCAGCAGCGACCATGGCTTCCAGCGGTTCCTGTTGTTCCGGTTGCCGGCGCAGCGTGCACCGGGGCCGTGCGTGACGCCGGCGATGGCGTGGCTGGATGCGCCGTCCAATGGTCAGACGGTTTCCGGAACGCTGGCGATCAAGGGCTGGGCCTTCAAGGATGGCGTCGGCCTGGCACGCATCGAAGTGCTGGTCGACGGCCGCCCGATCGGTGATGCGCGCTACGGGCGCGTGTTCGACGTCCGCCCCGCCTGGCCGGGCAGTACCGACCCGCAGCATCCGTCGGTGGGCTTTGATGCCTCGCTGGATACCGCCACGCTGGCACCGGGGCGGCATTGGCTCGGCCTGCGCCTGTACGGGCGCGATGGCAGCGTGGAGGCGTGGCAGGAGCAGCCGTTCGAGGTGCGCTGACGTCCTCTGGTCCTGTCGAGCCGAGCCGATGCTCGGCTCTACCGTTCACGGCACCGCGAATCCGGCCCTGCGCAGCAGTCCGCACAGCGCGATCAACGGCAGGCCGACCAGCGCGGTCGGGTCGCGGTTGTCGATCGCCTCGAACAGGCTGATGCCCAGGCCCTCGCACTTGAAGCTGCCGGCGCAGTCCAGTGGCTGCTCAGCGGCGACATAACGGGCGATCTCCAGCGGGTCCAGCGCGCGGAAGCGTACTTCGGTCAGATCCACTGCGGCGAAGGATTCTCCATCGCGCCTGAGACTGATTGCCGTGTGAAAGCGCACGGTTTGCCCGGACATCGCCGCCAGCTGCGCACAGGCGGCCTCGGCCGTGCCCGGCTTGCCCAGCGGCTGGCCGTTCAGGTCGGCCACCTGGTCCGAGCCGATCACCCAGGCGCCCGGATGGTGGGCGGCCACATCGGCGGCCTTGGCGGCCGCCAGGCGCGTGGCCAGCGCCAGCGGAGCTTCGCCGTTCAACGGGGTTTCATCCACGTCCGGGCGTGCGCAGTCGAAGGGCAGGCCCAGCCGTTGCAGCAGTTCGCGGCGGTAGCGGGAGGTGGAGGCCAGGACCAGTGGCATGTGACAATACCGGGGCAGGGCGCGGCAGTCTGGCCCGCCTGCGCCGCCCGCGGCAAGTCCTGCAGGGCAGGCATTTGACAGCAGACACCGCGATCCTTAGTATTCAGCGGCTTATGTCCGCGAACGTGCCCGAAACGCTGGATGCCTGGCGGATGGTTGTAGCGCGAAGGCGCTTCGACGGTCAGGTGCCCCTGGCTGAATTGACCCGCCTGCAAGGGTTGGTCGCAGATACCGACGGCGAGTGTGTCTACTCGCTTGAATTCGGTCGCGACGACGTCTTGCGGGTATCCTATGTGGAACTGACCATCGACACCGCGTTGCCGCTGACCTGTCAGCGCAGCATGCAGCGATTCCTGTTGCCGGTGAAGGTGACCCAGAGGCTTGGCCTGATCCGCGACGAGGACGAGGAATCGTCCCTGCCGGAGGAATACGAGGCGTTGCTGGTGCCGGAAGACGGCCAGCTGCGTCCGCTGGACCTGGTCGAGGACGAGCTGGTGCTGGCGGTGCCTGTGGTGCCGCTGTCGCCCGACGGTGAAGCAGTCGACAAGGACTGGGCACCGAGCGAAGAAGAAACGAAGAAGGCCAACCCGTTCGCGGCGTTGGCGGCACTGAAGAAACAATAGCAGCCGGATTGTCGTCGGCGGCTGCGGCGAAAGCGAAAGTGTGCTGGGCGCTGGCGTCCTGCGCGACGATACGACGAAGCAAAACGAACCGAGTTTGGAGCAATCCCATGGCTGTGCAGAAATCCCGTGTTACCCCGTCCCGCCGCGGCCAGCGCCGTTCGCATGACGCCCTGAGCGCCAAGCAGCTGTCGACCGACCCGACCACCGGCGAAGTGCATCTGCGTCACCACATCACTGCCGATGGTTTCTACCGCGGCAAGAAGGTCATCCAGACCAAGACCTCGGCCGTCGAAGAAGATTGATGTGCCGGGAAGGCCGCTGTCTCCGGGCAGCGGCCTTTGCCTTCTTTCCCGGGCGTGCCGGTGATCGGCGGCCCGCGCAACAGGAAACATGATGAGCAAGCGGATCTACTCGAGGATCGCGGGCACCGGCAGCTATTTGCCGGAAAAAGTCCTGACCAACGCCGACCTGGAAAAAATGGTCGAAACCTCGGACGAGTGGATCCAGTCGCGCACCGGCATTCGTGAACGGCACATCGCGGCCGAAGGCGAAACCACCAGCGACCTCGGCTACAACGCCGCCCTGCGCGCGCTGGGAGCCGCAGGCATCGATGCCTCGCAGCTCGACATGATCGTGGTCGGTACGACCACGCCTGACCTCATTTTTCCGTCCACCGCGTGCCTGGTCCAGGCCAAGCTCGGTGTGGCGGGGTGCCCTGCCTTCGACGTGAACGCGGCCTGTTCCGGCTTCGTGTTCGCGCTGGGCGTGGCCGACAAGTTCATCCGCTCCGGCGACTGCAAGCATGTGCTGGTGATCGGCACCGAAACGCTGACCCGCATGGTCGACTGGAACGATCGCACCACCTGCGTGCTGTTCGGTGATGGCGCCGGCGCTGTCGTGCTGAAGGCCGACGAAGAGACCGGCATCCTCAGCACCCACCTGCATGCCGATGGCAGCAAGAAGGAACTGCTGTGGAACCCGGTCGGCGTTTCGACCGGCTTCAAGGACGGCGCCAACGGCGGTGGCACCATCAACATGAAGGGCAACGACGTGTTCAAGTATGCCGTCAAGGCGCTGGACTCGGTCGTGGACGAGACCCTGGCTGCCAACGGCCTGGACAAGTCCGACCTGGACTGGCTGATCCCGCACCAGGCCAACCTGCGCATCATCGAAGCCACCGCCAAGCGTCTGGAGATGTCGATGGACCAGGTCGTGGTGACCGTCGACAAGCACGGCAACACCTCCTCCGGCTCGGTGCCGCTGGCGCTGGACGCCGCGGTGCGTTCGGGCAAGGTCGAGCGTGGCCAGCTGCTGCTGCTGGAGGCCTTCGGCGGCGGCTTCACGTGGGGTTCGGCCCTGCTGCGCTATTGATAGTGCAAGTTACGACAATGTGAAGTCTTGTCGTTACGGCCCCTCCGGGGCCGTAACGCGTTTAAGGAGGACCTGTCATGGTTGAGCCCATCGTCATCGAAGGGCAACGTGCCTGGCTGAAGCAGTACGGCAAGGGAAGCCGGGCAATGGCCCTGGGCCTGCTCAATTTTGTTGCGCGCCGTTTCCATCTGGATGCGCTGCGCCCGCCACCGCATCGCGGCGGCGATGCAGCACGCGAAACCGAAGCCCGGCGCCTGGGGGAACTGCAGGCACAGGGCGTGAACGTGCCCGACGTGCTGGGCACCGGCCACGCTGCACTGGTGATCGGCGACAACGGCAGCTCGTTCAATACCTGCCTGCGTGAAGCCGATGAGGCCGGCCGCGATCGGCTGGTGATGGCGGCGATGCAGTCCATCGCCCAGGCGCATGCGCGCGGGGCCTATTTCGGCCAGCCCTTGCCGCGCAACCTCACCTGGGATGGCGAGAAGGTCGGCTTCATCGACTTCGAGGAAGATCCGCTGGAAGTGATGGACCTGTCCGAAGCGCAGGCCCGTGACTGGCTGATGTTCGGCTATGGCGTGGCCAAGTACTACGCCGACCGCCCCGAGCACCTGCAGGCGATGATGGCCGAAGCGATGGGCGACGTTCAGGCGCCGGTACGCGAGCACGTGCATGCGGTCAGTGGCCGCCTGCGCAGCCTGGCCCGGGTCTGCATGAAGCTGGGGCGTTCAGCGCGCGCGCTGGCCCATTCGATCTTCATCACCCACGGCGCCAGTACGGCCGGGGTGCTGATGCTGGTGGGGCTGTGCGTGGATTTCCTCGCCGACGGCGATCTGGACGTGCTGCAGCTGTTCTGCTGATGGCTGACAGGGGTCAGATCCCTTTTCCTGCGGAAAAGGGATCTGACCCGTTGCGCTTGCCCGGCCGCGCTCCATACGCCTGCATACGCGCACGTACAGACGACACAGCGGATTCGCCCTTATCATGGCCCGCTTCGATTGCAACAAGCGGATGACCGCGTGACCGTATCCACCCTCGCTTTTGTCTTCCCCGGCCAGGGCTCGCAGTCTGTGGGCATGGTGGCCGAGCTGGCCGAACTGCACCCGCAGGTGCGTGAAGCCTTCACCGAGGCATCCGATGGTGCCGGCGTCGACCTGTGGGCGCTGTCCCAGGGTGGCCCGGAGGAAATGCTCAACCGTACCGAATACACCCAGCCGGCCCTGCTGGCGGCAAGCATCGGCGTGTGGCGCGCCTGGAACGCCGTGGGCGGTCCGCGCCCGTCGGTGCTGGCCGGCCACAGCCTGGGCGAGTACACCGCCTTGGTTGCCGCAGGCGCGCTGAGCCTGCATGACGGTGCGCACCTGGTGCGCCTGCGCGGCCAGCTGATGCAGGAAGCCGCCCCGGCCGGCGTCGGCGCCATGGCCGCCGTGCTCGGCGCCGAAGACCAGCTGGTACTGGACGTCTGCGCCGAAGCGGCGGGCAGCCAGGTGGTGGTGCCGGCCAACTTCAATTCGCCGGGCCAGATCGTGATCGGTGGCGACGCCGACGCGGTCGACCGTGCGCTGGCGCTGCTGGCCGAGAAGGGCGTGCGCAAGGCGGTCAAGCTGGCCGTCAGCGTGCCCTCGCACACCCCGCTGATGCGCGAAGCCGCCAACCGCCTGGCCGAGGTGATGGCCGGCCTGTCCTGGCAGGCGCCGCAGCTGCCGGTGATCCAGAACGTCGATGCCCAGGTGCACGACGGCGTGGACGCCCTCCGCACCGCGCTGGTCCAGCAGCTGTACCAGCCGGTACAGTGGACCGGGTGCGTGCAGGCGCTGGCTGCCCGTGGCGTCACCCGGATCGCCGAGTGCGGCCCGGGCAAGGTGCTGACCGGTCTGGTCAAGCGCATCGACAAGGCCATCGACGGCCGTCCGCTGGCCACTCCGGGCGACTTCGAAGCCGCCCGCGAGGCGTGGTCGGCCTGATTCCCCTGTTCCTGCCGACCGTGCCGGTCGCCGCTGCAAGCGGCACGGGTGCGGCGGTCGCCCCAGCCTGAGGAAAACATCATGAGCAAGCCCCTGCAGGGTGAAATCGCACTGGTCACCGGCGCCAGCCGTGGCATCGGTGCCGCCATCGCCGATCTGCTGGCCGCCCAGGGCGCCACCGTCATCGGTACCGCCACCACCGAATCCGGCGCTGCCGCGATCGGCGAACGCCTGGCCGCCCACGGTGGTCACGGCCGCGCGCTGAACGTCACCGATGCCGCCGCGCTGGACAGCGTGCTCGATGGCATCGCCAAGGAATTCGGCCCGATCTCGATCCTGGTCAACAATGCCGGCATCACCCGCGACAACCTGCTGATGCGCATGAAGGACGAGGACTGGGCGTCGATCATCGACACCAACCTGACCAGCGTGTTCCGCACCAGCAAGGCGGTGATGCGCGGCATGATGAAGGCGCGCAAGGGCCGCATCATCAACATCGCATCGGTGGTGGGCGTGACCGGCAATGCCGGCCAGGCCAACTACGCCGCGGCCAAGGCCGGCATCATCGGCTTCAGCAAGTCGCTGGCCAAGGAAATCGGTTCGCGCGGTGTCACCGTCAATGTTGTCGCACCTGGCTTCATCGACACCGACATGACCAAGGCGTTGCCGGAAGAAGCGCGCACCGCGCTGATCAACGACATCGCCCTCGAACGCCTGGGATCGCCGGAAGACATCGCCCATGCGGTGGCCTTCCTGGCCAGCCCGGCTGCCGGTTACATCACCGGCGAAACCCTCCATGTGAACGGCGGCATGTACATGCCGTAAGCAAGGGGCGCAGGGATTGCGCCGCAAGTGATTGATCTGCGGAGGTTTTTGCTGCAATGCAAGGCCGCGCCGGTTTCCACTACACTATCCCACGGCCATCGCCCTTGATGGCGACCACTTTTGAACCACAACTCCATCTGGAGCGAGATCCCATGAGCACCATCGAAGAACGCGTCAAGAAAATCGTCGTCGAACAGCTTGGCGTCAAGGAAGAAGAAGTCACCAACAGCGCATCGTTCGTCGATGACCTGGGCGCTGACTCGCTGGACACCGTCGAGCTGGTGATGGCCCTGGAAGAAGAATTCGAGTGCGAGATCCCGGACGAAGAAGCCGAGAAGATCAGCACCGTGCAGGCCGCCATCGACTACATCAAGGCCCACGTCAAGGCCTGATGTCAGACGGCAGTGCGCGCGCGGGCCACGCTCGCCGCGCACCGCACCCCATGGGGCCGCTGTTGCGGCCCCGTGTGTTTGGGCATCACACCGAAGCAAACCGCGTTGCCCGTTGAAATCAGCCGGGCCAGGAGAATCAGCAATGAAGCGTCGCGTCGTCGTAACCGGCCTGGGTATCGTCTCGCCGTTGGGCAATGATCTGGCCAGCAGCTGGGAAGGCATCACCCACGGTCGTTCGGGCATCGGTCCGCTGACCAACGTTTCTGATGCCTATCTGGATCGGTTCACCACCAAGATTGCCGGTGAGGTCAAGGGATTCGACATCACCGCCGACAATGAACTGTTCGGCAAGTTCCGGGTCAGCGGCAAGGATGCCAAGAAGATGGACCCGTTCATCCATTACGGCCTCGGTGCCTCGTTCATGGCCCTGCACGACTCGGGCCTGGAGATCACCGACGCCAATGCCGAGCGCATCGGCGCCATCGTCGGCGCCGGCATCGGCGGCCTGCTCGGCATCGAAGAGCAGACCATCGAGTTCCATGAGGGCAAGAAGATCTCGCCCTTCTACGTGCCCAAGACCATCATCAACATGCTGCCGGGCCAGCTGAGCATCATCACCGGCCTGAAGGGCCCGTCGTTCTCGGCGGTGTCGGCGTGCGCGACCTCGAACCACTCGATCGGCACCGCGATGCGCATGATCCAGTACGGTGACGCCGACGTGATGGTGGTCGGTGGTGCCGAACGTGGCTCTTCGCCGACCGCCGTGGGCGGCTTCTGCGCGATGAAGGCCATGAGTACCCGCAATGACGCCCCGGAACAGGCCTCGCGCCCGTGGGACAAGGACCGTGACGGCTTCGTGCTGGGCGACGGCGCCGGCATCCTGATCCTGGAAGAGTACGAGCACGCCAAGGCACGTGGCGCGAAGATCTACTGCGAACTGGCCGGCTTCGGCGCCAGCTCCGACGCGTACCACATGACCGCACCGAGCGAGAACGGCGAAGGCGCCGCGCGCTGCATGGCCATGGCCATGAAGGACGCGGGCGTGACCCCGGAACAGGTGGGCTACCTCAACGCGCACGGCACCTCCACGCCGCTGGGCGACCTGGGCGAGACGATGGCGATGAAGACCGCCTTCGGCGACCACGCCTACAAGATGATGGTCAGCTCCACCAAGTCGATGACCGGCCACCTGCTGGGTGCTGCCGGCGGCGTGGAAGCGATCTTCTCGGTGATGGCACTGCAGGACAACGTCATCCCGCCGACCATCAACCTGCAGCAGCCGGGCGAAGGCTGCGACCTGGACTACGTGCCCAACGAAGCACGCCAGGCCAAGGTCGACGTGGTGATGTCCAATGGTTTCGGCTTCGGCGGCACCAACGGCACGCTGGTCTTCAAGCGCGTCTGACCGAGTTGTAGCGTCGGGCCATGCTCGACGCCGCGTTCTCCGGAGCCGCCGCAAGGCGGCTTCCGTGCATCTGAACCCCCAGAACTGGCTGCCATGACCCACGCACCGCTGATCCACCCGCTGCCGCACCCGATCGATCTGCTGGCCCTGCAGCAGCATGACCCGGCTCGCTTTCCGCTGCTGATGGAATCCACTGCTTCGGGCACCGCGCAGGGCCGCTGGAGCCTGCTGCTGGCCGCGCAGGGTGATGGCCTGCGGCTGGATGCGGATGGCCAGGTGCGCGACCAGCACGACGCGGTGCACGCCGGCAGCTTCCTGCAGGTGCTGGACCGTGCCTGGCAGCGCGAACGCCTGCCGCATGACGGCAGCCACAGCCTGCCGTTCCGCGGCGGCTGGGCGTTGATGCTCGATTACGAAGTGGCCAGCCAGATCGAACCGGTGCTGCCGGCGCGCGCACGCGAGGATGGCCGCCCGACCGCGCTGGCGCTGCGCTGCCCGGCCGCGGTGCTGCACGACCACCACAACGACGCCAGCTTCGTCATCGCCGAGGCCGGCGAGCAGGCGTTGCTGGATGCGCTGGTGGCACTGGCCTCGGCCGCGCTGCCCGAAGCCGGGCAGGGCTGGCAGCCGCCGCAGGCGGTGGACGAGGATGCGCCGCAACGTTTCACCGACGGTGTGCGCCGGGTAATCGAGTACCTGCGCGCCGGCGATGTGTTCCAGGTGAACCTGTCGCGGCGCTGGAGCGCGCAGTTTGCCGCGCCGGTCAGCCCGCAGGCGCTGTACGCGCAGCTGCGCCGCGCCAACCCGGCACCGTTCGCCGGCCTGTTCAGCGCGCATGGCCGCCATGTGGTCAGTTCCTCGCCGGAGCGGCTGGTGTCGGTGCATGCCGGCCACGCGCAGACCCGTCCGATTGCCGGCACGCGTCCGCGCTTCGAGGGGGACGATGATGCCGCGCGCATCCAGGAGCTGGTCGGCCACCCCAAGGAGCGCGCCGAACACGTGATGCTGATCGACCTGGAGCGCAACGACCTGGGCCGCATCTGCCTGCCCGGTACCGTGGTGGTCGACGAGCTGATGACCGTGGAGAGCTACGCGCACGTGCACCACATCGTCAGCAACGTCAGCGGCCACCTGCGCCCGGAGGTCACCCCCGGCGAGGTGATCGCCGCCACGTTCCCCGGTGGCACCATCACCGGCTGCCCCAAGGTGCGCTGCATGCAGATCATCAGCGAGCTGGAGCAGGTGCCGCGCGGTGCCTACACCGGCGCGTTCGGCTGGCTGAACCGCGATGGCGACCTGGACCTGAACATCCTGATCCGCACCGCCGAAGTGGATGGCCACCAGGTCAGCTTCCGCACCGGCGCCGGCATCGTGGTCGATTCGGACCCGGACAAGGAACTGGACGAGACCCGCGCCAAGGCCCGCGGCCTGCTGCGCGCGCTGGGCCAGCAAGGGTAGGCGTGTTCCGGTAGTGCCGGCCGCTGGCCGGCAACCTCATGCACCCATGATCCGCGCGCTTGCCGGCCAGCGGCCGGCACTACCGTACCGGTGGGTGCCAGTGTTGTGGTGGGTGCCGACCGTTGGTCGGCACGGGTGTGTGGCCCCGGTCATGACCCCAATCCACCGGCACGGTATCCTGCACGACGGAATCGAGTTCAGAGGTAGTCCATGGCGGGAGCCAAGCGCGGGTGTCTGTTCGTGGTAACGCTGTTGGTGGTGCTGGGCGCCGTCGTGGCCGGCGCGGGCGCGTGGTTCTTCTACCAGCAGACCCGGTTCGCCGATGCCCCGATCACCCCGACCGCCGAGAGCGTGGTCATCGCCAGCGGCGATGGCATGAACAGCGTGCTGCGCAAGCTGCGCGAGGCCGGCGTGGACGAGGGCCAGGATACCCAGTGGCAGTTGCTGGCGCGCCAGCTCGATGCGGCCGGCAAACTGAAGGTGGGCGAGTATGCGCTCAGTGGCGATCTGACCCCGCGCGAGCTGCTGCTGCGCATGCGCGCCGGCAAGGTGCTGCAGCACCGGGTCACGATTGTCGAGGGCTGGAACATCCGCCAGCTGCGTGCCGCACTCAAGCGCGCCGAGCCGCTGCTGCACACCACCGATACCCTGGATGACGCCGCGTTGATGCAGCGCCTCGGCTTCGGTGGCCAGCATCCGGAAGGCCGCTTCCTGCCGGAGACCTACGTTTACCAGCGCGGCGACAGTGATCTGGACGTGCTCAAGCGCGCCCACGCCGCGATGGAAAAGGCGCTGGACGAAGCCTGGGAAAGCCGCGCGCCGGACCTGCCGATCAACACGCCCTACGAACTGCTGACGCTGGCCTCGATCATCGAGAAGGAAACCGCGCTGGCCAGCGAACGACCGCAGATCGCCGGCGTGTTCATGCGCCGCCTGAAGATCGGCATGCGCCTGCAGACCGACCCGACCGTGATCTACGGCCTCGGTGCTGCATATGACGGCAACATCCGCCGTCGCGACCTGACCACCGATACGCCGTACAACACCTATACCCGTGCCGGCCTGACCCCGACCCCGATCGCCATGCCCAGCCGCGACGCGCTGATGGCCGCCGCGCAGCCCGCTGCGGGCGACGCGCTGTACTTCGTCGCCGTGGGCGACGGCAGCGGCGCGCACGTGTTCTCGCCCAGCCTGGACCAGCACAACGCCGCCGTAGCCCGCTACCTGCAGCAGCTGCGCCAGCAACGTACCCAGGAGACCCCGGCGCAATGAGTCCCGCGCTGCTTCGCCACCCGCGTTTCGTCAGCCTGGAAGGCGGCGAGGGCGCCGGCAAGACCACCGCCATCAATGCCATCCGTGACTGCCTGCGCAGCCACGGCCACGAGGTAGTGCTGACCCGCGAGCCGGGCGGTACGCCACTGGCCGAGCGCATCCGCGGCCTGGTGCTGAAGCCCGATGCCGAAATCGCCGCCGAGCCGCTCAGCGCCGAAGCCGAGCTGCTGCTGGTGTTCGCCGCACGCGCCCAGCATGTGCGCCAGGTGATCCGACCGGCGCTGCAGCGCGGTGCCTATGTGCTGAGCGATCGCTTCACCGATTCCAGCTATGCCTACCAGGGCGGTGGCCGCGGGCTTGACCCGCAGTGGATTGCCGACCTGGAGCGCCGCGCGGTCGGCCTGCTGCCAGGGCTGACCCTGCTGCTGGACGTGGACGTGGCCGTCGGCCGCGCGCGCGCCAACGGTCGTGACCTGTGGCCGGACCGCATCGAGAGCGAGCAGGACGATTTCTTCCAGCGCGTGCGCGAAGTGTTCCGCAGCCGCGCACAGCAGGACCCGCAGCGCTTCGCGCTGATCGACGCCGGCCAGGTGCAGGAACGCGTGGCCGCCGATGTGGTTGCACGTATCGAGCGTTGGCTGCAGGACGGGGTGGGCGCATGAGCACGTTTTCGCCGTGGCAGCAGCGCGCGTTCGACCAGACCGTGGCCGCGCTCGATGCGGGTCGCCTCGGTCATGGCCTGCTGATCTGCGGCCCGGCCGGGCTGGGCAAGCGCGAGGTGGCGCTGGCGCTGGCCGACCACGTGCTGGCGCAGGGTGATGCAACGCACGCCACGCGCACGCGCCAGCTGATCGCCGCCGGTACCCATCCGGACCTGCAGCTGGTCAGCTTCATTCCGAACAAGAGCGGCGACAAGCTGCGTACCGAGATCGTCATCGAGCAGGTGCGCGAGATCACCGACAAGCTCGCGCTGACCCCGCAGTACGGCGTGGCGCAGGTGGTGATCGTCGATCCGGCCGATGCGATCAACCGTTCGGCCGCCAATGCGCTGCTGAAAACCCTGGAAGAGCCGCAGCCCGGACGCTACCTGTGGCTGATCAGCAGCGACCCGGCACGCCTGCCGCAGACCATCCGCAGCCGTTGCCAGCGCCTGGAATTCAAGCTGCCGCCGCAGCACGAAGCATTGGCCTGGCTGCAGCAGCAGGGCCACAGCGAAGCATCGGCGCGCGAAGCGTTGGAGGCCGCCCGCGGCCATCCCGGGCAGGCCGACAACTGGCTGCGCGAAGACGGCCTGAGCCTGCGCCGCGAAGTCGGTCGAGATCTGGAACAGCTGGCCGCCGGCAAGACCGGCGCGGTGGAGCTGGCGCAGAAGTGGTGTGGTGATGACAACGCGGCGCTGCGCCTGCGCTTCGCTGCCGACCTGGCGCTGGCCCAGGCCAGCACCGATGCCTTGACCACGCCGGAGCGATTGCACAAGCTTGCAGCCTGGTTTGATGCGGCCAACCGCACCCGCGACCTGCTGCGCACCACGGTGCGTGCAGACCTCGCGGTGGTCGAGTTGCTGCTGGCCTGGAACAAGGTGAACGAGCGGCCTGCCGCAAGGGGAAATCGATGAGTGCCAGCAACGCCCGCCAGGGCATCCTGTCCCTGGCTGTGAAGGACAAAGCCGCGCTGTACAGCGCGTACATGCCGTTCGTGAAGAATGGCGGCATCTTCGTGCCCACGCCCAAGCGCTACTTCCTGGGCGACGAGGTGTTCCTGCTGCTGACCCTGCCCGATTCCAGCGAGCGCCTGCCGGTGGCCGGCAAGGTGATCTGGGTGACCCCGGCCGGCGCGCAGGGCAACCGCACCGCCGGCATCGGCGTGCAGCTGGCCGACGGTGCCGAAGGCGAGGGCGTGCGCCACAAGATCGAGACCCTGCTGGCCGGCCTGACCGGCTCGGACAAGCCGACCCATACGATGTGATTCCGGTAGCGCCGGGCCATGCCCGGCTGCGTGCCCCGAAACGCCGTGAACACGACTGTGAAAAACTGTTGACGGCCTCTGAAAAGCCCCTATAATGAGCGGCTCAGCAACACACCGGGCGGTTAGCTCAGCGGTAGAGCATTGCCTTCACACGGCAAGGGTCACAGGTTCGATCCCTGTACCGCCCACCAAATAGAACCCTGATTTTAATGGGTTAACGTCAAAGCCGGCCTTGAGCCGGCTTTTTCGTAAGTGCAGAGTAAGTGCAGGGAGGTCGAATGGGCTCCAACAAGCAGTTGACTCGCCGCCAGATGAAGATGGGGCTCTACAAGCTCACTCTGGCCCGCTCTGACTTCTTCGCCAGCCGAAAGGCTTGTGCCTACATGGTCAAGCATGTCACTGGGTTCGATCACCCGCTTTACTATCACCTGTACGCATCCTCCGTTGTTTCGTACGCAAAGCCCTTCGTGAATTCCGCTATTGGCGTCCTTCCAAGTAGATGGGCGAAGTTTGAGCACCGGTGGATGACCGACGTCCATAATGACGTAATCAGGGCGCGGCACGAGGTGATCGCGCACAACGATCAGAACGCCCGCAAGTTGACGATAGTGCCCCCTGGGGCTGCGCCCGATGACATCGTTCCCATGTCGCGCATTGGGATCGCGTTGAAGCTTGACACCTACTACATCAGTGGCGGCTTGTTCTCGTCGCTCGGGCAGGTCTGTCAGTACCAGATTGATCGCCTCAATAAGGCAATTGATGATGCACTTGACGAGCTGTATGAGGGGAGAGAGCTGCCGTCGGAATCTTTCGAGCTGACGCTAGACGACGAGTTGTAGGACCGGGGTGTCTCAGTTCCCGTTGATCGCTGATCGTAGTGAGTGGTGCACCACCGCTGGTCATCTCTGATAGTAGAGACGTTCTTTCTCTAGAGCAGACAGTTGAAGTCTTGTTGTTTGAGTTAGTTTTGACATAACGGTCGATGCCGAAAGTTCCCACGGGAGTGCTTCTGTGAACCAGCGAGTCATGTCGCAACGAGATCAGGCAGGGCAGGTCAAGCTGGTAGAGGGCACCGGGCCTATTACCAAGATGCTACCTATGGGTGAGTTTTTGGAGGTGTACAAGCGTGATGTGACTTTTCGCTTGAGGACCCCAGATTCCATAGATCCAGACCGGACAAATGTGAATTTGCCATGGGTGACTTCTCCAGTCGCTTGGGTCGGATCCTCACACCCGGCCATTGCCCGGGTATTGATCCAATCGGACGAACTTTTGAACCACGCTACGCTCGCCCCGGGGAAGCAGAGGCAAGACCTAATGCTTCACCTTCATGCATGCAAAGAAGCGCTTTTGGCCTGTGACGCAGTAGCAATTCGAGTGGGAGGACGGGTAAAGGCGATCGTTGAAGCCATCCAGTCGGCAGGACTCTCCATTGATTCTTCAGGTCACGGTTTGAACCCATTTCCGCAGGTTGAAGACCTGGATGCTGACTGTGTAACGTTTCTTGTGCAGGCGAACAGGGCTGTAAAGCTGATTTCGCAGGTCCCATCTTATTTTCTGGAGCTTGCGAAGCAGTGCAATAATTTTGATCATTTGGGAAGAGCGCTGCGAGCAAGAATTGGCGAGTCGCCGCTCTGCATCTTTGTTGAAGAAAATTCAGAGTTCATAGCCAAAATTGCCGCTCTTCGAAACTTCCAAGAGCACCCGGCTCCAGAGAAAAAGACGGTCGTTCGGAATTTCCATCTTCTGCCCAACGGAAGTGTCAGTGTACCAACCTGGTTTATCGTCGGTAGCGATGATGAGACTGCGGGAGCGATTCATTTGGATATGCAGGTGATCGCGGAGAGTCTCGTGGAGATTGCTGAAATCCTGGTCGTACATCTCGTAATGCAGACGTTGTCATCAAGCTTCCCGTATGCGCTAGAAATGATCCCGGAGGCCGAAATGGACGCAGACGCGCCCATAAGGTTCAGGCTGGGATTGGATTTTTCGCAGATTCAGTTCGAAGAGGTCAGGGCTGATCCTCGGCCATGATGCCGCCAGATGGCCAGCAGCGGGCGACCATTCGCGTCCATTACGTCCGCTGAGAACCGCGTGCAGTACATTTCATAGTGCTTGTCCGCCGTACTACGGGACACGACGCTAACCCCTGCGAGCAGGCGTTCATCAAGTTTGCTGAACTTCAAGCGCTGTGTGGTCTCCTGCGCTCCCTGCGCGATTGTAGCGGGAGCACATCCGGGCCGGTCAGGCATCGCCGCTGGAGAGGCAATGATGTGCCTCGCGCACCAACTGTCGTGCGGCCACGATCAGTCCGTCGATATGGAAGGCGCCCAACTGCTCGTTCGGACCGCCTTCGTTGCGCGCCCGGTCGGCGGCCTGCAGCAGATCGAGCAACGCGCCGAGCCCAGATAGCGAGCGGCGCAATGAAGCGTGATTGCTGGCACCGAGGGTGAGGTTGTTGCACGGCTGTCCGTCATCGCCGTCGGCATGGTTGATGGCATTGAGGCAAGTGAAGAACGTGGCCGACTGCGCCGGCAGGTTCTGTTCGTTCAGGGCGCACTCGATCTCGCGTGCGAGGTCCCCGGGCACGTCGGCTGCGACGTCGCCGATCAGGGCATGCAGGCGGGGATGGATGGCGGTGCGGTTGGTCATGGCGAAACCCTCACTGGCGTAGGGCCACCTTCCGGAGTGAAGGTGGCGGACGGTGCGGGTTGGCGTGCCAAGGCAAACGAACTCCCATCAAGAAGAAGGCCTGGCGGATCTGTCGATCCCCACGCACCGGCCGCCATGAAAGGCAATCGATGCATTCTCTCTGCTGCGGCACAAACCGCAGCGATGGGTGTTCATTCGTTTATTCGAGACGCCAATCCCGGCCAAGGCGTCTTGCCTCGGCGCGGCGATCTTCAAGCCGGGCAATCACATCGGTCTGTAAGGAAAATTCTCAACTGTCCCTAGGCAGGCCAGACGTTTTCTGATGTGTGCCGTTCGACACGCGCGAGTAGTGCGGCCCATCACTGATGGCGCACATCGCCGCCCCTACCGACAGTGCACGAGACGACTCCAGAGCGGCGCCGCCACGGCAATCGCGTCACCCCGCGCGGCGGAGTCGGGACCATGCCACGCATGGAGCCAGAGGGTTCCATCCCTGCGCTGTCCCGCCGCCCCGGGCAGGCGTAGTCTCAGCCCGTTGCCATGCCCATCCACTCTGGAGTGCCACCATGCCGCTCGCCCGCATCGATCTTCGCAAAGGTAAATCCGCCGACTACCTGCAACGCGTCGGCGAAACCATCTACCAGGCCATGCGCGCGGTGGGTGTGCCGGAAAACGACCGCTTCCAGATCTTCCAGGAACACGCGCCCGGCACGCTGATGTACGACCCCGGCTACCTGGGCGTGGACCGTACCGACGACTTCATCTGCATCCAGATCACCTGGAACGAAGGGCGCACGCTGGAGCAGAAGAAGGCGCTGTACGCTGGCATCGCCGATGGACTGCATGCGGCGGTGGGCATCCGCCGCGAGGATGTGTTCATCAACCTGGTGGAGGTGAAGAAGGAGAACTGGTCGTTTGGCAATGGGCAGGCGCAGTACGTGAGTTGATGCGGGAACGCTGCGCTGTTTCTTTAGTGCGTGCCAAGGCACTGTGCTACTTGGCGAGCGGACGCGATTCGTGAATCAGTATCCTGGCGCTTGCGCCACGAAGTGGTGCGAAGTCTTCAACCGTGCTGATCTGTACGCGGTAGCGACTTTGTGCCTGCAACGGCAGCAGTGCGACATGGAGTCGATAGGCCCCATCGCTGCCTCGTTGGGTCTGGGCGTAGTTCAGACCCTTACCGCGGTGCCAGTCTGGCAGAGGCTGGCCAGATTGCGACTGTGCGATCTGATACGCGTCGGGGCTTGCCAGCGGCTGCCACGTGCCGCCGGACCATTGCTGAAGTCCTACGCGTAAAGGAATGTGCAGGTCGCGCGGAGAAGCGGCATCTGGCGATGAGGAAACGTGCTGCAGATCCAGCTCCACCGCATATGTGTGGTAGCTGGCAAAATTGCGCGCCGTGGTTTCGAACTCGAACTGCACCTGCTGGCCGGGCGCGTCCACGGCGATGGGCTGTGAGAGTTCCAGCGGCTCTGGCGGTGGGGGCGGCCCCTTGTCGGCGCAGGCGGCAAGCAGCGCGGTCAGGCCGAGCAGGCTGATGCGCAGCCGTTGTGTGATGCGGGTGGTCATGCGGATCCCTCTGGCTCCTTGCCGTGGCCATCTGAACCCTAACGTTGGCGAGGCGGGGCCTGCAAGCGTAGGGACCGCGGTGCGTTGCATTCACATGTCGCCGCTGGAGGCGAGCCCCTGCGTCACCGTGTCGCAGGGGGCAAACCCTGAACGGGGTCCAAGGTTGGCCATGGCCCCGTAGAATGGCGGCGTGCGCCGTTCTGCTCTCCACCGCCGGTTCCAGGCCCTGGCATGGCTTGCCATGCTGCTGGTGTTGCTCGCCCCGCTGGTGAGCCGCTGGCTGGCGCACGGTCACGTGGCTGCCGCTGCGCCGGTGGCGGCCATGGACCATGCGATGCACGCAGAGCATGCACAGCACGCGATGGAAGGGCACCACGACCATCACGCGATGGCGATGCCGCACGGCGGGGCCACGAAGAAGCCGCCCGCCGACCCACACGCCGATCATGAGATGGGCGTGGACTGCGATTACTGCCTGATCGCTGCACGGCTGATCACCCTGCTGGTGGCGGCCGTGCTGCTGTTGGCGCCGATGGCACCGGTGTGCCGCGCACTGCGCGGCGCGGTGCGGGCGTTGCCGCAACGGATCAGCGGCACATTGGGCGCGCGTGGACCGCCGGCACTGATGGCTGCCTGAGCCGCACGCGCGCTGCATTGAACGTTCTTCCATGAGGTTGCCGGCTACGGCCGGTGCCCGCACGCGCGTGTCTGTCCCTTTCTGATTGCTGCCCTGCCATTGCGGGGTAGCCTTGCATGCCGTGAAAAAATGAAAACGAACCCCAACCCCGCGTGCCTGCGCCGGGCGACGCTGCCTGTCCTGTGCGCGCTGCTCCTGCATGCTGCGCCCCTGCTTGCCGCCGACGCGGCACCCCCGACCACGCTGGAGACCGTGCGGGTGGTCGACACCCGCAGCGGCGAGCTGTCCTCCACTGCCAGCGCAGGCTCTGCATTGGGCCTGAGCGTGCTGCAGACACCGGCCAGCCTGACGGTCATTTCGCGCGAGCAGCTGGAGCAGCGCGGCGACAGTAACCTCAACGATGCGATCAGCCGGGCGGGTGCGATCAGTGCCATGCCGCATCCGGGCAATGGCCTGAGTGCGCTGTCCAGCCGCGGCTTCACCGACGGTGCCTCGGTGATGCGGCTGTACGATGGGCTGCGCCAGTACGGCGGCGTGGGAATCACGTTCCCGTTCGATACCTGGTCGATCGAGCGCATCGAAGTGCTGCGCGGCCCGGCCTCGGTGATCCATGGCGACGGTGCGATCGGCGGCGTGATCAACATCGTGCCGAAGAAGCCCTCGCGCGGTGCCATCGAAAACGAGATCAGCGTGACCGTGGGCAGCGACGACACCGCGCGTCTGGGTTTCGGCAGTGGTGGCGCGCTGACGCCCGAGCTGGCCTACCGGCTGGATCTGAGTGGCAACTACAGCGGTGGCTGGGTTGATCGTGGGCGCAACAATGACGCGACGTTCTCCGGTGCATTGCTGTGGCAGCCGCGTGCGGACCTGCAGCTGACGCTCACCCATGCGCAGGGCTACCAGCAACCGATGCGCTACTTCGGCACGCCGCTGGTCGACGGCCGCCAGCTGGAGGCGCTGCGCCACCGCAACTACAACGTGGACGACAGCGAGATCCGCTTCCGCGACCGCTGGACCCAGCTCGATGCGCTGTGGACGCCGAACGCGAACGTGGAATGGCGCACGCGCGTCTACCAGATCGACAGCCAGCGCGATTGGCGCAATGCCGAGGCCTATGTCTACAACCGCGCTACTGGCTTGATCGATCGATCTGGCAATACCGAGATCACCCACAACCAGGACCAGACCGGACTGACCTCGACGCTGCGTGTGCAGGGCAATGTGGGCGGTTGGGCGAACAGCTTCGCGGTGGGCCTGGACGCCAACCGCGCGCACTTCAAGCACACCAACAACACCTATGCCGGCAGCTCGGGCCCGGTCGATCCGTTCGATCCGGTGCCGGGCCAGTTCGCCAGCGACGCGCCGAACCTGCCGCGCTACCGTAACCGTGCCGCGCAGTACGCGCTGTTCGTGGAGGACCGGCTGGCGCTGAGCGAGCGCTGGTCGGTGCTGGGTGGCCTGCGCCACGACCGCGCGCGCATTGATCGCACCGATTTGATCAGCGGCCAGAACGCGTTCTCGAAGACCTACAGCAGCACCGGCTGGCGTGCAGGCACGGTATTCGCGCTGCAGCCGACGTTGAGCCTGTATGCGCAGTATTCGCAGGCGGCAGACCCGGTCAGTGGCCTGCTGATGATCAGCCCGGCCAACGGTGCCTTCGACCTGGCCAAGGGGCGGCAGATCGAGGTGGGCCTGAAGCAGGCCTTCGACGGTGGCGAGTGGACGCTGGCGGCGTATCGCATCCGCAAGACCGGGCTGCTCAGCCGTGATCCGCTGGTGCCGGATCGTCGGGTGCAGGTGGGCGCGCAGACCTCGCGCGGTGTTGAAGCGTCGTTGAGCTGGAACGTCGCGCCGCACTGGTCGCTCGATGCCAATGCGACGGTGCTGAAGGCCGAGTTCGAGGACTTCCTGGAATCCACGGGTTCGCCGGCGGTGCTGGTGTCGCGCGACGGCAACGTGCCGCCGAACGTGGCCGAGCGCCTGGCCAGTATGTGGTTGAGCTGGCAGTTCGCACCGGATTGGAGTGCGGCGGGGGGCGTGCGTTATGTCGGCAAGCGCTACGCCGACAACGCCAATACGCTGGAACTGCCCGGCTACAGCACCACCGACCTGGCACTGACCTGGCAGGCGGCACCGCGCACGCGACTGTCCGCGCGGCTGTTCAACGTGTTCGACAAGGCGTACTACGCCACCGCGTACTACACCAGCACGCAGTGGCTGCTGGGTGCGGACCGGCGCGTCGAATTCACCGTCGACCATCGCTTCTGAGGACGCTGGCGATGACATTGCGATCCACCGCCAAGCGCTGGACTTACCTGGTGCATCGCTGGCTGGGCATCGGCGGATCCCTGCTCATGCTGCTGTGGTTCGTCAGCGGCACGGTCATGCTGTTCATCGGATATCCGAAGCTGACACCTGGCGAACGTTTGGCGGCGTTGCCGGCGCTGGGTGATGCCCGCGGTTGGCAGGGGCCGTCGATACTGCCTGCCGCCGTGCAGGCCGAACCGGAGAGCGTGGCGGTGACCACGCTGCGTGGCGAGCCCGCCTATGTGGTGCGTAGTGGCAACCACGTGGGGGCCTGGTCTGCATATACCGGCCAGGCCCTGCTGCCGGTCTCGGCACAGCGCGCCGAAGCATCCGCTGCACAGTTCGCGGGCGGCCAGGCCTTCGTGGGTGCGACGCGCGTGGAGGAGGACCGCTGGACGCATTCGCGCGCACTGGATGTGCATCGACCGCTGTATCGCGTCGAGGTGGGTGGCGCGCAGCCGGGCGACCTGTATGTGTCCTCGCGTACCGGTGAAGTCGTGCTGGACGCCCCGCATGTGCAGCAGCGCTGGAACTATGTGGGCGCCTGGCTGCACTGGTTGTACTTCCTGCGCATGCAGTCGGTGGATCCGGTGTGGACGTGGGGGGTGATCGCGCTGTCCGCGCTGTGCACGCTGGTGGCGGTCAGCGGCATCGTGGTGGGGGTGTGGCGCTGGCGCTTCCGTGGACACTATCGTTCCGGTGCGAAGACGCCGTACGTCGAGTCGTGGATGCGCTGGCACCACCTGCTTGGCCTGATGGCGTCCGCCTTCGTGTTCACCTGGATCTTCAGCGGGCTCATGTCGATGAACCCATTGGGTGTATTCAGCAGTACGGGTGAAGCGATCGATGTTGAGCACTACCGTGGCGGCGCGGTGGTGGTCGATGGTGCGCTGGGTGATCCTGCGAAGCTTCTGGCGGTGGCCGAAGCTGCCCGCTTCCAGCCGGTGGAGATCCAGTGGCGACGGATCGGTGGTGAGCTGTTCGCGGTGTTGCTGGACGGGCGGGGTGATACGCGCATCGTGTCCGGCGGCAATGGGCACCTGCATGTCGCACGGTGGCTGCCGACCGCGTGGTTGCAGCAGAGGGCACGTGCGCTGTCCGCTGCACCCATGCAGGGTTTCGTGGTGCAGCATGCAGCGGATGCGTACTTCTACCCGCGTGCGCCCGAGGCCATGAATGGTGCAGCGGTACGTCGCTTCCCGGTGGCAGTGGTGGATTTCGGTGATGCCGAGGCGACACGCGTCTATCTCGACCTGGCGAACGGCGATCCGTTGCTGACGATGGGGCATCGCGAGCGGGTCGGGCGCTGGCTGTTCTACTTCCTGCACAGCTGGGACCTGCCGGCGATGCTGCGCCAGGAAGGTGCCCGGTTGGTGGTGTTGCTGCTGCTGAGCGCTGCCGGCACCGCGTTGTGTGCCACGGCGACAGTGATCGGCTATCGGCGATTGCGGATGAAGCTGCGGCGCAGGCGGCGGTAGCATCCTGCCGCGAGCATGCCGTCTGTGAGACTATCCGGAGTTCCTGGCCATGAAGGCCGCGGCCCGCAGTCGATGTCGATGGCCAGGGAGTGCAGGGGGCACCGTACTTGCAGCGTTTCAATGGTGGTCCCTGGATAGGATTTCCACACAACGTAAATGGAGCAAGGATGAACTACGTTTCGATGGGTGTTCTCGCAATTGGAATTGCAGCGGCATCTGCGGGCGCGCAGGCCAAATCGTTCCCGCGTCTCTACAACCTCCCGACCACCACCACGGCTTCCGTGTCCAATGCCCTTCCGGCGCCGGGGCAGGTGATCCAGCTTTCTGCGCAGGTCGATGGCCAGGCGCTGGGGCTGTATCACATCCCGGGCAATGAGCAGATCGGTGGCTTCGTCGAATTCAAGGTGAATGGCCAGGCGGTGGGTAAAGTGCAGGTCAGCACGACCAATACACCAATGGCAGGTCTCGTTTCCCAGCTTGACCAGGCTTGCTACGCGGCAACACGCGATGTCCAGTTCTGTACGCATCGCTATGCCTATGGCAGCCCCGCCAAGGTTGCGGTGAACTACACCGTGCCCGCCGGCTTCACCACCGCATCGATCACCGCCACGTTCAGCGGCGATGGCCAGTTCTCGCAAGGTTCGGTGTCGGCGCCGGTCAACCTGCGTAACATTCCAACCTTCGGTGAGATCCGCGGCGCAGGCAACAAGTGCCTCGACGCCGAAGGCGCCAACACCGGTCCGGGTACCGCCATCCAAGTGTGGGACTGCACGCCGGGCACGCCGCAGCAGTTGTGGACGGTGAAGCCCAACACGTCGACCATCACCGGTGTGCCCAGCAACCGCGTACTCGATATCGTAGGTTACGGCACCAGTAATGGAAGCCGGATCCAGCTGTATGACGCGCACGGTGATTGGAACCAGTCATGGAAGTTCACCAATACCTCCATCGTCGGCGTGGGCGATAAGGTGCTCGACGCCATCGGCGCGTCCAGTGCCAACGGCACCAAGATCCAGCTGTATAGCAACGCGCAGACCAGCAACCAGAAGTGGGAGTTCAACCCGGCCAACGGTTCGATCGTCGGCGTTGGCGGCAAGTGCCTGGATGTGGAAGGTGCCAACAGTGCAGATGGCACGCGCGTACAGCTGTGGGATTGCACGGGCGTGCCACAGCAGCGCTTCGAGCTGGGTGCGGATGGTTCGATCCGTGGGCTGGGTGGCAAGTGCCTGGAGGCGGCCGATGGCGCAAGCCATGACGGCAATCCGATCCGCATGTGGTCGTGCAATGGTGGCGCCCACCAGTCCTGGCGCTTGGTCGGCGAAATCCGTAATCCGCAGACCAACATGTGCCTGGATGATCCGGGCCTGGGCAACACCAACGGCTCCAAGGTGCATATGTGGATGTGCCATGGTGGCGACAATCAGCGCTGGGAGTTCTCCTCGTACTGAGGTCTGCTGCCGCTGATTCAGCGTTGTTGAACCGCGGGCCTTCGGGCGCGCGGTACTTTTTGGACCTGGGCTACACCCGCAGCCAACGCGTGGACATCGCCACCAGCAACAAGGCCGTGGCTACGCCGACGAACGCGGCGATCAGGCCGAAGTGGTTGGCGGCAAAACCGATCAGCGCCGGTCCGGCAAGGATGCCGGCAAAGCCCAGCGTGGAAACGGCAGTGATGGCCAGCGCGCCGGGCATGCGGGTCTGGTGGCCGGCCAGCGAGAACAGTGCGGGTGCGATGTTGGCGCAGCCGAGGCCGACCAGCACATAGCCGAGCAGTGATGCCTGCCACGGCGTGACCAGGGTCAGCACCAGCACGCCCGCGGCGGCAAGCAACGCGCCGAACACGATCGCGCGCTGGCGGCCCACGCGTGCCACCAGTGCATCGCCGAACAGGCGCGCGACGGTCATGGTCAGGGTGAAGGTCACATAGCCGATGCCGGCGAGGCCGGCATCGATGCGGCGCACGTCGCTGAGAAACACCGCGCTCCAGTCGAGCATCGCACCTTCGCCGAGGAACGCGACGAACGCCAGCACGCCGATGAACAGCACGATGCCGTGTGGCAGGGCCAGCATCGGTGTGTCGTGCGGCATCCGTTCGCTGTGCCAGTACGACGCCGACAGCAGCATCACCAGCAGCATGGCGCCAACGCCGATCAGCACGGACGCCAAGGGAGGCAGTTGAGCAGACAGCAGCACGGTCATGGTGGCCGCGCCGAGGAAGCCGCCGATGCTGAAGAACGCATGGAAGCCGGACATCATCACGCGCCGTGCGTCGCGCTCGACGATGACGGCCTGTACGTTCATCGTGCAGTCCATTGCACCCACGGCGGCACCGAACACGAACAGCACCAGGCCCAGCATCCAGGCCGAACCGGCCAGCGCCAGGCCGGGCACGGTCAGGCAGATCAGCAGGCTGCTGGCGACCATCACCCGCCGGCAACCGAGGCGCGCGGCGAGCACGCCGGACAACGGCATCGCCAGCAGCGAACCGGCACCGAGGCAGAGCAGCACCAGCCCCAGCGTGGCGTCGTTGATCCCGGTGCGCGCCTTGGCGAACGGCACCAGCGTGGCCCACAGCGCGGTGGCGAAGCCGGGAATGAAGAACGCAGCGCGGGTCGCGTGCTGTTCGGCACGCGCGCGGTTGGCAAGGGACATGAGCGGTACGGTCAGGGGGGAGTGGGGTGCACCGCGATGCCGGCGGCGCGGAAGCGTGCCGCCAATGCGGGCGGTGCGGTGGTGGTCAGCACCAGGTCGTCGATCTCGTCCAGGCTGGCGATCTGCCAGTGGCCGCGGGCACCGAGCTTTTCAGTAGTGGCGGCGACGATCACGCGGCTGCTGCACGCGACCATCGCGCGCTTCAGGGTGGCTTCTTCCGCATCCATTGCCCACACGCCGGTGTCGCCGTCCACCGCGCAGGGGCCGGGCAGGTACACGTCGGCACGCAGGCGCTGCACCTGGGCCAGTGCTTCGGCACCGACCGCGCCGCCACCACTGGCCAGGCGGCCGCCGATCAGCTGCACCGAGGTGCCATCAAGCAGGCTGGCGGCGGTGGCGATCTGTGGCGCATTGGTGATCACCGTCAGGCCGAGGGCGGCCGGCAACTGCTGGGCGATCACCAGGTTGGTTGAACCGGCATCGAGCAGTACGACCTGGCCGGGTTGCAGCAATGCGCAGACGCGGGCGGCCAGCTCGGCCTTGTCGCCGCGGTCACGGGTCAGCCGCTCGCGCAGCGGGCGTTCCTTGGGCGGCGGCAGCACGGCGCCGCCGTAGACACGCTGGCACAGGCCCTGTGCGGCCAGTTCGCGCAGGTCGCGGCGGATCGAATCTTCGGAGACGGCATAGCGGCGCGCCAGCTCGGCGGCGACCACGCGGCCCTGCTGGCGCAGTTCCTCCAGGATCTGCCGGGTGCGCTGGGCGGGGAGAGGGCTGGGATCGGAGCTCATGCTGCGAGTCTGCACGTTCGTGCATCAACGTGCAATAACGTGCATTTGACCCGTGTGGACACAGGTCAACTGGACTGCCGGTGAATTGGCCGCGGCCGTGTCTGTGGATCGCCCCCGCGGCCCGGCATCATGGCGTGGCGTTTGGCAAGGAATCCACGATGTCCCCCACCGTTCACCGCAAGCTGCGCATCGGCGCGGACCAGTACACCGGCCAGAAAGTGGTCGACCAGCAGTTCCACGAGTGCGATTTTTCAGGCGTGGACCTGACCGCCACCGAGTTCATCAACTGCAGCTTCTACGACGCCGACAGTCGCAGCGGCTGCCGTTTCAACGGCGCTACGTTGAAGGAAGCCAGCTTCCGCAGCTGCGACATCAGCATGTGCCACTTCAATTTCATCAAGGCACTGGGCCTGGAGATCAGCGAGTGCCGTGCGCAGGGCGCGGATTTCAGCAACGCCAGCTTCATGAACCAGATCACCACGCGCAGCTGGTTCTGCAGCGCGTTCATCAAGAAGTCGAACCTGCGCTATGCCAATTTCTCGCGGGTCACGCTGGAGAAATGCGAACTGTGGGAGAACCGCTGGGACGGTGCGAACGTCAGCGGCGCCAGCTTCGCCGGCTCGGACCTGTCCGGCGGCCAGTTCGAGGGCATCGACTGGAACAGCGCCAACTTCACCGACTGCGACCTGACCAACTCGGAGCTGGGCGAGCTGGACCTGCGCAGCACCAACCTGCGCGGCGCCACGCTGGACGTGCAGCAGGTGGCGCTGTTGATGCAGCGCATCGGCATCACCGTGGTGCCGTAGGCATCACCCGGCGCACGCCACCCAGCCCTTGAAGCTGAAGCCTGCATAGAACAGCTCCACATCGTCGAAGCCGGCCTCATGCAGCAGCGCCACTTCCTGTTCGGGGGCCAGCAGCGGCAGCCGCTCGGCAATGGCGTCGATCGCGCGCCGTGCATCGGCGTGGGCAACGCCGGAGGCTTCGGCGAACGCGGCGTAGCGCTGCAACCAGCGCAGCTTGCCGGCCGGATCCTGCGGTACGCTGTGGTGGGCCACCACCAGCGGTGCGCCGGGCTGCAGGCGCCTGTGCAGCTCGCGCAGTGTGTGCAGCCGCTGCGCGGCGTCGAGGAAGTGCAGGGTCAGCAGGCAGCTGGCACCATCGAAACGCACGTCCGGGGCATCGTCGATGTAGCCTTCCAGCAACTGCACGCGCGACATCAGCGGGCCCAGTGTCTGCTCGGCCAGGGCCAGCATCGGTGCAGCCGGGTCTACGCCCAGCAGCTGCCAGCCCGGCTGCGCCTCGGCAAAAGCCTTCAGCTCCAGCCCGCCACCGGCGCCCAGCACCAGCACGCGTCCCTGCGCAGGAACGTGTTCGGCCAGCAGCAGGCGACTCATCTGCTGCAACGCGAGGAAGCCGGGCACCTGGCGCAGCGGTGCTTCGGCATAGCGGGCTACCGCCTGCGGATCGGAGAACGTGGACATGCGCGGATTCCTGCGGCGGGGACATTCCACTGTAGCGTGGCATGCAAGTGCATTTGCCGCGGGTCACTCCTGCCTGCGCTGACCGGCTTGCATCCAGCTCAACGCAACGCCCGCGCCAGCACCTGCCAGATCCGCGGGTCCTGGCACTGCGAGACATTGAAGCGCAGATAGTCGGCCGCGCGCTGCGACTGGCTGAAGGCGTTGCCTGGTGCCAGCACCACGCCCTCGCGCAGGCACCGTCGCGCCAGCGTCGCGGCGTCGCGGCCATCGGGCAGCTGGCACCACAGGAACAGGCCGGCTTCCGGCTGCAGCCAAGGGGTGATGCCCAGCGCATGCAGCTTCCGCAACGTGTGCCGGCGCGCGTCAGCCAGACGCGAACGTATCGACTGCATGTGGCGCCGGTAGCCGCTGTCGGTCAGCGCGATGTGCATCAGCTGCGAGGCCAGATGGCCGCCGCCGAAGCTGGTCGCCAGCTTCAGGTCGGTCAGCGCTTCGATCCAGTCGTGGCGCGCGGCGATGTAGCCACAGCGCGAAGCCGCCGACAGTGTCTTGGAGAAGCTGCCGACGTGGATCACCCGCGACAGCCCATCGAGCGCGGCCAGCCGCGGTGCCGGCAGCAGTTCGAAGTCGGCGAAGATGTCGTCCTCGACGATGATCAGTTCGCTGCGTTCGGCCAGGCCCAGCAAGCGGTGCGCGGTGTTGGCCGAAAGCACCGCGCCGGTCGGGTTGTGCAGGCCGGAATTGGTGATGTACAGCCGCGGCGAATGCGCCTGCAGGGCTTGCGCGAACGCCTCCAGGTCCGGGCCGCTGTGCGTGTACGGCACGCCGATGGCCTGCACCTGGTGCGCCTTCAGCATTGCGTGGTAGTTGAAGTAGCTCGGGTCATCGACCAGCACGCAGTCGCCGGGCTTGAGCAGGAAGCGGCAGAGCAGGTCGACCGCATGCGTGCCCGATTCGGTCAGCAGGATCTGCTCCATCGGTGCATCGATGCCGAGCGTGGCGCTGCGCCTCAGCAGCAGTTGGCGCAGCGCGGGCAGCCCGAGCGGGCCGGCGTAGTCGACCAGATGCATGGCATCGGCACGCGCCAGCCGACGCAGGCCGCGGCGCACGCCGTCGTGATACAGCCAGTCGCTGGGCATCCAGCCGCATCCTGGCTTGAGGTGACCCGGCGGGGTTTCCAGCGACTGCCGCGACACCCACAACGGGTCCACCGCGCGCTCTAGGCGGGGTTCCATCTCGGCCAGTGCAAGCGGTGCGGCCGGCCCACTGACGTAGAAGCCGGATCCTGCGCGCGCACTGATCAGGCCTTCGGCAGCCAATCGCTCGTAGGCTTCGACCACGGTGGAGACCGACACCCCCATCGCGGCCGCCTGTGCACGTACCGAAGGCAGGCGCGTGCCGGGGCCATCGGCCCGCGCGTTGATGCGGGTGCGGACGGCCTGGATGACTGATTCGATGCGGGTGAGTGGGGGCGGCATGGCGGACTGTAGTGGAAGTGTGGGCAGTACAGTTACTTGCGACTGTACTGGATTGTAGCTGGGCGCGTTCCGCGCCGGATGCTTCCATACAGGCTCCGCCAGGCGTCGCCCGGCACTTCAGGATCACAGGCGTGGAACGGTCGGCGAGTGGCTGGATCAATGGCTTCATCGGTGTGGTGATCTTCGCCGGCTCCCTGCCGGCCACGCGCGTAGCGGTGCTGCAGCTGGATGCCGGATTCGTCACGGCTGCGCGCGCCACCATCGCCGCCATGCTCGGCCTTGGCCTGCTGCTGATGCTGCGCCAGCCGTGGCCCCGTCGCGGCGACCTGCCGGGGCTGGTGGTGGTCAGCCTCGGCGTTGTGGTCGGCTTTCCGCTGCTGACCGCGCTCGCGCTGCGTCACGCGTCGTCGGCGCACACCATCGTGTTCCTCGGCCTGCTGCCGTTGAGCACTGCGGTGTTCGGCGTGCTGCGCGGTGGCGAGCGGCCGCGCCCGGCGTTCTGGTTGTTCTCGCTGCTGGGCAGCGCCTGCGTGGTCGGCTATGCGGTGCGTAACGGCATCGAGGCGTCCTTGCAGGCCAACCTGCTGATGCTGGTGGCCATCGTGGTGTGCGGGCTGGGCTACGCCGAAGGCGGTCGGCTGGCCCGCCATCTGGGCGGCTGGCAGGTGATCAGCTGGGCCCTGCTGCTGGCATTGCCGGTGATGCTGCCGTTGGCGGTGCTGATGCGCCCGGCCTCGTTCACCGCGGTGGCTGCCTCGGCATGGTGGGCGCTGGGCTACGTGGCGGTGTTCAGCATGCTGATCGGCTTCCTGTTCTGGTACCGCGGGCTCGCACAGGGCGGCATCGCCGCAGTCGGCCAACTGCAGCTGCTGCAGCCGTTCTTCGGCTTGGCGCTGGCCGCGCTGCTGCTGCACGAGTCGGTCAGCCTCAGCATGGTGCTGGTGACCGTGGTCGCCGTGATCTGCGTGGCAGGCGCGCGCCGCTTCAGCCGCTAGGAAAAAGGGGACGGAGGGGATTAAGTCGTTTCAGGCACAGCAGGACCGATTACGACTTAATCCCCTCCGTCCCCTTTTCCGGGGGAGCCGCGGAAAAGATGCGCAACGGCATAGTCGATGAACACACGCAGGCGTGCGCTGGGATGGCGCCCACCGGGCCATAGCAGCGAGAACTGCCCCTGGTGCGTCGGCAGCGCGGGCAGTACCTGTTGCAGGCGGCCATCGGCCAGCGCGTCAGCGGCGAGGAAGTCGGGCATCCAGGCCAGGCCCATGCAGCCGATCGCAGCGGCCAGCACGGCTTCCATGTTGTTGCAGGTCATCGCCGTGGGAAGGCGCGCCCCGGCATCGCCTTCAATGCCCGGCAGCTGCCACGGATGCAGCTTTCCGGTGGTGGGGTAACGGAAGCGCAGTGCGGCATGCTTGCCAAGGTCGCCCACATCGCCGGGAGTGCCGTGCGCCTGCAGGTAGCCCGGCGCCGCACAGAGGATGAAGCGAAAGCCCCCCAGCCGGCGTGCGGTCAGGCTGGAATCGGCCAGTTCGCCGCTGCGTATCACCGCGTCAAGGCCCTCGCTGACCACGTCGACGATGCGGTCGTTGAAGTCCAGTTCCAGCTGCACCTGCGGGTAGCGTTGCTGGAAGCCGGGCAGCACCGGCAGCAGGAAGCGGTAGCCGATGGTGGGCAGGCCGATGCGCAGCAGCCCGCTGGGGGCGTGCTGTCGCTGCGCCAGGTCAGCCTGCGCTTCGGAAAGCTCGTCCAGTGCACGCCGGCAGCGCTGCAGCAGCAGTTCGCCTTCGTCGGTGAGGTGCACGCGGCGGGTAGTGCGCTGGAAAAGACGCGTGCCCAGATCGAGTTCGAGGCGGGCAATGCGCTTGCCGACCGCCGAGGCGGACAGGCCGAGTACGCGGGCAGCACCGACGATGCTGCCGGCCTCGGCGGTGCGGACAAAGGCGAGCAGGGCGGAGATGGAGTCCATAAGGGGCATGATTGCGGAACATCTGGCCGCAATCAACGTCCATCGAGCCCGTTTTTCTGGAATAACGGCCTGTCCATCATCAATGCCCCTGATGGATGGAGGCCCGCATGGCCCCGGTTTCGATGTTCCCTGTACCTGCCCGCGCGCAGCAGCGTTGGACGCTGCTTGCGGTCTGCCTGGCCGCGCTGGCGTTGCCGTTGTCCTTCTCTGCCGGTGCAGTTGCGGTGCCGGCGCTGGCGCGTTCCGCGGCAGCATCGCCCACCGCGCTGGCCTGGGTGACCAACGCCTTCATGCTCACCTTCGGCAGCCTGCTGCTCGCGGCAGGCGGATTGGCCGATCGTTATGGCCGGCGGCGGCTGTTCCTGCTGGGCACGGTGGGCTTCACCCTCGCCACGGCCGTGGTCTGCCTTGCTCCCGCGCTGCTGTGGTTGGATATGGCGCGCGGATTGCAGGGCGTGGCGGCTGCAGCGGCGTTGGCATCTGGCACGGCGCTGCTGGCACAGGCCTGGCAGGGGCCGGCGCGTGCCCGTGTCTTCGCCCTGCTGGGCACCACGTTCGGCATGGGGCTGGCGTTGGGGCCCCTGCTCGCGGGCCTGCTGCTGCAGGCATTGGGATGGCGCAGCGTGTTCGCCGCGGGCGGTGTGCTCACGTTGGTGGCCTTCGGCCTGGGGGCACGCGCGGTGCCTGAAAGCCATGGCGAGCGCCGACCACTGGATATCGGCGGCATGCTGAGTTTCAGCCTGACGCTGGCGGCGTTGACCCTGGCCCTGCTGTGGCTGGGCGAGTTCGGCCTGCACGCCGTGCGTGTGCAACTGGCGCTGCTGGCGACGCTGTTGTTGGGCGGGGTGTTCGTCACTATCGAACGACGGCACCCATCACCATTGCTGGATCTCTCACTGTTCTCGCAACCGGCGTTCCTCGGCGTCCAGCTGCTGCCGGTGGCGACCTGCTTCGGCTACGTGGTGCTGCTGGTCGTGTTACCTCTGCAACTGCTGGGCGTGCATGGCCAGAGCGCGACGCTGGTGGGACTGCAGATGCTGGCGCTGTCCGCGCCGATGCTGGTCCTGCCGATGCTGGCTGCGCGTTGGGCGGAGCGCGTGGGAAGTGCGCGGCTGTGCACGCTGGGTCTGCTGGTGTGTGCCACCGGCCTGTGCCTGTTGTCGCGGCAGGCATCGCACCCGTCGCCCTCGCAATGGGTGCCGCTGCTGATGCTGGTCGGCGCAGGGACGGCGTTGCCGTGGGGCCTCATGGATGGGCTGTCGGTGAGCGTGGTACCGGTGCAACGTGCCGGCATGGCCGCCGGCATTTTCGGAACCGTTCGGGTGGCCGGCGAAGGCATCGCGTTGGCCGCGGTGACGGCGCTGCTGGCACTGCTGATCGATCAACAGCTGCAAGGGGCCTCGCCGGCGTCGTTGGCGCGTGCCGGTGCTTACCTGGCGAGCGGGTCCCGGGCGCAGGCGGCGGCGCTGCTGCCTGCGATGGGGGGCGAGCACTTGCGGCAGGTCAGTGGCGAGGCGCTGGCGACACTGCTGCGTGTACTGGCGCTGCTGACCGCTGCCTGTGCCGCCGTGTTGCACCTGTTGCTGCGGAAACGCACAGGCGCCTTGGTCGGGAACCGGGTGTAGCAGGCTCATCGCCGCCTCCGCCGTCATCCCGTTGTCGTGTCCCGCTCACGTCGCCTATGCCCAACCGGGCCTAGTCTTGATCGTCCCCGTCCCCCCACGGAGACCTGCCATGTGGCTGCTCGACCATCTCTGGCCCGGCCGTCGACCCCTTCCTCCCCCGGTCGAGGACGCGCCACAGGCACCGTCACGTCGGCCCTGGCTGAAACGCCCGGCGCGGGCGGGGCGCAGCGGCATGGCGCCCTGGCAGAAGGTGGCCACGCCGCCGCGGCGCACGCGCCACTAGCCGGTGCGGTCTGATGGGTGGTTGACCCCATCGCTGACCGGGATCACCCCCAGCGCGAATGGGTCGATGCCCTCCAGGCAGGCCACGTTGTAGCCGTACTGGTCGGGGTTGGAGCGGCGCCGGTGATGGGTGTAGATGCCGCACACGCCGCAGAAGTAGTGCTCGGCCACATGGGTGTTGAACTGGTACTTCTGCAGGTGATGCTGCCCGCGTACCACCTGCAGGCCCTGGCGGGGGACGCTGGCGGCGATGGCACCCCGGCGCCGGCACATCGAGCAGTCGCAGCGGCGCGGATCGACGATGCCGTCCGGCAGGTCGAGCAGCAGCTCGACCGTGCCGCAGTGGCAGGTGGCGCGGTGCCGGGGTTGGACCGGAACGCCGGCCACGGAGGTGATGCCCATCGTTGCTCCTGTGTGATCCATCGGGCTGCGGAGGTCGCCGCAGACGGTGCGCTGCGGTCCCTGAACGGGCCGTAGATGCCACGGTGAACCCGCTTGTGGCTAACTATGCGGCTTCGGGACCGCGACAGGATGCCAGTGAGAGCCGCAGGACGTTGGATGACAGGAAGTGCCATGGCGCTGGCAGCGTTGTGGGTGACCGGGCTGCTGGCCTATCAGGTGCCGGGGCCGGGCTGGCTGGCGACCACCGTGGCCCTGCTGTGGCTGCTGCTGGCGCTGTGGGCCTCGTGGCAGGTCGCGCGTGGCCGCAGCAGCCGTCGGCTCGGCCTGGCGTTCGCGGCATCGCTGGCATTGGCCGGCCTGTGGTGGCTGCTGCTCACCCCGCGCCAGGACCGGGTCTGGGCCGATGACGTGGCCCAGCGCCTGCATGTGGTGTCCTTCGACGGGCGCCACGTGGTGCTCGACAACGTGCGGGATTTCACCTGGCGCAGCGAAACCGACTACGACGCGCACTGGGTACGCCGCGCGTACGATCTTGACCAGCTGCGCTCGGCCGACCTG
The DNA here is from genome assembly GCF_059371555.1 of Stenotrophomonas sp. YJH_SMC_10. Taxonomy (NCBI): domain Bacteria; kingdom Pseudomonadati; phylum Pseudomonadota; class Gammaproteobacteria; order Lysobacterales; family Lysobacteraceae; genus Stenotrophomonas; species Stenotrophomonas sp. YJH_SMC_10. Next base: position 48,323 of record NZ_JCAFUS010000014.1, on the reverse strand, counting down.
GTGCTGTCGTACTGGATGGGCCCGGCGATCGCCCACACCCTGATCTCGTTCGGTTTCGAGGACGGGCGCCACGTGGTGTTCTCGCTGGAGATCCGCAAGGAACGCGGCGAATCCTTCTCTGCGCTGGGCGGCTTCTTCCGCAAGTTCGAGATGACCCTGGTGGCCTCGGAGGAGACCGACATCATCCGCACCCGCACCAACGCGCGTGGCGAGGATGTCTATCTGTACCGCCTGCACGGCATGGACCAGGCGCAGCTGAAGCAACTGTTCGCCGCGTACATCGCGCAGGCGCGCGAACTGGACGCGAAGCCGGGCTTCTACAACACGCTCACCAGCAACTGCACCACCATCGTCTTCGACCTGGCCCGCCACATCGCGCCGCGCCTGCCGCTGGACTATCGCCTGCTGCTGTCCGGCTACCTGGCCGAATACGCACAGGAGGTCGGCGCGCTCACGCCGGGCGTGCCTTACGCCGAACTGCATGACAAGGGCCGCATCACCCAGCGTGCGCTGGACCTGGGCAGCGGCGACCACTTCTCCACCGTGATCCGCCAGGGCGTGCCCGGCACCGAGCAGGACCCGCAGTAATGACCCGACTCCCCCTGATCCGCTGGCAGCGTGCGCTGCCGGTGTTGTTCGCCGCCATCCTGCTGCTGGGCAGTAGCGGCTGCGCGATGGTCACCGTCAAGCAGGTCAAGTCCAGCGAATCGCTGGTCAACAAGCGTGCCGACGTGCTCAATACCGGCAAGCTCAGCCCGGCCGCGCGCGAGACGCTCAGCGCGGCGGGCCTGGACGAATCGCAATGCGAGAAGGACTTCCTGGTCTGCCGCAGTACGCTGCTGATGACCGATGACCTCAACGTCGAGCAGCGGCTGTCGGCGCTGTCCGAACTGTGGGTGAAGGCCGCACTGGCGCTGACGCCGAAGAAGACTGCCGCCGGTGATCCACCGATGAGCGACGAGGCGCTGGATGCTTGGCTGGAGGCCGCGCGCTACGCGTATGCGTACCTGTTCTACAGCGGCCGCTCGCCGTCCGACCGCGCCTTCGAGGACCGGCAGACGCAGGTGCGCGACTACTACAACTACGCGGCCGAGAAGGCGGCGGTGGTGCTGTTCGTGCGCGCGCGTGCAGCGGCACTGGCGGGCGAGGACTACACGAAGCCGATCTCGGTCGGCAGCTGGTCGCTGGCCTCCAACTACCAGCAGTTGAACCTGAAGAGCATTCCCGCGCAGCTGGTGCCGGCCGGTACGGTCAGTTTCGTCGGCCTGCGCAGTACCTATCGCCGTGATGGCTTCGGTGCCGAGCTGGTGATGGTGATGGACCCGCCCAAGCTGGTCGCGCCGGTGATCGCGGGCGATGGGCCGAAGGCGGAAACGGCGGCGGATGCTGACGACAACGAGCGCCGCGGGCGCCGCCATCGGCATGACGATTCGGTACCGGAATTCAGCGAGATGTCCTCGATCAACGTCACCGCGCTGCTGCGTTTCGAGGGCAGCAGCCTGGACGATGTGATGCGCACGCGCCGGGTCGAGCTGGATGCGTATTCGCCGGAAGCCACCGAGCGCATCAGCCTGCACGGCGAACAGGTGCCGCTGGCGGGCAACTTCACCGCCGCCTACGGCCTGTGGCTGGCACAGAGCGGCTTCGCCCGGCAGTCGCTGCGCACCCTGTTCGGCATGAGTGAAGGCATCGGCGAGCCGCACATCTACCTGATGCAGCCGTGGGATCCGAACCGTCGCATCATCTTCATGCTGCACGGCCTGGCCAGCAGCCCGGAAGCCTGGGTGAACCTGGCCAACGAGATCATGGGCGACCCCGAGCTGCGCCAGCAGTTCCAGGTGTGGCAGGTCTATTACCCGACCAACGCGCCGATTGCCTTGAACCGCTACGAGATCGCCAACGCGTTCAACGATACCCTCAAGCACTTTGACCCCAACGGCAGCACGCGTGCATCGAAGGACATGGTCTACATCGGCCACAGCATGGGTGGCGTGCTGGCGCGCCTGCTGGTCAGCGATTCGGGCGACGTGCTGTGGAACGACCTGCTGGCCAACTATGACCTGAAGGGCGAGCGCCTCAAGCGCGTCCAGAACAAGCTGGGGCCGCTGCTGCACTTCAAGGCGCAGCCGAACGTGGAGCGTGCGATCTTCATCGCCGCCCCGCACCAGGGTACGGACATCGCCGGCAACAAGGTCGGGCGCCTGCTGGGCCGGCTGGTGCGCCTGCCGCTGACCATCCTTGGCAAATTCGAAGATGTATTCCTGGCATTGGCGCAGGCCGAGCAACAGGAGGACGGCACCGCCAAGCCGAAGATTCCCAACAGCATCGACAACCTCAAGGCCAGCGATCCGTTCGTGAAGGCCGCCGCACAGCTGCCGATCGAAACGGGCCTGAAGTACCACTCGATCATCGCCCAGCGCAAGCCGGAGCTGCCGGTGGAGAAGTCCGATGACGGGCTGGTGCCGTACTGGAGCGCGCACCTGCCGGGCGCGCTGTCGGAAAAGGTGATCATTTCCGGCCACAGCGTGCAGGAGACCCCGCAGGCCGTGCTGGAAGTGCGCCGCATCCTGCACCGGGACATCGATGACGTGGGGAGCGGCACCCGGTAATGGCGGCCGTTGGCCGTCAAACCCGGGGAATTCCTCTGCACATGGCGGTTGCCGGCCAGCGGCCGGCACTACCGTAAAGCGGCTGCCTACACCCGCCGCGCGATCACTGCGGCCATCACCGCCAGGCCGAGGGTGATGGCCAGGCACAGCAGGTAACCGGTGTGTGGCGCGCTGTCCACGAACAGGGCGAACAGTGCACCGGAGGCCGCCAGCGCGGTGGCCACCGACAGGGCCTCGCTCAGCTGCAGCGCAGAGGTGTTGGCGCCCTGCTCATGCGGCGCCGACAGCGACAGGGTCAGCACTGACAGGCTGGCGTAGATCATGCCCATGCCGAAGCCCGTCATCGCCCAGCCGACCAGCGACACCGGCAGCGGCACCGCGCTGAACAGTACCGCCAGTGTTGCGGCAATGCCCACGGTCATCATCGCCGTGCCAGCGCGCAGCAGCTGTTGGCGTGACCAGCCGCGCTGCTGGTGACCCTGCAGCCATGAGCCAGCGAACCAGCCCAGGGCGCCCAGGCTGAGCACCGCACCGGCCCAACTCGGAGAGAGCCCGCGCTCGCGCTGCAGCAGCAGGGGAAGATAGGCCTCGCAGGCGAAGAACGCCGCTGCCGCAATGCCACGCAGCGCGATCACGCTGGGCAGCCCGCGGCGCAGGGTCAACGTTCCGGCCGGCAGCAACCGATGCACGCAGAACAGCAGCGCCAGCATCGCCACGCCGATGCAGAGCAGGGCGGCCAGGCCCTGCTGCTGTCCTCCGACGTAGAGCAGCAACGCCGCCAGCGACGCGCCACTGGCCCAGCGCACCACGTTGCCGCGCCCGGCGTCGTTGCCCGCGCCACCGGTGGCCTGGATGCGGGCCAGTGCCGGGCGCAGCAGCAGCGCCGCGGGAATCGCCAGCAGCGGTACCGCCAGGAAGACCCAGCGCCAGCCCAGATGCTGCACGATCAGCCCGCTCAGCGCCGGGCCGACCAGCGACGGCAGCACCCAGCCTGCTGAGAATGCCGCGAACACCTTCGGTTGCAGGTGCTCCGGGTAGCTGCGGCCGACCATCACGTACAGCGAGACCGAGATCGCGCCCGCGCCCAGGCCCTGCATCAGGCGCCCGGCCACCAGCAGGCCCATGCGCGTGGCCAGGCCGGCCAGCAGCAGGCCGGCCACAAAGCAGGCCAGCCCGTACCAGAGTGGCCGGGCCGGGCCGTGGCGATCGGCCCAGCGACCGGCCAGGGTCATGCCGATCACGCTGGTGGCCAGGGTGCCGCCGAAAGCGAGCGCATACAGGCGCAGGCCGTCGAGTGCCTCGGCTACGGTCGGCATCGCGGCTGCGACGGCCAATGCCTCGAAGGCATGCAGCGCGACCAGCGCGACCATGCCGAGGGTGGTGGCGCGGTAGCGCGCGGACAGGATCGAAGTATCCGGCGGCAGGCCGGCATTGGCGGGTGAAAGCGTTGGCGTCATAGGGGGGTAGGTGCGGGCCGCGCTTGTCAACACGCGGCGAAGACAGCAGCATGACATCTCAACCATAGTTGAGGTCAAGCAATGGCATTCCCGGAGCTCAGCGTAGGCGAAGTCTCCCAGCGCAGTGGCGTGGCCGTGTCCGCGCTGCATTTCTACGAGCGCAAGGGGCTGATCAGCAGCCTGCGCACCTCGGGCAACCAGCGCCGTTACAGCCGCGATGTGCTGCGGCGCCTGGCGGTGATCCGCGTGGCGCAGCGTGTCGGCATGCCACTGGAAGCGGTCGGGCGGGCCTTCGAGAGCCTGCCCGAGGGGCGCGCGCCGACCAAGGCCGACTGGGCCAGGCTGTCCGCGCGCTGGCGCACCGAGCTGGAGGAGCGCATCCACATGCTGCAGCGGCTGCGCGATGAACTGACCGGCTGCATCGGCTGTGGCTGCCTGTCGCTGCAGCGCTGCCGTCTGGCCAACCCCGGCGATGTCCTCGGCGAACGCGGCGACGGCCCGATGCGCTGGGAATGAAAAAAGGGGACGGAGGGGATTAAGTCGCAAGTGCACAAACGACTTAATCCCCTCCGTCCCCTTTTTTTCTTACCAGACCGTGAGGGTCTCTCCGCTCTGGATGCCTTCCACCGCGCGCTGGAAGGCCAGCGCCGCGCGCTGCGCGCTGACCGCTTCGAAACCGGGGAAGTAGGGACCGTAGGCCGCCATCGATTCGATCAGCACGTTTGGGCTGACCACGTTGATGCGCAGGCCGCGCGGCAGCAGTTCCAAAGCGGCGGCGCGCACGAAGCCCTCCAGCGCGGCATTCACCGACGTGGCGTTGACGCCGTCGCGGATGGGCTGGGCGCTGACGATGCCGCTGGTCAGCGTGATCGAGCCGCCGGCGTTGAGGTGATGCTGGGCGGCCAGTGCCAGCCGCACCTGGCCCAGCAACTTGTCCTGCAGGCCGACGTTGAACTGGGCCGGGGTCATTTCCTGCAGCGGTCCGAAATGCAGCGTGCCTGCGGTCGAGATCACTGCATCGACCGCGCCGGTACGCGCGAACAGTTCGGCGACGCTCGCATCATCGGTCAGGTCCACGCGCAGCTCACCACTGTGGCGGCCGGCAGCGAGGATCTGGTGTTGCTGGCCGAGCTGGCGGGCGACCGCCTGGCCGAGGGTGCCGCTGGCACCGACGAGGAGGATCTTCATGGTCGTTCCTTGCGTGAGGGAGTGAGCGCAGTCTGCGCCGTCACAAGCGGGTTAGGTAAGCGGCGTATGCTTTGCAGATTCCTAACCGTGGATTAGCAATGGATACCCTTCGCTGCATGCAGGCCTTCGTCGCGGTTGCCGAACGCGGCAGCTTTGCCGCTGCCGCCGAACAGCTGCAGGTGTCGGCGGTGATGGTCGGCAAGTACATCCAGCAGCTGGAGGCGCACCTGGGCACCGCCTTGCTGCAACGGAACACCCGGCGCCAGCGCCTGACCGAAGCCGGCAGCGCCTACCTGGCCGGATGCCGGCAGGTGCTGGAGCAGGTGCAGCAGGCCGAGGCGGACGTGGCCGGGCTGCAGGTGCAGCCGCGCGGCCTGCTGCGGGTCAGCGCGCCGACCACGTGGGGCAGCTGCGTGCTGGCGCCGGTACTGTCCGGACTGCTGCGTGCGCAGCCGTTGCTGAACGTCGAGCTGGACCTGAGCAACCGCCGCGTGGACCTGATCGAGGACGGCTTCGACGTTGCGATCCGGGTCGGGCCGCTGCCGTCGCAGGAGGTGGTGGCGCGTCCACTGCCGCCGTATGCGATGAGCCTGTGCGCAGCGCCGTCCTATCTGCGCCGGCGTGGCACACCGCGTACGCCGGCGGACCTGGCCGGGCATGACTGCCTGAGCCACCTGGCCTGGCGCGGTGGCCATGGCTGGCAGCTGGCCAATGGCGAACAGGTGGATTGGGAGGCGCGGCTGACCTGCAACGACGGCTTCGCGCTGCGCGAAGCCGCGGTGGCCGGGGCGGGTCTGGTGCTGCAACCGACGGCGTTGCTGGCTGGCGAGATCGCAGCGGGGCGACTGAAGACGCTGCTGCGCGATTACTTGCCCGAACCGCGGCCGATGCACCTGATCTACCTGCCTGATCGACGCCCGCGCCCGCGTCTGCAGTGCTTCGTCGATTTCGTCATGGCCACGTTGGGGCCGTGATCATCGGGGCAGGTGGGGTGGCAGCTGGAGTCAGATCCCTTTCCCTCGGCAAAGGGATCTGGCCCCAGGGCAATCAATCATTCGCTGCAGACAATTCCTGCCCGCGTACCTGCGCGGCGCGCAGTGCCTTGTCCACCAGCGCTTCGAACCCCCCCGCCTGGAAGCGCTCGATCGCGGCCTGGGTGGTGCCGTTCGGCGAGGTCACGCGGCGACGAAGCTCGGCCGGGCTTTCGCCGGCTTCATCGAGCATCCGCGAGGCGCCCAACAGGGTCTGCACCACCAGCGTGCGTGCGGCGTCGGCGGGCAAGCCCTGGGCGATACCCGCCGCTTCCATCGCTTCGGCCAGCAGGAACACATAGGCCGGTCCGCTGCCGGACACGGCGGTCACCGAATCCATCAGCGCCTCACGATCGATCCACACGGTGCGGCCGGCACTGGCCAGCACCTGTTCGGCCTGCGCGTGCTGATGCGCATCCACCGACGGCGTGGCGTACAGGCCGGTCACACCGGCGCCGAGCAGGGCCGGCGTATTGGGCATTGCCCGCACCACCGGCAGGTTGCCACCCAGCCACCGCTCCAGCTGCGCACTGGTGATGCCGGCGGCGATCGACACCACCAGCGGCCGGTTCGCCTGGGCCAGCGCCTGCAGCGACTGGCAGACCTCGCGCAGTACCTGCGGCTTCACCGCCAGCAGCCAGGTGCCGCCCTGCGCGGCCGCATCGATTGCGTTGTCGTGCACCTGCACGCCAAAGTCGGCAGCCAGCGACTCGCGCAGGGCGGCCACCGGTTCGGCCACATGGATGTGCGCGGCCGGCACGCCCTGACGGATCAGGCCGGCGATCAGGCTGCGCGCCATGTTGCCGCCGCCGATGAAGGTGATGGAATCAGCTGCCATGGAACTCTCCTTGCAAGATCAGGCCGGGCGCGGGCGCGCGCCGAACAGGGCGGTGCCGATGCGCACCAGTGTGGCGCCCTCGGCGATGGCGTCGGCGTAGTCGCTGCTCATGCCCATCGACAGCGTGTCGACCTGCGCGTGCTGGGCGGCCAGTGAGTGGAAAAGTGTGCGCATGCGCACGAATGCATCGCGGCGACGCTCGGCCTCGGGCCATGGCGCGGGAATCGCCATCAGGCCACGCAGGCGCAGGCGGGGCTCAGCGGTAATCGCGGCGGCCAATGCCTCGACGTCCTCCGGCGCACAGCCGTGCTTGCTGGATTCGTCGTCGATGTTGACCTGGATCAGCACGTTCAGCGGGCCGCGTGCGGCCGGGCGATGGCGTGCCAGCGCAGTCACCAGCTTGGGCCGGTCCACGCTCTGCACCCAATCGAAGTGGGTAGCCACGGCCTCGGCCTTGTTCGACTGCAGGTGCCCGATCAGGTGCCACTCCAGCGCCAGGTGCTGCAGCGCCTGCATCTTCGCCAGCGCTTCCTGCACATAGTTCTCGCCGAAGGCCTGCTGGCCCTGCGCGGCCAGCGCGGCCACGGCCTCGGCCGGTTGGGTCTTGGAAACCGCCAGCAGGCGCGGATCGGGCCGGCCGGCCGCCTCGGCGGCGCCATGCAGGTTGCTCAGGATCTGGGGCAGGGGAGTGGCCACGTAACGCGTTCCGTTGAATCAGGAGGCTATACTGCCGCCCGGGGAAAGATCCTTCCAGTCGAAGCCGTTATTGGGGAGTAGCCGCTCATGGATATCGCCGAACTGCTGGCGTTTTCCGTAAAGAACAAAGCGTCCGACCTGCACCTGTCCGCAGGCCTGCCGCCGATGATCCGCGTGGACGGCGACGTTCGCCGGATCAACATCCCGGCCCTGGACCACAAGCAGGTCCATGCGCTGGTGTACGACATCATGTCCGACAAGCAGCGCCGCGATTACGAGGAATTCCTCGAAGTGGACTTCTCCTTCGAGATCCCGTCGTTGGCGCGCTTCCGTGTGAACGCGTTCAACCAGAACCGTGGCGCCGGTGCGGTGTTCCGTACCATTCCGTCCGAGGTGCTCACCCTCGAGGACCTGGCCTGCCCGCCGCTTTTCCGTGAAGTGATCCAGCAGCCGCAGGGCCTGATCTTGGTGACCGGCCCGACCGGTTCGGGCAAGTCGACCACGCTGGCGGCGATGATCGACTACATCAACAAGAACGAATACGGCCACATCCTCACCGTCGAGGATCCGATCGAATTCGTGCACACCTCTCAGAAGTGCCTGATCAACCAGCGCGAAGTGCACCGCGATACGCATGGCTTCAACGAAGCGCTGCGCTCGGCACTGCGCGAGGACCCGGACATCATCCTGGTCGGCGAACTTCGCGACCTGGAAACCATCCGCCTGGCGCTGACCGCCGCGGAAACCGGCCACCTGGTGTTCGGCACCCTGCACACCAGCTCGGCGGCCAAGACCATCGACCGCATCATCGACGTGTTCCCGGCCGGCGAAAAGCCGATGGTGCGCTCGATGCTGTCCGAGTCGCTGCGTGCGGTGATCTCGCAGGCGCTGCTGAAGAAGGTTGGCGGCGGTCGTACCGCAGCGTGGGAAATCATGGTCGGCACCCCGGCCATCCGCAACCTGATCCGCGAGGACAAGGTGGCGCAGATGTACTCGGCCATCCAGACCGGCCAGCAGTACGGCATGATGACCCTGGACCAGCATCTGCAGGACCTGGTCAAGCGCAGCCTGATCACCCGCAACCAGGCCCGCGAGTACGCCAAGGACAAGCGCCTGTTCGAGTAAGGCGGGACAACCACGGGCGGCGTGCACCAGTGCGGCGCCGTCCCCGTGCCGTTTCCTCCACCGACCGTTTCCTGGTACATGCCCTCTTGGGAGCCCGCCGTGAACAGCACCGCGACCACCATCGATTTCACTTCGTTCCTCAAGCTGATGGCGCACCAGCGCGCCTCGGACCTGTTCATCACGGCCGGCATGCCGCCGGCGATGAAGGTCAACGGCAAGATCTCGCCGATCACCCAGACCCCACTGACGCCGCAGCAGAGCCGCGACCTGGTCCTCAACGTGATGACCCCGGCGCAGCGCGAGGAATTCGAGAAGACCCACGAATGCAACTTCGCCATCGGCCTGTCCGGTGTCGGCCGCTTCCGTGTCAGCTGCTTCTACCAGCGCAACCAGGTCGGCATGGTGCTGCGTCGCATCGAGACGCGCATTCCGACCGTGGAAGAGCTGAGCCTGCCGCCGATCATCAAGACGCTGGCGATGACCAAGCGCGGCATCATCCTGTTCGTCGGCGCCACCGGTACCGGTAAATCGACCTCGCTGGCGGCGATGATCGGCTACCGCAACCAGAACTCGACCGGCCACATCATCACCATCGAGGACCCGATCGAATTCGTGCACAAGCACGAGGGCTGCATCATCACCCAGCGCGAGGTCGGCATCGATACCGACAGCTGGGAAGCCGCGCTGAAGAACACCCTCCGCCAGGCGCCGGACGTGATCATGATCGGCGAGGTGCGTACCCGCGAAGGCATGGACCACGCCATCGCGTTCGCTGAAACCGGCCACCTGGTGCTGTGCACCCTGCATGCCAACAACGCCAACCAGGCGATGGACCGCATCGTCAACTTCTTCCCGGAAGACCGCCGCAACCAGCTGCTGATGGACCTGTCGCTGAACCTCAAGGGCGTGGTCGCGCAGCAGCTGGTGCCGTCGCCCGATGGTCGCTCGCGCAAGGTGGCGATGGAGATCCTGCTCGGCACGCCGCTGGTGCAGGACTACATCCGCGACGGCGAGATCCACAAGCTGAAGGAAGTGATGAAGGACTCGGTCCAGCTGGGCATGAAGACCTTCGACCAGAGCCTGTTCGAGCTGTACCAGGCCGGCGAGATCAGCTACGAGGACGCGCTGCGCTACGCCGACTCGCAGAACGAGGTGCGCCTGCGCATCAAGCTCAGCCAGGGCGGCGACGCGCGCACCCTGTCGCAGGGACTGGATGGCGTGGAGATCTCGGAGATCCGTTGACCGGACGGGCGCCTGCGGGCGCCCGCTGCTCCGGGATGACCGCGGCGCCGGATGCACGCCCGCGTGAACCTGCCAGGGAGGCCTGCATGCGTGTGACTACGAGCGTGATACTGGCCATCGCCGTGCTGCTGCAGGCCGGTTGTGCCCGTACCCCCGAACCGGCAGCCGCGGCCGAGGGCTGCGACGATCCACAGGCGCATGCCTGGTATCTGCTGCCACCGCCTGCACAGCGGCGTAGCAGGGGCTCGCTTCCGTTCCTCGATTTCACCGGGTTTGCGAGGGCATCCTACAGAGACGCGTTGCGGGATCTCGATGGCTTGCCGGAGCCGTCGTTCCGCTGTGGCAGCGTGCCGGTCCAGGCGTATCGCTTCGTCTGGCATACCCCATTCTTCCGTGGCGTGGTAGTACGCGCGCAGCGCAATGCAGCGGGCCACGCGTGGATCGTCGGGCGCAGTGCGCGCGATTTCGAGATTCCTGGATCGTTACCCGGAAGCCCAGCCACCGTCATCAAGGGTGGCACGTGCGCTCCACCGCGCGCGCTGAGTGCGCAGGAATGGAACGCCATCGCCGCCGCGTTTGCGCTGTTGCAGGGCGAAGATTCGAGCGCTGGGCTTGACGGCTCATCGTGGATGTTCGAGTCCGTGGTGGACGGCGAGCAGCGTTGGTTCGCACGATGGGTGCCGCGGGATCCGGCGTTCCGCAACACCGGCAGGATGATGGTGGAACTGGCGGGTTGCACTGACACCCTGCAGGGCATGGAGTGACGGGCACCACAGGCGATTGATGAATTCCGGTCATGACCGACTGCGGCCGGGCTGGCTCAATCCAGCGCCACGACAGGCGTATCGTCAGCACTCCCCCTCTGGAGCACGACGATGCAGACACGCGAACTGGGCCGCAGCGGCCTGAAGGTTTCCGCCCTCGGCCTGGGCTGCATGGGCCTGACCCATGCCTACGGCCAGCCGGTCGAGCAGAGCCAGGGTGTGGCTCTGCTGGAGGCCGCCGTCGAGCGCGGCGTGACCTTCTTCGATACCGCAGAGGTGTACGGCCCGTACACCAACGAAGATCTGCTCGGACGGGCGCTGGCGCCCCACCGCGACAGGCTGGTGATTGCCACCAAGTTCGGATTCAAGGGCGCGCGCACCGATGACGGCCTGGACAGCCGCCCCGAGAACATCCGCGCCGTCGCCGAAGCCAGCCTCAAGCGCCTGCGCACCGACCATATCGACCTGTTCTACCAGCACCGCGTCGACCCGAACGTGCCGATCGAGGATGTGGCTGGCACCGTGCGCGACCTGATCGCCGAAGGCAAGGTTGGCCACTTCGGGCTGTCCGAGGCGAGCGCTGCCACCGTGCGTCGCGCGCATGCGGTGCAGCCGGTCGCCGCCGTGCAGAGTGAGTATTCGCTGTGGTGGCGCGAGCCGGAGCGTGAACTGCTGCCGACGCTGCAGGAGCTGGGCATCGGCTTCGTGCCATTCAGCCCGCTTGGCCGCGGCTTCCTCACCGGCACGATCAACGCCGACACCACCTTCGACGCCAACGATTTCCGCAACAGCGTGCCGCGTTTCGAAGTGGAGGCGCGCCGCGCCAACCAGGCGCTGGTGGATCGCATCAGTACGATCGCGGCAGCACGGGGCGCGACGCCGGCGCAGGTGGCGCTGGCCTGGCTGCTGGCACAGGCGCCGTGGATCGTGCCGATCCCGGGCACCACCAAGGTTCATCGCCTGGAAGAAAACCTGGGCGCGGTCGACCTGCAGCTGGCGCCGGAAGAACTGCAACGCATCGCGCAGGCGCTGGACGAGGTGTCGATCGTTGGCGAGCGCTACAACGCGCAGCGTGCGGCGCAGGCCAAGGGTTGATCACCAGGTGGGTGCGGACCGTCGGTCCGCACTCCCTGACCCTCACCCCTGCATAGGCCCGCGCAGCGCATCCAGCACCGTGCGCATTGCCACGGTCACGTGGCGGCGCGACGGGTAGTAGGCGTAGTAGCCATCGAAGTGCGGGCACCAGTCATCCAGCACCGACTGCAGTCGCCCATCGTCCAGCATCGGCTGCACCTGGTCCTCCGGCAACCACGCCAGTCCACTGCCGGCCAGCGCTGCGGCGCGGGTCATGCCCATGGTGTTGAAGGTCCACTGGCCGCTCACGCGCACGCTCAGTTCGTTGCCGTCCTGGCCGAAATCCCACGGCATCAGCCCGCCATGCGTGGGCAGGCGCAGGGTCACGCAGTTGTGGTCGGCCAGCTCGTGCGGATGCCGTGGCACGACGTGCTGGCGGAAGTAGCGGGGCGCGCCGACCACGCGCATGCGCAGCGGCGGGCTGATCGGCACCGCGATCATGTCGCGCGCCAGCCGCTCGCCGAGGCGGATGCCGATGTCATAACGTTCGGCCACGATATCGGCCAGCCCGTAATCGGCGGCCAGTTCCACCTTCAGCTCCGGATACTGCTGCAGCAGGGGCGCAAGCCGCGGCCAGGCAATGTACTCGGCCGCATGGCCGGTGGCATTGATGCGGATGGTGCCGGCCGGGCGCTCGCGGTACTCGGCCAGCGCGGCCAGGCCATCCTCGATCTCGGCCAGGCGTGGGCCGAGGGTGTCGAGCAGACGCGCGCCGGCTTCGGTGGTCGATACGCTGCGGGTGGTGCGGGTCAGCAGGCGCACGCCAAGGCGCTGTTCCAGGCCGCGCATGGCATGGCTGAGCGCGGACTGGGATACGCCCAGCTGGGCGGCGGCCTTGGTGAAGCTGCCCTCGCGGGCGACGTGGACGAAGGCCTGCAGGTCGTTGAGGTTTTCACGGGGCATGCAGGGATGATACGGCTCCCGGATTGAACGGATCTGTCGATTTCCGGCTCCCCGGTTCGTCGCAACGGTACATCCAACGCAAGGAGCTTCCGCATGAGCACTGACACCAAGCCCAAGGGCCCGGCCTCCTACTTCCCCTCCATCGAGAGGACCTATGGGCAACCGGTGGCGCACTGGTTCGGGTTGCTGGCCGCGAAGAAGGGCCTGAAACACATGGAACTGGTCAGCTTCCTGAAAAGTGAGCACGGGCTGGGCCATGGCCATGCCAACGCGCTGGTGGCGCACCATCTGGCCGGCAGGGGCTGAGCCGCGCCGGAGCGGGCACAGTGGGGCGCATTCAGCTGAACGATTTCATCTGCAACTGTCATGCAGATCGTGTCTAATACCGCTCCCCACCTGCTGTTCCCCCACCTGCATGTCCCTTCCTTCCCATGGCCCCGCGCCGTGCGACGACGCTGACGGCCACCTGGTCACCGCTGGTCCGCTGACCCCTCCGCCCGACAGTGCCGGCACCACCGCCGATGAGAAAGCGCTGCGTCACTCGATCGCCGAGGACGTGCAGGGCATGGTGCTGGCCACGATGGTGGCCTCGCTGGGCCTGGCCATCTTCGCCAAGGGGGGGCTGATGATCGGCGGCATGGCCGGCCTGGCGTTCCTGCTGCACTACGCGATGGGCTGGAACTTCGGCCTGGTGTTCGTGCTGGTCAACCTGCCGTTCTACTGGGTGGCGCTGCGGCGCATGGGCTGGGAATTCACCCTGAAGACCTTCGCTGCGGTCACCGCCTGTGGCGTGCTGACCGACCTGTTGCCGCGCTGGATCGACTTCTCGCACATCAACCCGCTGTACTCGGCGATCGTCGGTGGCGCGCTGTCGGGTCTGGGCATCCTGTTCTTCATCCGCCATCGTGCCAGCCTCGGCGGCATCGGCATCCTGGCGGTGTACCTGCAGCGCACCCGTGGCTGGAGCGCGGGCAAGGTGCAGATGTCCTACGACGCCTGCCTGATGGTGGCCGCGTTCTTCGTGCTGTCGCCGTCGAAGGTGCTGTACTCGGCCATCGGCGCGGTGGTGCTCAGCCTGGTGCTGATGTTCAACCATCGCCCCGGCCGCTACATGGGCGTGTGACGATCCGACGGCAGTGCCGGCCGCTGGCCGGCAGCCTCGGAACGCCGCGGGTGATGACCCCGGGCCATGCCCGGAGGATATCCATCAGCGCGCGGTGGCCTGCAACCAGGGCGGTGACAGTGTCAGCAGCCGCGCATGCACCGGGCAGTCTGCGGCATGCGCGCCGGGCAGGTAGCCGAGGCTCATCAGGAATTCACCGGTGATCTCGCCGCCGGTGAAGCGGAATGTCTTCTTGAACAGCTTCACCCAGTCGGCCTTGCTGCGCGGATGATGTGCGTCCAGCCACCCCGCGAAGCTGCCATGGCTGGCCCGCAGCTGCTGGATCACCTGCGCGTTGTGGATCGCCGCCAGCACCTTCAGGCGGTTGCGGATGATGCCCGGGTCCGACAGCAGGCGTTCAATGTCCTGCTCGGCATACGCCGCCACGCGGTCCACCGCGAAGCCGTCGTAGGCCGCGCGGAAGCCCTCGCGCTTCTTCAGGATCGTTTCCCAGCTGAGCCCGGCCTGGTTGATTTCCAGCACCAGCCGCTCGAACAGCTCGCGCTCGTCGCGCTGCGGAAAGCCGTATTCGTTGGCGTGGTAGTCGTCGTGCACCGGATGGCCCGGGGCGATGAGGCAGTAACCGGACACGTCGAACTCCTGCGCTGGGGGGAGGTCATTATGCGCGCCGTGACCGCCGGGTGGAGGCGCCCGGCGCGCCCAGCCGCTAGAATGTCAGCCATGCCTGTAACGCCGACCTCCCTTGCCGATCACCTGCTCGTCGCGCTGCCGTCGCTGCTCGACGCGACCTTTGCCCGCAGCGTCGCGCTGATCTGCCAGCACGACGAGAACGGGGCGATGGGCGTGCTGGTCAACCAGCCGTCCGAGTACACGCTGGGCGAAGTGCTCGCGCAGATGGACATCGCCACCGGCGATGGTGAGCTGCAGGCGCGCATGGTGCTCAACGGCGGCCCGGTGCATCCCGAACGTGGCTTCGTCATCCATGATGATGCAAGGGCGTGGGACTCCAGCCTGATCGTCGGCGAAGGGCTGTACCTGACCACCTCGCGCGACATCCTCGAAGCGATGGCGCGCGGCGAAGGCCCGGCCAACGCCGTGGTTACCCTCGGCTGTGCCGGTTGGGGGGCAGGCCAGCTGGAAACCGAGCTGGCCGAGAACAGCTGGCTGACCGTACCGGCCGATGCCGAGCTCGTGTTCCAGCTGCCGCTGGAACAGCGCTGGCAGGGAGCGGCCTCGCGCATCGGCGTCGACCTGTTCCGGCTGACCGACTACAGCGGCCATGTCTGAGCCGACCACGCCCGCGGCGGCGCCTCCGGCTCCGGCCATCCGCCGCGACGGCACGGTCCTGGGATTTGATGTCGGCTCGCGCCGGATCGGCGTGGCCATCGGCAGTGCCTTCGCCGCGCATGCGCGCGCAGTGGCCGTGGTCGATGTGCACGGCAACGGCCCGGACTGGACCGCGATCGAGCGCCTGCTGAAGGAATGGAAGCCCGACGGCCTGGTGGTCGGCGATCCGCTGACGCTGGATGGCCAGGACCAGCCCAACCGCAAGCGCGCGCAGGGCTTTGCCCGCCAGCTGCGGGAACGCTTCAAGCTGCCGGTGGTGATGATCGACGAGCGTTCCAGCTCGGTCGAGGCCGCGCGCCGCTTCGCCGTCGAGCGCGCCGAAGGGCGCAAGCGCCGCCGCGATGCGGCCGCCCTCGATGCCGTGGCCGCAGCGGTGATCATCGACCGCTGGCTGTCGTCGCCGGACGACGCCACCCCCATTCCCTGACTGCACGACTCCCGCCATGACCGCCCAGCAAATCGATGCCTCCGGACGCCTGCGCCACCTGCTGACCCTGGAGGGCCTGCCGCGCGAAACCCTGCTGCAACTGCTTGATCGGGCCGGACAGATCCGCGATGCCGCGGTCGGCCGCGTTGGCAACAAGCGCCACGTGCTGGCCGGCTCGGCGGTGTGCACGCTGTTCTTCGAGCCGTCCACGCGCACCCGCAGCTCGTTCCAGCTGGCCGCACAGCGCCTGGGCGCCGACGTGCTGAACTTCGATGCGTCGACGTCGTCCACCCGCAAGGGCGAAACCGCCTGCGACACGCTGCGCAACCTGGAAGCAATGGGCGTACGCGGCTTCGTGGTACGCCATCCCGATGATGGCGCCGTGGCCGCACTGGCCGAGGCGGCGGGCGAGGGCACTGCACTGATCAACGCCGGTGACGGCCGCAGTTCGCACCCGACCCAGGGCCTGCTGGACATGCTGACCCTGCGCCAGGCCAAGGGCGCGGATTTCTCGAAGTTGAAGGTCGTGATCGTCGGCGACGTGAAGCACTCGCGCGTGGCCCGCACCGACCTGCATGCGCTGCGTACGCTGGGCGTGGGCGAGATCCGCGTCTGCGGCCCGCAGTCGCTGCTGCCGGATGACGAGACCCTGAAGGGCTGCGTGGTCGGCGATGACTTCGACGCGATGCTCGAAGGCGTCGACGCGCTGATGATGCTGCGCCTGCAGCGCGAGCGCATGGAGGAAGGCCTGGTGCCGTCGCTGGAGCAGTACCACGCCCAGTACGGCCTGACCCGCGAGCGCCTGGCCCGCGCCGGCAAGGACGCTGCAGTGCTGCACCCGGGCCCGATCAACCGCGGCGTGGAAGTCACCGACGACGTGGCCGACGGCCCGCAGTCGTGGGTGCTGCGCCAGGTCGCCAACGGCGTCGCCGTGCGCATGGCCGTGCTGGAAACCCTGCTGGGCTGACCCGCCTTGGCAGGTGCCAATCTTGGTTGGCACTGCTGGTGGGGTGGGTGCCAACCTTGGTTGGCACTGGCCCACCCGGGCGAAGGTGATTTCCCGATGTTCAGGGAACATGCGCCCGCCCATGCTCTTCTGCATGAACAGCACCCGTCTCCTGCCAGGCCGTCATTCCAGTATCGGCCAGAGCTACATCCTCACCACGAACGTGCTTGGCCGGGCGGCTCTGTTCGCCAATGACGCCGTTGCGGTTACCGCCATGCAGGCGTTCCAGCGTCTGGATCTGGAAGGTCTTACCCATGAATCGCTGTTCCGGCACGCAATGCATGTGATGGCGAATCCGATCAGGGCGGGCAGATAGTGCCCAACCAAGGTTGGCACCCACCGAAAGCGGATTCCAACCTTGGTGGGCAACCACCGGACGTCGTGGTTCAGCGCTTCTGCGCGAACAGCCAGTCCCACATCGCCGGGTCGGCGTAGGTGGCATCCCAGGCGTTGTGGTTGCCGTCCGGATATTCGGTGTAGCGCACGTCGCGTGCGTTGGCGCTCTGGAATGCGGCGTGCAGCCGGCGGTCGTCATCCGGCGGCACCACGTCATCCAGCGCACCGTGGAAGATCCAGATCGGCGTGCCTCTCAGGCGCTGGGCGATGGCCGCATACGGATCGGCTTCGTGGGCCACCCGTTCGACGAACAGGGTCGGGCGCACCGCGCGCGGCGCCAGCACCGCGCCGCACACGGGCACGATCGCGGCGAAGCGCCCGGGGTCATCCAGCGCGATGTTCCAGCTGCCGTAGCCGCCCATCGACATTCCGGTCAGGTACTGCCGTGAGGGATCGGCACCGAACTCGGCGATGGTGGCGTCCAGGGCGGCCAGCGCGACGCGGTTGTTGCGCCCGCTCCATTCCTGGTGGCCCGGCACCTGCGGGAATACGGCCAATGCGGGGAAGTCGGCCGCATGCCTGCGCAGGCGCGGCCCGAGCCCCGCATGGGTCTGCTTGACACCGTCGCCGCCACGCTCGCCGGATCCATGCAGGAACAGCACCACCGGCAGTGCGCCAGGCGTGCGCGCCGCGGTTGCCGGAATGAACACCTGGTAATAGGCGGTACGCCCATCCACTTTCACTGCACGCGATTCGAAGCGGCCGCGCGCGCTGTCCGGCTGCGAGGCGCAGCCGGCCATCATCAGGACCGCCAGCATCGGCAGCCAGCGCATCATCCTACGGACCATCGGCGTTCCAGAAGCGGTGGGTTCAGCCGCATCGTAGTCCGCGCAGGTCAACGTGGCATCGTGCGCTGCGTCACTGCGGCCGCGGCACGCTGGCGATGATGGCCAGCTGCTCCTGTGCCTCGGCGTTGCCCTCGGCGGCGGCGGCCTGCACCTGCGCCAGGTCCGGGTGCAGCACCACCAGCAACGGGTTTTCGCAGACCGGGCAGGCGTACTCGGTCGCGTCCTCGTCCAGTTCCATCTCCATGGCGCGCGAACTGCCCTTCCATTCGCAGGCCGGGCAGGTGTGCTGCTGGTCGCGCCAGCCGGGCTGGAAATAGTTTTCGATCGTGGTGGCCATGGGGGTCCAGTTGGAATCGGGTCAGAGCCCCGCGCAGCGGAGATCCGACCCTGGGTTTTGGCGTGGGTCGGAGCTCCGCGTTGCGGGGATCCGGCCCGGCAGAGATCAGTGCAGCAGCACCAGCGTGGCCAGGCCGAGGAAGGTGAAGAAGCCCATCGAGTCGGTCACGGCGGTCAGGAAGATGCCACTGGCCAGTGCCGGGTCGAAGCCAAAGCGTTTCAGGGTCAGCGGCACCAGCACGCCGGCCAGTGCGGCGAACAGCAGGTTGCAGGTCAGCGCGATGGCGATCACCGCCGATAGCCCCGGCGAGTGGAACCAGACCAGCACGATCATGCCCAGGATCGAGCCCAGCAGCAGGCCATTGAGCGCGGCCACCCGCACTTCCTTCCACAGCAGCGTGCGCGCGTTGGAGGCGCCCACCTGGCCCAGCGCCAGGCCGCGCACCATCAGCGCCAGCACCTGGGTGCCGGCATTGCCACCCAGGCCGGCCACGATCGGCATCAGCACGGCCAGCGCCACCAGCTTGTCGATCGTGCCTTCGAAGTGGCCGACCACGCTGGAGGCCAGGAAGGCCGTGCACAGGTTCACCGACAGCCACATCAGGCGGCGGCGCATCGCGCGCCAGACCGGACTGAACAGGTCCTCGTCCTCGTCCAGGCCGGCGGCGCCCAGCGCCTGATGCTCGGCCTGGCCACGGATGATGTCGACCACGTCATCGATGGTGATGCGACCGACCAGGATGTTGTTCTCATCCACCACCGGGGCGGAAATCCAGTCGTGGTCGGAAAACTGGCGGGCGACCTCCTGGTCGCTCTCGCCGACGTCGATGGCCGGCTGCTCGTCATCGATCAGGCGGTTGATCGGGGTGGTGTCCTCGTGGGTCACCAGGGCCGCCAGCGACACCCGGCCGAGGTATTGATGGCGCCGGCTGACCACGAACAGGTGGTCGGTGTGGTCGGGCAGTTCGCCGCGCAGGCGCAGGTAGCGCAGCACCACGTCGACGTTGACGTCGGCGCGCACGGTCACCACGTCCGGGTTCATCAGGCGGCCGGCGCTGTCCTCGGGATAGGACAGCACCTGTTCCAGGCGCTCGCGGTTCTCGCGGTCCATCGACTTGAGGACTTCGTCGATGACCGTATCCGGCAGGTCTTCGACCAGGTCGGCCAGATCGTCGATGTCCAGGTCTTCGACCGCGGCGATGATTTCGTCCGGGTCCATGTCCGCGAGCAGGCTTTCGCGCACGTCGTCGCCGACGTGGACCAGCACCTCGCCGTCATCGTCCGGATCCACCAGGCCCCACACCACTTCGCGCTTGCCCGGCGGCAGCGATTCAAGCAGGTTGCCGATCTCGGCCGGGGCCAGGGTATTGACCAGCCGACGCACCGGGCCCAGCCGGCCGCTGTCCAGTGCATCGGACAACATCCGCAGTTGGCGCGCAGTCTTGTCGTGGCGTACGGCTTCAGCCATCGCAGCTCCCGCGGGATAAGAAAAGCCGCGATCCCGGCAAGGATGCGGCAACAGGGGTGTTCAGCGCGTCATTATCGCAAGGGGATGTTTCAGCGCATAGCCGCCGGGTGGCGGTAGTGCCGGCCGCTGGCCGGCAACCTCTTGGCCTTCGACGGGACGGGATCAGATCCTTCTCCCGCGGAAAAGCGATCTGACCCCAGGCATGCATGCCCGGCGAGCGGGTGGTATCAGGGCGTATCGGCCACCAGCGCCAGCCAGCGTTCGATGGCACGGCGGTCACGCGCGGCCAGCAGTTTCGGTGCGCGGGCGCGCAGTGCGCCCAGGTCAGCGTCGCGGATCGCGCGGCGCACTTCCAGCAGGGTGCCGGGGTGCAGGCTGAACTCGCTCAGGCCCAGTGCCAGCAGCAGCGGCGTCATCCGCGCATCACCGGCCATTTCGCCGCAGACCGCGACCGGAATACGGTGGCGTGCGCCGGTCTCGATCACCATCTGCAGCAGCCGCAGCACGGCGGGATGCAGCGGTGAGTACAACTCGCCCAGCGCCTCGTTGTTGCGGTCGGCGGCCAGCAGGTACTGCACCAGGTCGTTGGTGCCGATCGACAGGAAGTCGACCAGATCGATGAAGCTCTCCAGCGCCAGTGCAGCCGCCGGCACCTCGATCATCGCGCCCAGCGGTACGTGTTCGGCCACCATGTGGCCTTCGGCGCGCAGCTGTTCGCTCAGCTTGAGCATGCGCCGGCGCACCGCCAGCAGTTCCTCGCGGGTGCTGATCATCGGCACCAGCACGCGCAGCTTGCCGTAGGCGGAGGCGCGCAGGATCGCGCGCAGCTGGGTGTCGGCCACTTTGGGTCGTGCCAGCGACAGGCGCACGCCGCGCAGGCCCAGCGCCGGATTCTCTTCGTTGCTCAGGGTCAGGCCGGTGCGATCGGCCTTGTCCGCACCCAGGTCGAGCGTGCGGATGGTGACGGGCCGGCCGCTCATGCCCAGCGCGGCATCCCGGTAGGTCTGGAACTGTTCTTCTTCGTCCGGCAGCTCGTTGCGCTGCAGGAACAGGAATTCGGTGCGGTACAGGCCCAGCCCCTGCGCACCCAGCGCATGCGCCTGGGTGACGTCTTCCAGCGACTCGGCATTGGCCAGCAGGGCGATGTCGACCTGGTCGCGGGTGCGGCTGGGCTTGCTGCGCAGGCGGCCAAGCTCGCGCTGCTCGCGTGCGTGCTCCTTCAGGCGCGTGCGGTAGTCACGCAGGTTGTCCGCCAACGGGTTGGCGGTGATGCTGCCGTCGGCGCCGTCGATGATCAGCACGTCGCCGTCGGCGATGCGGCTCAGCAGCTGCGGCACGTTGACGATCAGCGGCAGGTGCAGGCTGCGTGCCAGGATCGCGCTGTGCGACAGCGCGCTGCCGGCGGCGGTGACGATGCCGACCACGCCCTGCGCCTGCAGCTGCGCCAGCTCGGACGGAGCGATGTTGTCGCAGACCAGGATCTCGCCGGCCAGGCCCTTCATTGCCGGCGCGCGTTCGGGTTGCAGGAAGGCATGGATACGGCCGATCACATGGTCCAGGTCGTCCATGCGGCTCTTCAGGTAGGCATCGTCCATGCCATCGAAGACCTTGGCCAAGCGGTCGCGCTGCAGGCGCAGGGCGTAACCGGCACTGTACGGGCCGCTGCGGATCAGTTCGTCCAGGCCATACAGCAGCTCGGGGTCGTCCAGCAGCAGCGCGTGCAGGTCCAGGAACTCGCCCACCTCCTGGTTCAGTGCGCCATGCAGGCGCTGCCGCAGCTCGTGCATTTCCATGCGCGCGGCATCCACGGCATGGTGCAGGCGCGCCAGCTCGGCCTCGACCTGGTGGGGGGCGACACGTTGTTCGGCCACTTCCAGCGCATGCGGCAGGCGCACCCGGGCCCGGCCCATCGCCGTACCACGGGCGGCGCCGTGCCCGGCCAGCCGTTGTACCGGCCGCTGGCCCGGGGGAAGCTGGCCGGCGCGTGCGCGTGGCACGCTCAGCTGTCCTCGTCGAAGCGGCGTTCGAACAGGCCGACCACCGCCTCCATCGCGGCGGCTTCGTCCTCGCCGTTGATGCGCACGGTGACCGGAGTGCCCTGGCCCGCGGCCAGCAGCATCACGCCCATGATGCTCTTGGCGTTGATCTCACGGCCCTTGGCGGCCATGGTCACGTTGCAGCGGAACGGTGCCAGGGTCTGCACCAGCTTGGCGGTGGCCCGGGCATGCAGGCCCAGGCGGTTGCTGACGGTGAGTTCTCGTTCAAGCATCGTCGACTATCGCTCCATTACGGGTACCCGCCGCGGCTGTGGCGGGCAGTTGATCCAGTCCCTGTTCCGGATAATTCATCACCCGCAGCAACATCGGCAGGCTCAGCGCCGACACCCGGCGAACCGGGGTCCCCAGCCGGGCCAGCTGCCCGGCAAGGTTGGCGGGGCTGGCGCCGTACAGGTCGGTCAGGATCAGCACGCCTTCACCGCCGTCGACCCGCCGCAGGGCGGCCGAGGCAAGTGGCAGCAGGGCGTCCAGGTCTGCGTCGAACGGTACTTCGAAAGCTTCGGTTTTCAGCGGCAATTGCCGCAGCAGCCGGGTCGCCACGTCTAGCAGGGCGGTCCCGACCCCGGGATGTGTTACGAGGAGAATGCCACAGGTCATTACCGCACGTTAACAGGTCAAGGTGAATTGGCGATAGCAGCAGGCGAGGGGTACTGTGTCCCGTATTCAGTGTTGCTCGCTGGCGAGCCCTTTTTCGCTGAAAAAGAGATCCGACGCCATCCGTTTTTCGATGCCTGAAAGCGATTCATCCGCGCATGGCGTGGATCCACGTGTCGACCAAGGTCGACACCCACCAACAGCACACGGAATCTGTCAGAGGCGGGGCGGTGTGGGCAGGCAGGACCGTTGGCGCCATGGATGGCGCCATCGAGCCCCCAGGGAGGGGTTCACGGCGTGTCCTGCCTGCCCACACCGCCCCGCCATCCCACGGAATGCCGCTTTTGCTGTTGCTGTTGCCGGCCAGCGGCCGGCACTACCGGCGGGTGCCGGGCGCAGCCCGGCCGACCCCCTCAATCCTGTTCGCGGTGGTAGGTGGCCACGTCTTCCCAGCCCTTCTCGCGCGCATGCCGGGCCATGCGCTCGGCCAGGTACACCGAGCGATGCTTGCCGCCGGTGCAGCCGAACGCCACGGTCACGTAGCTGCGCGTGCCATCGCCCAGTTTCGGCAGCCAGGTATCCAGGAAATCCATCAGCTGGGCCAGGTAGCGCTGCACGTCCGGCTGTGCCTCCAGGTAGTCGCGCACGCCGGGCTCACGGCCGCTGAGCGCGCGCAGGTCCGGGTCCCAGTGCGGATTGGGCAGCACACGCGCGTCGAACACGAAGTCCGCCTCGGCCGGTACGCCGCGCTTGTAGGCGAACGATTCGAACAGCAGCGACAGGCCGGTGGCATGGCCCATCGCGAACTCGGTGATGATCCGCCGCCGCAGCTGGTGCACGTTGAGGTGGCTGGTATCGATCACCGCATCGGCCTCACGGCGCAGCGGCGCGGTCAGTTCGCGTTCGCGGGCGATGGCCTCGGGCAATGACAGCCGCAGCTGGCTCAGTGGATGGCGGCGACGGGTGTCGGCGTAGCGCTTGAGCACCGCCTCGTCACTGGCTTCGAAGAACAGCACCTTCACTTCCACGCCGGCATCGGTGGCCAGCTGCCGCCAGTTGCCCAGTTGGCTCAGGTCGGCCTGGCCGCGGACGTCGATGCCTACCGCCAGCCGGCGCGGCGCGCTGCCGTCATGGTTGGCCAGCAGGCTGCGCACGAAGTCCGGCAGCAGTTGGATGGGCAGGTTGTCCGAGCAGTAGTAGTCCTGGTCTTCGAAGGTCTTCAGGGCGACGGATTTACCCGAGCCGGACAGGCCACTGACGATGATCAGGGTCGGGGCGGTAGGGGGTGCGGTGCTCATGGACAGGCTCTTCGCGGGGCAGGGAAATCAGGGGGTGCGCCGTTCCAGCAGGTTGCTGTGGCGGGCGATGAACATCGCCGCCGGATCAATGCCCTTGGTGCGCAGGATATGCAGGCGGGTCGCGGCCTCGGTCAGCACGGCCAGGTTGCGGCCGGGCATCACCGGCAGGGTGATCAGCGGGACATCCAGGTCCAGCACATGGCGGGTACCCGAGTCGCCGGTCAGGCGCTCGTAGCCATGCGGGGTGGGTTCGGTCATCGGCTTGGTCAGGTGGACGATCAGCCGAAGGTACTTGTTCTTCTTTACAGCCGTGTCGCCGAACATCTCGCGCACGTTCAGCACGCCCAGGCCGCGCACTTCCAGCAGGTCCTGCAGCAGCTCGGGGCAGGTGCCGTCGAGCACGTCCGGGGCGATCTGGGTGAACTCGGGGGCATCGTCGGCGACCAGGCGGTGCCCGCGGCTGAGCAGTTCCAGCGCCAGCTCGCTCTTGCCCGACCCGGCCTCGCCGGTGATCAGCACGCCGATCGAGTAGATCTCCATGAACACGCCATGCAGGATCACGCGGGGTGCCAGCGTGCGCGCCAGGTGGTAGGACAGGTGGTTGAGCAGTTCGTGGCCGCGCTTGGGCGACAGCCACAGCGGCGTGCCGGATTCATCGGCGGCGGCACGCAGGTCTTCCGGGCACGCCTGGTTGCGGGTCAGCACCAGCGCCAGCGGATGCGACTGCATGATCTTCTCGATGGTCTCCCACCGCTGCCTTGGTTCCAGCGCGTCCAGCCAGGACAGTTCCTCGGTGCCCAGGATCTGCACCTTGTTGGGATAGATGGCGTTGAGGTAGCCGGCCAGCGAAGGGCGCCGCGAGACCGTGTTGCCGGCCTCCAGCTCGCGCTTCTCACCGGATTTGCCGGCGGCCCAGCGCAGTCCCAGCCGCTCGCGCTGCTGTTCGAACAGTTCACGGGCGGTGATGCTGGTATTCATGCGGCACTCGCAGGAGGGGTCATGTCCAGCGCCTCGCGCAGCGCGCGGGCATCGCCCGCTTCACGCAGGGCCTGGCGGATGTCGGGCACGGAGAACAGCTCGGCCAGCTCTGACAGCAGCATCAGGTGCTGGTGGGTGTAGTGGGCCGGGACGGCCATCGCAAACACCAGGTCCACCGGCTCGTCGCCGCCGAAGTCGACCGGGGCCGCCAGGCGCAGCAGGGCGCCACGGGGGCGGTCCAGGGCCGGCGCGCGGCCATGGGGGATGGCGATGCCGTGGCCGATCGCGGTGCTGCCCACGGCTTCGCGCTGGCACAGGTTCAGATAGATCTGTTCGGCATTGGCCTGGCGGCAGGCCAGCAACCCGGCGGCGGCCTGCAGGACGCTGTCACGGTCGGAGGCCGTGCAGAGCTGGGTCTGCACGGCCGCCAGGAGGTCAGTCAGGGGCATGTCTGCGGGGAACGGTGGCGATCAGCCACCATTGTCGCCCACCGGCAGCGGTGCGTGCTGCTGTTTTTTCTCCTTGTGCTTGATGACCAGGCGGTCAAGCTTGTCCGCAAGCAGGTCGATCGCGGCATACATGGTCTGGCCACCGGCCTCGGCGTGCAGGGTCTGCCCGGGGATGTTGAGGCTGGCGTCGACGTGGTGTTCGGTCTTCTGCAGCTTGAGGGTCACCCGCGCTTCGCAGTGCTGGTCGAAGTGCTTTCCGATCCGGGCCAGCTTCTCCTCTACATAGGACTGCAGGGCCGGGGTGACTTCGACGTCTTTGCCAAACGTTTCGATGCGCATCGGGTTTCTCCTGTGTTCGGATGTGCCAATGAACCTCTCCGCCGGGCGCGGCGGCGCGTCAAGCGATTCTGACCCTTTCGTGCGAGGCGGAGATGTTCATGGCTTCACGATACTTCGCCACGGTGCGCCGCGCTACTGGAATTCCCGACGATTTGAGCAGCTCAGCCAGCTTGGCGTCAGAAAGCGGCTTGCGCGGGTTCTCATCGTCGATCAGGCGCCGGATCATCGCCTGGATGGCGGTACTGGACGCCTCGCCGCCGCCTTCGGTATCGATGCCGGAGGCGAAGAAGGCGCGCAGTGGCAGGGTGCCGCGCGGGGTGCGCACGTACTTGCGGGCGATCGCACGCGACACGGTGGATTCGTGCAGGCCCAGTTCGGCGGCGATCTCGCGCAGGGTCAGCGGACGCAGTGCCTGCTCGCCGAATTCGAGGAACCCGGCCTGTTGCAGGATCAGGCTGCGCACGACGCGCAGCAGGGTTTCGCCGCGCTGCTGCAGTCCCTTCAGCAGCCAGCGCGCTTCCTGCAGCTGGGCGCGCAGGTAACCGGCGTCGGCCTCGCCACAACGTCGGATCAGCTGTTCGTAGCCACGATGGATCACTACCCTCGGTCCGGCATGGCCGGCCAGCGCCGCACGCCAGATGCCGTTCTGCCGCCACACCACCACGTCGGGTACCACGTAGGTATCCTGCGAAAGCGGCGCAACCTGCGTGCCCGGGCGCGGGTCCAGCGAGCGCAGCAGGGTCACTGCGGTCTCGACCTCGTCCAGCGGCTGTTTCAGTTCATGGGCCAGCCCGGCGACGCCACTGCGTGGCAGCCGTTCCAGCGGGCCTGCGGCAATCTGTCGCGCCAGCGCCAGCCCCGGCGTGTCGCCAGGCACCACGTCCAGCTGCAGCTGCAGGCACTCGCCGAGCGTGCGCGCGGCAACACCGACCGGGTCGAAGCGCTGGATGCGGTGCAGCACCGCCAGGATCTCGTCCTCGTCGGCATGGATCGTTGGCAACAGCGTTTCCGCGATCGTGGCCAACGGTTCGCGCAGGTAACCATCGTCGTCCAGTGCATCGATCAAGGCCGCACCGATACTGCGGTCGCGGGCGGACAGATGCGACAGGTGCAGCTGCCACAGCAGGTGGTCGGCCAGCGTCTCGGTTTCGGCCACGCGCTCGGCCGCGCTGCCGGTGTCATCGTCATCGTCGAAGCTGCCGCCACTGCCGGCGGCGCTCCAGTCGAGCTCGGCCGGCGCCCAGTCGTCGCCGGTGTCGGTGCGTTCGGCGGGTGCGTCGGCCCCGGTGCTGCCGCCGCCGTCATCGGCGGTGCTGCTGTCGTTGCTGTCGGCCCAGTCCAGCAGCGGATTGCTCTCCACCGCCTGGGCGATCTCAAGCTCCAGTTCGGTCGTGGACATCTGCAGCAGCTTGATGGCCTGCTGCAGCTGGGGCGTGAGCACCAGCTGCTGTCCCAACGATGTCTGCAGCCGAGTCTTCATGCCTGTGCCGAACGGAAGGTAAGGGCCCCGGCGCCTGCGGTCACAACTTGAAGGAATCCCCAAGGTAGACGCGACGTACGTCGGCGTTGTCCAGGATCGCCTCCGGCGAGCCCTGGGCCAGCACGGTGCCCTCGGCGAGGATATACGCGCGGTCGCAGATTCCCAAGGTCTCGCGCACATTGTGGTCGGTGATCAACACGCCGATGCCGCGCTGCTTCAGATGGGTGACGATGCGCTGGATTTCGCCCACCGAGATCGGGTCGACACCGGCGAACGGTTCGTCGAGCAGGATCAGGCGCGGCTGCGCGGCCAGGGCGCGGGCGATCTCGCAGCGGCGGCGTTCGCCACCGGACAGGCTGGCACCGAGCTGGTCGGCCACATGGCCCAGCTGCAGTTCGTCGAGCAGGCTGTTCAATTCGCGTTCGCGGCCGGCCGAATCCAGGTCTTCGCGCAGCTCCAGCACCAGCCGCAGGTTGTCGGCCACGGTCAGCTTGCGGAACACCGAGGGTTCCTGCGGCAGGTAGCCCACGCCCTGCTTGGCACGGGTATACATCGGGTCGCCGGTGATGTCCTTGCCGTCGAGCACGATGCTGCCTGCATCGGCGGCGACCAGGCCGACGATCATGTAGAAGCAGGTGGTCTTGCCGGCGCCGTTGGGGCCGAGCAGGCCGACCACTTCGCCAGCGTCGAGGGTGAGCCCGAAGTCCTTGACGACTTCGCGCTGCTTGTAGCGCTTGCGCAGGCCCTTGGCGACGAGCATTACTTCTTGCTCCCGGTCGGCTTGGCCGGCGTGCTGGCCGGAGCCGCCGCCTTGGGCGCAGCGGCCGGCTGTGCAGCCGCGTTCTTGTTCTTCGGCGGAATGACCGTGCGCACGCGGCTGCCATCGCCACCGGAGTTCATCTCGCCGCTGCGGGTGTTGTAGACCATGCGCTGGCCGGCATTGGTGCCGCGCGCGCTGGTGACCTTGTAGTTGCCGGTCAGGGTGATGATCTCGGTCTTGATGTCGTAGTCGATGCGATCGGCCACCGCGTCCATCCAGGTGCCATCGTCGAGCTGCTGCTTCATCGTGGCCTGCTTGCCGGTGAACACCGCACGCACGGCTTCGCCATCCTTCAGGTAGATCTCGGCTTCGGACGAGCGGAGGTCCAGCGTGCCCTGGGTGACGGTCACCCCCTGCGACAGCACGGTCTTGCCGTCGCCGGTCAGCACGCCCGACTGGGCGCCGGCGTCGATGTTCATGTTCTCGTTGCGGTCGGTGGACTTGGCAAAGGCTGCGCTGGGAACAAGGAGACCGAGCGCGAGTACGGCTGCAAAGGGAATCTTCATCGGGGTCCGTTCTACCGGTGGGGCCGCCCGGAAACCCGGGGGCGGGTGGGGGAGCTGCCTTCCTTGCGCCGGTCCGGGGACGTCGCAGGAGGGCGGCGGAATCAGCGTCGGGGCGTGTAACGGCCCTTGGACTGGCTGAGGAAATGATACGTGTTGTTCTTCGAATCCACCTCGAAGCCGACGCCGGACTGTTCCATGCCGGGTCGGGTCATGACCACCCGCGCGTCGGTGCGGGCACGATTCTCCTTCGGGAAGACATCCAGGTGGTCGGTGCGGAAGGTGGTCGGCACCACGCCCGGACCGGCCGGGCTGTCGCCGGCGACATTGCCGCGCAGCTTCATCTGGTCGCCCTTGGCGCTGAGCCAGCCGGTCTCGGCGCGCAGGGTCCAGTGCTTGCCGTCCTTGTCCGGCATCTCGAACAGCGGCGTGGCGATGTTGATGGTCTGGTCGCCACGCTGGCGTTCCAGCAACGGCGCGCGCAGGGTGGTCGATTCCTTGCCCTGCTCATCCAGCGCGACGATCTGGAAGTCGTGCAGGATGTAGTCCACGCCGACGTCCTGGCCGGCCGCGGCCGCGCCCTTGTCGCGGTTGCGCAGGGCCGCCCAGCTGCTGAGCAGCGCGGCCAGCAGCAGGCCGATGCCAAGCACGGTGCGCCAGTTCAGGGTCGGCAGGTTCATGCGCCGAACCTCGCCAGCACCGCGTCCACATGGCCCTGGGCAGCCAGCAGGATGTCGCACAGCTCACGTGCCGCGCCACGGCCGCCATCGGCGCGCGTCTGCCAGTGGACGCGCTCGGCGATCCACGGGTGGGCATTGGCCGGGGCCACTGACAGGCCGACCGCGCCCAGCGGCGCCAGGTCCGGCAGGTCGTCGCCCATGAAGGCCACCTGCTCCAGGCCGATGCCATGCTGCGCACACAGCGCCTGCACGCTGGCCAGCTTGTCGCCCACGGCGATCTGGGTGTCGATGCCGAGGTCGGCGCCGCGCTTGAGCGCGGACTGGCTGTTGCGCGCGGTGATCAGCACGGGGTGGATACCGTGCTGCTGCAGCAGTTTCAGGCCCAGGCCATCCTGCACGAAGTACGCCTTGCTCTCGTTGCCGTCCTTGTCGTAGTACAGCCGACCGTCGGTGAGGGTACCGTCCACGTCGAAGCAGGCCAGGCGGATGCGGGCCGCGGCGGCATGCAGGTGGGCGGGGAAGGCGGGCAGGGGGGACCAGGGCATCAGGGGGGCGGGCTCGGTGGATTCGGGTGGGGCGTTACAGACTGAATGGGGTCTACGGACTGTCGGTTAAACCACCCGGGCCCGCAACAGGTCATGAATGTTCAGGGCGCCGACCGCGCGGCCCTGGCCATCGACCACGATCAGGCCATTGATTTTCTGGGTTTCCATCTGCCGGGCGGCCTCCACGGCCAGCTGGTCGGCGCCGATGGTGCGGGGGTTGCGGGTCATCACATCGGCGATCTTCGCGGTCCGCACGTCCAGCGCGCTGTCCAGCGCCCGGCGCAGGTCACCGTCGGTGAACAGGCCGATCAGCACACCGTCGGCATCGACCACGGCGGTCATGCCCAGCCGTTTGCGGCTCATTTCGACCAGCGCCTCGCTGAGGCTGGCGTCGGCACCCACGCTGGGCAGGTCCTCACCGGTGTGCATGACGTCGGTGATGTGCAGCAGCAGGCGGCGGCCGAGGCTGCCGGCCGGGTGCGAGCGGGCGAAGTCGTCGGCGGTGAAGCCGCGTGCATCGAGCAGGGCCACGGCCAGCGCATCGCCCATCGCCAGCGAGGCGGTGGTGCTGGAGGTCGGCGCCAGTGCCAGCGGGCAGGCCTCGGCCGGCACGCTCACGTCCAGGTGGATGTCGGCGGCGGTGGCCAGGCTGGACTGCGGGCGGCCGGTCATGGAAATCAGCAGGTTGCCCTGGCGCTTGAGCACCGGCAGCAGCATCAGCAGCTCGTCCGACTCACCCGAGTAGGACAGTGCCAGCACCACGTCGTCCTCGGTGATCATGCCCAGGTCGCCGTGGCCGGCTTCACCGGGGTGCACGTAGAACGCCGGTGTGCCGGTGGAGGCCAGGGTGGCGGCGATCTTGCGGGCGATGTGCCCGGACTTGCCCATGCCGGTGGCAACCACCCGGCCGCGACTGGCCAGGATCGCCTGGCAGGCCTGCTGGAAGGCCTCGCCGAGGCGGGTGGCGACCGCGTCGAGGGCCTGCTGTTCGATCTCGAAGACGCGGCGGCCACTGGCGACCAGGCTGGCCGGATCGACGGAACGGGGGGGCAGGAGGGACTCGGCCATGCGGACGCCACGCAGCGGAAGTAGAATGAGCGCTCATTTTATTAGGAAAGCCCGTTGGACGCCGACACCATCCGCAACCTGATCGAAACCGGCCTGCCCGGCGCCCGCGCCGACGTGCGTGGCGACGATGGCGTGCATTTCGAAGCGACCGTGGTCTGCGAGGCCTTTGCCGGCAAGATGCCGCTGGCCCGCCACCGGATGGTCTATGCCACCCTCGGCGACCTGATGGGCGGCGCGATCCACGCGCTGGCGCTGAAAACCGTGACCCCGGCCGAAGCCGGCTGAACCGCAGAAGATCCCCAATACATGGCCAAGATCGTTGTGACCGGCGGCGCTGCGCTGCACGGTGAAGTGAGCATCTCCGGCGCCAAGAACGCCGTCCTCCCCATTCTCTGCGCGACCCTGCTGGCCGATGAGCCGGTGGAGATCACCAACGTGCCGCACCTGCACGACGTGGTCACCACGGTGAAGCTGCTGGGCGAACTGGGCGCCAAGGTCACCATCGACCAGGGTACGCTGTCGCGCGGCAGCGCGATCGTGGTCGATCCGCGGCCGGTCAACCAGCACGTCGCGCCGTACGAACTGGTCAAGACCATGCGCGCCTCGATCCTGGTGCTGGGCCCGCTGCTGGCCCGCTTCGGCGCGGCCGAAGTGTCGCTGCCCGGCGGCTGCGCGATCGGTTCGCGCCCGGTCGACCAGCACATCAAGGGCCTGCAGGCGCTGGGCGCCGAGATCGTGGTCGAGAACGGCTTCATCAAGGCCACGGCCAAGCGCCTGAAGGGGGGCCATTTCACCTTCGACATGGTCAGCGTGACCGGCACCGAGAACGTGCTGATGGGCGCGGTGCTGGCCGAAGGCACCACCATCCTCGACAACTGCGCGATGGAACCGGAAGTGACCGATCTGGCGCATTGCCTGATCGCGCTGGGTGCAAAGATCGAAGGCCTGGGCACCGCGCGCCTGGTCATCGAAGGCGTCGAGCGCCTGTCCGGTGGCCGCCACGAAGTGCTGCCCGATCGCATCGAGACCGGCACCTTCCTGGTGGCCGCAGCGATGACCGGTGGCAAGGTCACGGTCAACCGTGCGCGCCCGAACACCATGGACGCGGTGCTGTCCAAGCTGGTCGAGGCCGGTGCGAAGATCGAGACCACCGACGACACCATCACCCTGGACATGCAGGGCAAGCGGCCGAAGGCGGTCAACCTGACCACCGCGCCGTACCCAGCCTTCCCGACCGACATGCAGGCGCAGTTCATGGCGCTCAACTGCGTGGCCGACGGCGTTGGCGTGATCAATGAAACGATCTTCGAGAACCGTTTCATGCACGTCAACGAACTGCTGCGCCTGGGCGCGGACATCCAGGTCGAAGGCCATACCGCCATCGTGCGCGGCAGCGATCACCTCAGCGGTGCGCCGGTGATGGCCACCGACCTGCGTGCCTCGGCGTCGCTGATCCTGGCCGGGCTGATGGCCCGGGGCGAGACCACCATCGACCGCATCTACCACCTTGACCGTGGCTACGAGAACATCGAAGAGAAGCTGTCTTCGCTCGGCGCCACCATCCGGCGCGTGCCATGATCCTGCGTGGCAAGTTCAGCCCGCGCCGCAAGGCGCTGCTGGCCCTGGTGCTGATCGTGCTGGCGTGGCTGGGCTACGCCTGGTACGCCAACATCGCCATCACCCAGGGCATCGAGCAGAAGGACATGGACTGGAATGGCGATGGCACGGTCTCGCGCGACGAGATCATCGAGTCGTTCTATGCCGTTGCAGTGAACGACAGCCAGGAGGGCAACCGCCATTGCCGCACCTTCGTCTGGCGCAGCACCGGCGAGCAGATCCGCGTGGACTGCCGCACCGAGTTCAAGCCGGCCGCGGCCGAGGAAAAGAAGTAAGAAAAACGCCCGCGAAAGCGGGCGTTTTCTTTGCGCGGTGCCTGGGGCCGGATCCCTTTCCATCGGAAAGGGCTCCGACCCCGGCGCTCAGTTCATCGCCTTGATGGTCAGGTCCAGCGCGTCACGGCCACTCTCACGCTGCAGCATGCGCGCCGGCACCGGGAATTCCGGCACGATCCAGGCGATCAGCTCCTTGTTGCCGTCGGCACGCGAGACCTTGGTGGCTTCGTAGCTCTTGCCGCCCACGGTGATCGACTCCTTGCCGACCACGCGATAGGTCATGTTCTTGATGCGGCCTTCGTCGACCATGCGATAGGTCAACGGCTTGCCGGCCGCCAGGTCGCGGGCGATCGCCAGGTTGATCAGCAGGGCATCCATGTCACCGGCCTTCAGCGCGATCGGGCCAGCCCGGTCCGGCTTGATGTCGCCGGTCCAGGTGGCCTGGTTGCTGGTCCAGTTGTAGGTGGCCTGCACGTTGCGCTTCTTGACCAGCAGCGCCGAACGGTCCTGGCTGCTGAGCGGGCGCAGCTGGCCGCGTACTTCCTCGAACACGGTGCTCTGGCTCAGGTCTGCCAGCTGGTTCTTCACCTGCAGCGTGTAGCGCCACTTGTTGGCGCCCTCGCTGCTCAGGGTCATGCTGCCATTGGCCTGCATGCCCATGTAGCTGGCGAGATAGTCGGCCTTGAACGGCTGCAGGGCCATGGCCGGCAGGCTGGCCACCGACAGGGCGGCCGCAGCGATCCAGGCGAGGGGGCGGGTCAGGGTGCTCATGCTCAGACTCCTTGGTATTCGATCAGGCGCAGATCGACGCGGTCTTCGCCGTCTTCGCGTTGCAGGATGCGCACCGGGGTGGGAACTCCGTTGGCGATCCAGAGGATGGTTTCATTGTTGCCGCCGTTGGTCCGGTAGACCCGCAGCGCGTTGTAGGACAGGTCGCCGACTTCGACGTTCTCGGTCTGCGGCGCGGCCTGGTAGTCATGCTGGCGGACCTTGCCCATGTCCACGTAGCGGTAGTGCATGGTGGCACCCGGACGGGCGTCGCGCATGATCGCCAGATTGATCAGCAGGGCACTCTGGTCGCCCGGCTGCAGCGGAATCGGCTGCGCACGCTTCTTCTCGACGTCGCCGCTCCACTGCGCGGTACCGGCCTGCCAGTTGTACGTGCCGACCGCCTTCTTGCCGAGGAACAGGCCCTTGCGCACCGTGCTCTGGCTCAGCGGTGCATAGGCGCCGGCGCGCTCCTCGAAGACCGTGCTCTGCTCGATGTTCAGGCCCAGCACGCTGGCGAACCCGCGGCGGCCGACCACCTGCATGTCGACCCGCCACTGGTTGCCGCCGGTATGGGTGACCTGCATGCTGGCATCGCCGGCCTCCTTGCCCTTGTAGAAGGCCTGGTAGGTGGCGCTGAACGGCTGCAGCGGCGGCGGTTCCCACGCCAACGCCGGCAGGGCCGGGGCCGCCGCTTCGGCCGGCGGCTGCACCGCTGGCACCGGCGCCGGAGCGGGCGAGGCGGCAGGCGCCTGCGCCTGGCCCCAACCCACGCCGGGAAGCACGACAAGCGACAGCAGCAGTGAAGTGGACAGCAGGGTCGTGGTCTTCATGGAAGAGAGGAGCCGCAGGAGGTGGGCAGGATGCCAGCCCCGCAGTCAGCGGGGCGTGTGCGTGGGCGTTACCGGTTCAGGTTCCCGGCGGAATCTAGGGCCAGCGGGCTAAACAGGGGGTGACCGTCCAGTTGCGGCTGGCCCTCCCGTTCAGTCAGGCGGCCGGCGCACAGCAGCCGCAGCGTGGCGATCAGCAGGGGATGCTCCACCGCCAGCACGCGTGTGGCCAGGGTGTTGGCGTCATCGCCGGGCAGCACCGGTACCCGCACCTGGGCCAGCACGGCGCCGGCGTCCAGCTCGGGTACGACCAGGTGCACGCTGGCACCGTGCTCGGCGTCGCCGGCGTCCAGTGCCCGCGCATGCGTGTCCAGCCCCTTGTGCAGCGGCAGCAGGGAGGGGTGGATGTTGACCAGGCGGCCATTGAAGCGCTGCACGAAGGCGGCGCCGAGAATGCGCATGTAGCCGGCGCAGACGATCCAGTCCGGCGCGACGGCGGCCAGTGCATCGCCCAACGCCTGCTCGTAGGCCGCGCGGTCCTGGAATTCCTTCGGCGCATGCGCCCAGCGCAGCGCAGCGTCGACCCGCTGCAGCGCGGCGGCAGCGGGGCGGTCGGAGAACACGCCGACGACCTCGGCGGGCAGGCGGCCGCCGGCAATCGCATCGAGGATGGCCTGCAGGTTGCTGCCACGGCCGGAGGCAAGCACCGCAATGCGGGTGGGCGTGGTCATGGCCGGGCGCTCCGGCGGATCAGCGGCCAGGTCAGCAGGCTGCCCACGGTGGCCAACAGCATGTCGGCGTGCGCGTCCCACATGTCACCCTGCTGCCCGTTGTAGGCCTCGGCGGCATCCGGGGACAGGGCCAGCGCGATGGCCCACTCGAACCACTCGTAGACCAGGCTGGCGCACATCACCGTCATCACCGCCAGGATGAAGGCCTGGCCCCGACGCAGGGCCGGCCACGCGTGGCGTGCCAGCTGCAGCAGCGCCGGCGTGAAGCAGACGCCGAACAGGAAGTGGATGAGGCGGTCGAAATGATTGCGCTGCCAGCCGAACGCCGCGTTGGGCGACCAGCCGGTCAGCGCCTGCGCCCACGCGTCGTAGGGCACGTTCGAGTACAGCCAGCGCGCCGCCACGCAATGCAGCGCGATGAAGCCGCAGATCGCGATGAACGGGCCGTTGCCCAGCCAGCCACCACGGCGGTCGACCCACAGCAGGGCGGCCAGCCCGACCACGGTCAGCGTGCTGTGCAGGGCCTGCTCGGTGGGCCAGAGCGGATGGATCCAGCTGATTGCGAACACTGCCAGTACGGCGGCAAAGGCCAGCCGCTTGGGGCCCGGGAAACGGGAGGCGGTGGGCGGGGCGGTCGTCGGTAGTGCGGGCGCGGACATGGGGAGTCGATCAGGGGAGGGCGGAGCGTCTGCCGGCAAGCTCAGACGCGGAGATGGTCGCCGCGGTCGAACAGGGCGGCCATGTCCGGCCTGGACAGGAACACCCAGGCATAGGCGGTCAGGGCCATGCCCAGCGGGCCGGCCAGTACCGCCAGCCAGGCCGCGCGCTGGCACCAGGCCAGCCCGGTGCGGCGCGACAGCAGGCGCGCGGTGTGCAGCTGCACGAAGCCAATCGCGGCAGCCAGCACTGAAACTACGCCGTACACGGTGGCCAGTACCGCGCCATCGTCCAGCCCGCGCGCGCTGGCGACCAGGCCGATGAAACCGAGGAAGGCCAGCGCGGCCACCCAGTGGAAAACCGCCAGCGCGTAGAACAGTACCTTCAGCGTCTGCAGGTGGCTGGCCAGCTGCAGGTGCGCCAGGGTCTGATGCGGCAGCGGCGGTGGATTGCCGGAGGCGGTCATGCGGCCGTGGCCGGAGCGTCGAACGCGGCCTTGACCTGCGGGCGCAGCAGGGTGATCAGGCTGAACACCCCCAGCACCGTGCCGACCGGCGTGAACAGGCAGGCCAGGCCGGCCGCGATCAGGCACAGCAGGTGACGGCGACGGCGGGCCAGGCAGCGGCCGGCGTAGGCCACGAACGCGCCCAGGGTGACGCCACCGAACACGATGACACAGCCGATCAGGACGAACATCCAACCGAACACGCGCTGTTCGGCCGGCGACGAGGGCTGGCCGCCGGAGTTCATCGGCAGGTTGCCGGTGAGCGCGGTGACGCCGAGCACGATGTGGACGATGAAGATCAGCGAGAACAGCGCGATCAGGCCGCCGACCACGTAGTGCGCGATGGCCAGCATGCGCAGGTGGTCGGCATCCTGGACGCTGAACGCCGGTACCGTCGCCAGCGGCGGCGGCACGGGTGCGGGGGCGGGCAACACGGGGGGCGTTGCGTCCATGCGGGCTCCTCGGCGTCGGGTTCAGCCGATGCGGACGCGCTCGGCGCCTTCAGCGGTCACCACCTGGCCGATGGTCCAGTGGTCCAGGCCCTGGGCCTTGACCGCCTCGGACACCGCAGCGACCTGGTCGGCGGCCACGATCAGCACGAAGCCGATGCCGCAGTTGAAAGTGCGCCACATCTCGCTGTCGGCCACCGCGCCTTCCTTCTGCAGCCACTGGAACACCGGCGGCAGGGTCCAGGACGAGGCCTGGATGTCCAGGCCGAGGCCATCGGGTACCACGCGGATGATGTTCTCGGTCAGGCCGCCACCGGTGATGTGGGCCATGCCGTGGATGGCGGCACCGTGCGACTTCAGCAGCGCCAGGATCGGCTTCACATAGAGGCGGG
The DNA here is from genome assembly GCF_059371555.1 of Stenotrophomonas sp. YJH_SMC_10. Taxonomy (NCBI): domain Bacteria; kingdom Pseudomonadati; phylum Pseudomonadota; class Gammaproteobacteria; order Lysobacterales; family Lysobacteraceae; genus Stenotrophomonas; species Stenotrophomonas sp. YJH_SMC_10. Next base: position 11,410 of record NZ_JCAFUS010000014.1, on the reverse strand, counting down.
TCGGTGCCATCAGCGCGTCGACCAGCTTCACCCCGCCTTCCAGCTCCAGGTCGGCCGGGCGGCCGGCGCGGTCGTAGATGCGGCGTACCAGCGAGTAGCCGTTGGAGTGCGGGCCGGACGAGGCGATGCCGATCAGCACGTCGCCTGCGGCCACGCTGGCGCCGTCCTTCAGCTCGCTCTTCTCGACTGCGGCGACGGTGAAGCCGGCCAGGTCGTACTCGCCCGGGGCATACATGTCGGGCATTTCAGCGGTTTCACCGCCGATCAGCGCGCAGCCGGCCTCGGTGCAGCCGTTGGCGATGCCGCCCACGACCGCTGCGGCGGTGTCGATGTCCAGCTTGCCGGTGGCGAAGTAGTCCAGGAAGAACAGGGGCTCGGCACCCTGCACCAGCACGTCGTTCACGCACATGGCGACCAGGTCGATGCCGATCGTATCGTGGCGGTTCAGCTGGTGGGCCAGCTTCAGCTTGGTACCCACGCCGTCGGTGCCCGACACCAGCACCGGCTCGCGGTACTTGTTGGACAGGTCGAACAGGGCCCCGAAGCCGCCCAGGCCACCCATCACTTCCGGGCGGAAGCTGCGCTTGACCAGGGGCTTGATCCGCTCGACCAGCGCGTTGCCGGCGTCGATGTCGACCCCCGCGTCACGGTAGGTGAGGGGGGAGGGGGCGGAAGACGGGGTGTTGGTCACGGGCGTCGGCGCTGGCAGGGGTTGAACGGGCGATTTTAACAGGCCGCATTGGCGCAAAGGCCGTATTCGGGCAACAATTCCCCCGGATTCGTCGAGCCAATGGATGTCCTGATGCGCCGCAGCCTGATTCTGACCCTGCTCCTTGCACTGAGCCTGCCGGTGGCCACGATGGCCCAGAGCGGCCTGCGCACCGAGGGAGATGTCGCCACCGCTTCGGGGGCCTACGAGGCCGAAGTGCCCGTCAACAGCCAGGCCGAGGCCGATCGCAACGGTGCCCTGGCCCGTGCCCTGAGCGTGGTGCTGGGCAAGCTGTCCGGCGATCGCAACGTGATGTCACGCCCCGGCGTGGTGCAGGCGCTGCGCAATGCCAAGGACTACGTGGCCAGCTACGACTACAAGCAGGACCAGAGCGTGGGCGCCAGCGGCGCGCCGAGCTTCCGGACCCTGCTGGTGGCCCGCTTCCGCGAGGACGACGTCGATGCGCTGGTCTCGGCGCTCGGCCTGCCGCTGTGGCCGCAGCCGCGGCCGAAGCCGGTGCTGTGGCTGGCGGTCGATGACGGCAGCGGCCCGCGCCTGGTCAGCGTGCAGCAGGCCAACGCCGCCCGCCCGTTGCTGAACCGTGCCATCGAGCGGGGCTACAAGCTGGGCCTGCCCAGCGGCGGCGCTGCCGAACAGGCCCTGGCCGGGGCCATCTGGCGCCAGGACAGTGCCGCCGTGGCCCGCGCCTCCTCGCGCTACTCGCCACCGATGCAGCTGATCGGCAAGCTGTACCGCGCCAATGGCGGCTGGCAGGCGGACTGGGTGTTCGTCGACAACGGCCGTGAACTGAACAAGTGGACCAGCAAGGACGCCAACGCCATGCGCGCGATGGCGGCCGGCGCCGATGGCGCCGCCGACGCGCTGGTCAAGCGCTACGCCAAGGCGGGGGCGGCCACCGGCCAGGCCGGCACCTACCGCGTGGTGGTGACCGGCATCAACAGCGCCGATGACTACCTGCGCCTGGCCGCGGGCCTGCGCGAAGTGCCGGTGGTGCGTACTGTGACCCCGCTGCACGCCTCGGCCGGCCAGCTGGAGCTGAGCGTGGAGATGACCACCGGCCTGGCCGGCTTCAACCGCATGCTCGGCGACAACGGCGTGCTGGTACCCAGTGCGCCGCTGCCGGCGCTGCCGACCCCGATCGATGACACCACCGGTGCCCCGGTGGCCGCGCCGGTCAGCAACGAGTACCGCCTGCGATGACCCTGACCCCGGAAGCTGAAATCGCGCAGTTCCTGCGCCGGCTGAAGTACATCCTGTTCGCCGGCCTGATCGGCTGGGTGGTGTGGCTGCTGGCGCCGATCCTGACCCCGTTCGTGATGGCGCTGGCGCTGGCGTGGCTGGGCGACCCGCTGGTGGACCGCATCGAGGCCACCGGCCGCTCGCGCATGACCGGCGTGGTGCTGGTGTTCGCGGCGATGGTGCTGGTGATCGTGGCGCTGCTGCTGGTGCTGGTGCCGATGATCGAGCGCCAGATCACCACCCTGATCGCGGTCGCGCCGCAGGCACAGGCGTGGCTCATGGAAAAGGGGATTCCCTGGTTCGAGCAGAAGACCGGCCTGGAAGTGATGCAGTGGCTGGACCCGGACCGCCTGATCGAGTGGGTGCGCAGCCACTGGCAGCAGGCCGGCGGTTTCGCCACCACGTTCATGGGCTACGTGTCGCGTTCGGGTTTTGCGATGGTGACCTGGGTGGTCAACATCCTGCTGCTGCCGATCCTGGCGTTCTACTTCCTGCGCGACTGGGACAAGCTGGTGGAGCGGGTGGCCTCGGTGATCCCGCGCAACCACATCGGCACCATCAGCGCGCTGGCGCGTGAGTCCAACGAAGTGCTGGGGGCGTTCATCCGCGGCCAGTTCCTGGTGATGCTGGCATTGGGCGTGATCTATGCCGGTGGCCTGTCGCTGGTCGGCCTCAAGCTGGGCCTGCTGATCGGCCTGATTGCCGGCTTGATCAGCTTCATCCCGTACCTGGGCGCGACCACCGGCGTGCTGATGGCGGTGATCGCCGCGCTGGTGCAGGCGCAGGGCTTCGACCTGAAGCTGCTGATCCTGGTCGGCGTGGTGTTCACCGTGGGCCAGTTGCTGGAAAGCTACGTGCTGACCCCGCGCATCGTCGGCGACAAGATCGGCCTGCACCCGGTGGCGGTGATCTTCGCGGTGATGGCCGGCGGCCAGCTGTTCGGCTTCCTCGGCATGCTGCTGGCGCTGCCGGTGGCGGCGGTGACCAACGTGCTGCTGCGCTACGCCCACCAGCGTTATCGCCAGAGCGAGCTGTACGTGGGCGAGAAGCCGGCGATCGTGCTTGACGGGGTGGTCGACCAGCCCCATATCCTGCTCGATCCGAACGACAAGGGCCCCGACCTGAAGTGATGGGTGTGCCGCAACTGCCGCTGGCCCTGCATTACCCGCGGGACCAGCGCCTGGAGACCTTCATCGGCGCGCCGGATGGCGCGCTGGCGCAGCTGCGCGCGATCGCGGTTGGCGCCAGCCACGATTGGGTCTACCTGGAAGGCGCGGCGGGCACCGGCAAGACCCACCAGGCGCTGGCGATGTGCTCCAGCGCCGAGCAGGCCGGGCGCCTGCCGACCTACGTGCCGCTGGCCAGCGCCGCCGGCCGTGTCCGTGCGGCGCTGGACGGGCTGGATGCGCGCGAACTGGTGGCGTTGGACGGCCTGGATGAAGTGGCCGGCAATCGCGAGGACGAGGTCGCGCTGTTCGACTTCCACAACCGTGCACGTGCGGCTGGAGTCACTGTGCTGTACACGGCGCAGAAGTCGCCGGGCGAGCTGGGCCTGCTGCTGCCCGACCTGCGCTCGCGGCTGGGCCAGTGCGTGCGCGTGCTGCTGCAGCCGCTGGATGAGGAAGGCCGTGCCGCGGTGCTGCGCGAGCGCGCGCTGCGCCGTGGCCTGGCGATCGATGAGGCGGCCATCGAGTGGCTGCTGTCGCACACCGGTCGCGAGCTGGGCGGATTGATCACGCTGCTGGACTGGCTGGACCGTGAGTCGCTGGCGGCGAAACGGCGGATCACCGTGCCGTTCCTGCGCCAGGTGCTGGAAGAAGGTCGGCCCCGTTACTGAGGTGGGGTTTGTTTGCAGGGCTGCGCCCTGCACCCGCGGTAGTGCCGGCCGCTGGCCGGCAACGTCAACAGCAACGTCAACGTCAACGGCAGAAGCTGGCTTCCTGAGGGGAGGCGGGGTGGCTCAGGTTGCGGGGGACGGCGCAAGTACGTCCCTGTAGCCTCGGTCGCGCCATCCATGGCGCTCACGCCCCCGCAACCTGAGCCACCCCGCCTTCGACAGGTTCCCGCGGCTGTTGGTGGGTGTCGACCTTGGTCGACACCCGAGCAAGCGCAGCGAAGCGACCCGCTTTTGCTTTTCTTTCTTTCTTCCGTGGCTGGACGCGCACGGAAACTGTCAGAGGCCGGGCGCCCGCCCGGCCAACTCACATGCCAGTCGACTAACAGTCGACTCTACGCGACCAACCACGAGGGGCTCAGCCGTTCGCCGCCAACTCCACATCCAGCGCGCGCAGGCGATCCACGGTACCCACGTCGGTCCAGCGCCCGCGATGGTGCTGCCCGGTCATCAACCCCTGCGCCATGAAATGCTTCTGCAGCGGCACCACCGAGAACTTCGGCGGCAGCCGTTCGCTGCCCGGCGCGTCGCCGATCACCGCGCGCCAGTCGGCCACGATCGACGGACGGTACACGCCGATGCCGGCATAGGTCAGGCACGGCCCTGCGCGATCGTGGTGCAGCAGCCCCTGTGCATCCAGACGGTAGTCGCCGTCCGGGTGCTGTACAGGATTGTCGACCAGCACCAGGTGCGCCTGGCCCTGCGGCTCGCGCGGTAATGCAGCGAAATCAAAATCGGTCCAGATGTCGCCGTTCACCACCAGGAACGGGGCGTCGCCCAGCACCGGCAGTGCGTTGAGGATGCCGCCACCGGTTTCCAGCGGGGTCTGTCCTTCGTACAGGAAATGCAGGCGCAGGCCCCATTGGTGGCCATCGCCCAGCGTTGCCGGGAACTGCTCGGCCAGCCACGCAGTGTTGACCACCACCTCGCGCACGCCGAGTGCCGCCAGGCGTTCCAGTTGCCAGACGATCAGCGGCTTGCCGGCCACTTCCAGCAACGGCTTGGGCGTGTGCAGGGTCAGCGGGCGCATGCGCTCGCCCAGTCCTGCGGCAAAGATCAGCGCCTTCATCGGGCCACGCGCAGCGGCGCACCCAGCTCAGCCAACGCCGGCTTGATGCGGTCCTCCAGCAGCCGCTGCAGCGGTGCCAGTTCGGGATAGCGCGGCAGCACTTCATCCAGGTAGCCGATGAAGCGCGGCGCGTCGTCCAGGTAGTGGCCCTTGTTGTCGCGGTAGCGCAGGCGGCAGAACAGGCCGAGGATCTTGACGTGGCGCTGGATGCCCATCCAGTCGGCATCGCGCAGGAACGTGGCGCGGTCGGGCACCGGCAGGCCGGCATCGCGCGCGTGCGCGTGGTACTGCGCCAGCCACGCGTCCACGCGTTGCAGCGGCCAGCTCAGGAAGGCGTCCTTGAACAGGCTCACCGCGTCGTAGGCGATCGGGCCACGCACCAGGTCCTGGAAATCCAGCACCGCAGGGCCATCGTCGACCGGCATCAGGTTGCGCGGCATGTAGTCGCGATGGGTCATCAGCTGGGCCTGGCCCAGCGCGTTGTCCATCAGCCGGCGGTGCACCAGTTGCAGGCCTTCGATCTCGCCGCAGTCCAGCTGCAGGTTCAGGTGGCGCTGCAGGAACCATTCGTCGAACAGGCCGGCATCGCGCTGCAGCAGCGCTTCGCCGAACTGGCCGAAGTCGGCCGGCACCGGAATCGCCTGCAGGCGCAGCAGCTGTTCGATCGCGCGGCCGAACCATTCATCGGCGTTGCGCTCGTCGAGGATCCTGGCCAGGGTCGGGCCGCCGAGATCTTCCAGCAGCAGGAAGCCGGCCTGCAGGTCCTGCGCCAGCAGTGCGGGTACGCGCAGGCCGTTGTCATGCAGCAGGCCGCGCATGCGCAGCCAGGGTCGCGGATCTTCCAGCCCGGGCGGCGCGTCCATCACGATGTGGCTGCCGCGCGTGCTGGTGGTGCGCCAGTAGCTGCGCATGCCGGCGTCGACCGAGGCGCGCTCGACCACGGCGTTGGCATCCTCGAGCTGGGTACGGGCCCACTGCAGGCGCTGCGCGCTGCGCTGGGGATCGGAGGCGGGTTCGGTCATGCGGGCATATCCGGGCGCGCCGGGCGCGCCAACGTCGGCAACAGGAAGGAAAGGGGGAACGGCGTCAGCGGCGACCGCTGAACAGGCGCAGGACGGCCAGCACGGCCACCGCGCCCACCACCGCACCGAGGAAACCGGCCGGTTCGCCGGGGGCGTACCAGCCCATGTACTGGCCGAACCAGCCGGCCAGCAGGGCACCGAGGATGCCCAGCACGATGGTCAGCAGGCAGCCCATGCGGTTGTTGCCGGGCATGAAGAAACGCCCGAGCAGGCCGACGAAGAAGCCGACCAGCAGGATGTACAACCAGCTGCTGCTGCCGAACAGACCATTCATGCGCGCGGATTCCGCTTGAGTGTGGACGCAGCCTAGCAAGGCCAGGCTGCGTCCGTCACCGGTGCCGGGTCAGCAGCAGCCGTGGTCGCCGTGGCGGGTACCGCTGTCGGCCGCTACCGGCGAACCGCTGGTCTCGCCGCGCAGGCTGGCGGCGTAGTGCTCGCTGATCACCTTGGACACGCAGGCGGTCACCTTCTTGCCCATCGGGATGTGCAGGAACTCGTTCGGGCCATGCGCATTGGAGTGCGGGCCGAGCACGCCGGTGATCATGAACTGCGCACCCGGGAACTTCTCGCCCAGCATGCCCATGAACGGGATCGAGCCGCCTTCGCCCATGTACATCGCCGGCTTGCCGAAGAAGGCCTGGCTGGCGTCCTCGATGGCCTGGGTCAGCCACGGCGCCATCGCCGGGGCGTTCCAGCCGGTAGAGGCCTTTTCCAGGTCCAGGGTGACCTGCGCGCCGTTCGGCGGATCGCGCAGCAGCGCTTCCTTCAACAGTTCGCCGCAGGTCTTGCCATCGGCGGTCGGCGGCAGGCGCAGCGACAGCTTCACCGAGGTCTGCGGGCGCAGCACGTTGCCGGCCGATTCCAGCGGCGGCATGCCGCCGACGCCGGTGACCGACAGGGCCGGGCGCCAGGTGCGGTTGAGCACCAGCTCGGTCAGGTCCTCGTTCATCGGACGCAGGCCGTCGACCATCGGGAACTTCTCGAAGATCTCGGTATCGACCACTTCGGCGGCGCGCTTGGCCTGTTCCAGGCGTTCGGCCGGGATCTCCACGTTCATGCCGTCGATCAGGATGCGGCCGGTGTCCTGGTCCTCGATGCGCGACAGCAGCTGGCGCAGCAGGCGGAAGCTGGACGGCACCACGCCGGAGGCATCGCCGGAGTGCACGCCTTCGTTGAGCACCTTCACGGTGAAATTGCCGCCGGTCAGGCCGCGCAGCGAAGTGGTGCACCACAGCTGGTCGTAGTTGGCGCAGCCCGAATCCAGGCAGACCACCAGCGACGGCTTGCCGATGCGGTCGGCCAGGTGGTCGACATAGGCCGGCAGGTCGTAGCTGCCGGACTCTTCACAGGCTTCGATCAGCACCACGCAGCGTGCGTGCGGCAGGCCCTGGGCCTGCAGCGCCAGCACCGCGGCCAGCGAGCCGAAGATGGCGTAGCCGTCGTCCGCACCGCCGCGGCCATACAGCTTGTCGCCACGCAGGACCGGGGTCCACGGGCCGAGATCGTCGTCCCAGCCGGTCATTTCCGGCTGCTTGTCCAGGTGGCCGTAGAGCAGGATGGTGTCGTCACCGGTCTCGGCGCCGGTGGCCGGAATTTCCAGGAAGATCAGCGGGGTACGGCCTTCCAGGCGCACGACTTCAACCGTCAGGCCGGGCAGCTGCTGGGCCTTGGCCCAGTTCTCCATCAGGGTGACCGCCTGTTCCATGTAGCCGTTCTGCACCCAATTGGCGTCGAACATCGGCGACTTGTTGGGAATGCGGATGTAGTCGACCAACTGCGGGACGATTTCGCTGTCCCACTTGTCATTGACGAATTGGCCGAGCTTGGCGCTGTCCATCTGATACTCCGGTTGCATGGGCTGTGATCGCGCCATTCTACGCCTGTGCCGCGGGTAGGGTTTTTCCTACATCACGTCGGGTATTTGGCTGGCTTACGGAAATCCGGGAAACCGATAGGCTGTGCACATGTGGTGACGGACACTGTTCCTGCCGACGGGATTGCCGGTCGGGGCGGCCAGAATCACAGGGAGATACACGTCGTGCCTTGGAGTGTCGTGTTGAGGGCACTGGTGCTGGTAGTGGGGATCGCTGGGGCGCATGCCGCCGAACCGATCGACATCAACCGCGCCGATGCCCATGCGCTGCAGCAGGGACTGACGATGGTCGGAGCCGCCAAGGCCGAGGCGATCGTCGAGCACCGGCGCAGACACGGCCCGTTTCATCGCGTCGAGGACCTGACGCAGGTGAAGGGGATAGGGAAAGCGATCGTCGAACGGAATCGACAGCGGATCACCGTAGGCAACAGAGTGTTGCCGGCGGATCCGGTACCCGGATCGGTACCGGTGAGGACCGTACCCAGGCGCTGACAGCAGGAATCGTCGGAACCGGCAGGAGGCTGGTTCACCGGTCGCGGACAGGAAGGCCGTGACCACCGACCGCCGCAGGACGCGGCACCAATCACCAGGATGGTGGCATCACAGACCTGTGGAAGGGGCTGAGATACAAACAGGACAGACGCGGCCGCGTGCAGGACGCAACGCTACCCCCACAGCGCAGGATGCGAGGGGGCGGCAGCAGGCCGACAGGGACGTAACGATTGCCCGGTACGACACATGGCTGTGTCGCCGGGCAGTTTCATTTCCGGCGCCTGGATTTGCCGCGGCCACCACGGGCCGATGGTGTACGGTGGCCGCTCCGCATGGAAAGGACCCCGCTGGATGCCTGCGCACCGCCTTACACCCCTGATGCTCGCCCTGGCACTGACCCTGCCGCTGCTGGCCCACGCCGCTGCGCCGACGACGGCTGCCAAGCCGGCAGCTGCCGCCAGCACCGCCGACGTGCGCGGGCCGACCGACCTGAAACCGGGCGAATACCTGTGGCATCCGGAAATCTCGCCGACCGGCCCGATCGTGCTGGTGGTCAGCCTCGATGAGCAGCGGGCGTACGTCTACCGCAACGGCATCGCCATCGGCCTGACCACGATCAGCTCGGGCAAGGCCGGGCACGAAACACCGACCGGGGTGTTCACCATCCTGCAGAAGGACAAGGACCACAAGTCCAACCTCTACAACAGCGCGCCGATGCCCTACATGCAGCGGCTGACCTGGGACGGCATCGCCCTGCACGGCGGCAGCCTGCCGGGGCATCCGGCCTCGCATGGCTGCGTGCGCCTGCCGCAGGCCTTCGCGCAGAAGCTGTTCAGCGAAACCCAGCGCGGCGACACGGTGGTGGTGGCCGATGCCAAGAGCTCGCCGATGACCCTGGCCTATCCGTCGGTCCTGGCGCCGGTCAATGCCCGCGGGCAGGCCCTGCCGGAGGCAGAGGGCGGGGCGCCGGCGCAGGCGTGGTGGAACGACAGCGCCGCGCCGGCCGGTCAGGTCGGCATCCTGGTCAGCCTGCATGACCAGCGCCTGTACGTGCTGCGCGATGGTGTGATGATCGGCGAGTCGCCGCTGAAGGCCGACGCCCTGCCGGCGTTCCAGGGCACGACGCTGTTCGTGATGGGGCAGGGCTACAGTGATACGCCCAGCCCGCTGGACGTGAACCAGCGCCTGCACCAGTGGACGGCCTACCCGCTGCTGGGCCAGGACCGTGCCCAGGCCACGCCGGACCTGCTGGCCACGCCCTCGCTGCCGATGGCGCTGCCGGCCGATTTCGCCCGCCAGCTGTACCAGGTACTGGTGCCGGGCACGACCCTGCTGGTGACCTCGCTGCCGGCGGTCCGCCCAAGCCCGGCTGAATCCGGAATGCAGCCGGTCTTGGAATCCGAGCCGCCAGGGTCCACCCTCAAGGGCAACTGAGTCCCCTCGTTGTGCCCATGACTGCATCCCGCCTGTGCCGGCTGGCCGCGTTCGGCCTGCTGGCGACCTCGGCCAGCGCCCCGGCGCTGGCACAGACGCCCGCCCTCGCCACCTCTGCCGATGACCTGGCTGCGCTGTTGTCGCGCAGCGCGCCCAGGGCCGACCGCCACGTGCTGCAGCTGGCGGCGCACGCCATGCGCTGCGCGCTGCAGCGGCCGGAGCTGGGCATCAACGGTGATCGCCTCAGCGTGATCGACTATTCGCGGCCGTCCACCGAGCCGCGCCTGTGGGTGTTCGACCTGGCGCACCAGCGCCTGCTGTTCGAGGAATGGGTGGCGCACGGCCGCAACAGTGGCGAGAACCGCACCGAACACTTCTCCAACCGCGACGGCAGTTTCATGTCCAGTCTCGGCGCGTTCACCGCGCAGGAGACCTACATGGGCGGCAACGGGTATTCGCTGCGACTGGCCGGGCTGGAGCCGGGCTTCAACGACCGCGCGCGCGAACGCGCGATCGTCATCCATGGCGCGCCCTACGTGAACCCGGCCACCGCTCAGCTGCAGGGGCGGCTGGGCCGCAGCCTGGGTTGCCCGGCGGTGCGCCTCTCGGTGGCCAAGCCACTGATCGATGCGTTGCGCGGCGGCACCATGGTGTTCGCCTATTACCCCGACCAGGACTGGCTGAAGCATTCGCAGCTGCTGGGCGGCGAGTGTGGTGGCCAGGGGACGCTCGCTACACGGTGATGCACCGCGGCGCGCGGCATGATGCAATGCGCCGATGAACATCGACTCCCTGCTGCACACCCCGAGCCAGGTCATCTCCAGCCTGGACTACCGCCGCGAACGCTGGCGCAACGGCCTGGGCTGGACCCGCGAGATCCTGCGCCTGCCCGCACAGGGCGACGACTGGGCGCTGCGCCTGTCAGTGGCCGAGATCGAGCAGGATGCCGCGTTTTCCGCTTTCCCCGGCGTGGAGCGCGAACTGGTGCTGCTGCAGGGCAACGGCGTGCGCCTGCGTTTCGAAGACGGCCGCGTGGCCGAAGTGCTGCCGCCGCATGGACGGATACGGTTTGCCGGTGAAGAGGCGCTGCATGGCGAGCTGGTCGATGGCACCACCCACGACTTCAACCTGATGTGGAAGCGCGAGCTGCTGCAGGCCGAACTGCTGCACCGGCCGCTGGTTGGGTCGATGTTCTTCTTCTGCGAACCGGGCGTAGCCTGGGCGCTGCACCTGCTGGCTGGCCAGGCCGAGTTCGGTGCCGACAGCGGCCTGCCGCCGCTGCAGGCCGGCGATACCGCGTGGTTGTCAGCGGGTGAACGGCAGCGGCACGCGTTGCAGGGCGGGGGCGAGTTGCTGGCGATACGGGTGAGTGCGGCAGAGGGGTGATTCCCCGGCGCCGTTGGGCACCATCCACGCATGGCGTGGATCTTATCTCTTGCCGATCTGGCACCTTGGTTGCCGAGAGCCCGGCGTGGGCGACCGTGTGGATCCAGGTCTTGCGACCGAGAAGTAGCTTGGGTCCCCACGCCGGATTCTCCCTGAACCGCCCGAACAGTTGGTTGAGTTGGCGCTCGAACTGATAAGACTGGGCAAGCGG
>NZ_JCAFUS010000013.1:0-145734 GCF_059371555.1 Stenotrophomonas sp. YJH_SMC_10 | reverse complement strand
TACGCTGGCCTGAAGGCCAAGGGCAAAGCGAGCAAGGTGGCGCTCGTGGCGGTCATGCGCAAAATGCTGGTGATCCTAAACGCCCGTAAGCGGGACGCCGAGGTGGCCCTCGGCTGCCCCTGACAAGACAGTTGCTACTGCTTCGCCCCGGTAGATGCCCCCCGGGTTGGCATGCCGTTCGCCGGGCAGGACCCGGCGCTGCCTTCAATCCTGCGGCGCAGGTTCGTCCGGGCGGGCCGCTTCGGGGCTGACCCGCTCGATGGTGTGGCGCAGCTCGCGACCCAGGATGAACTTGGCGTCCTTGGCCCAGGCGTCCAGGCGCTCGTCGAACAGCAGCTTGCTGTTCTCGTCCGGCCACACCAGGCGCAGTTCGCGCAGCTTCTGGATGAAACCGCGGAACAGGGCCTTGTCGAAGAACTCCGGCGCGGCCGGTGCATAGAGCAGGCTCAGGCGCTGCGCGGCCTGCTGGCACAGGCTCTCCAGCTCGGCGGCGCCAAGCACGCCCGGGCCGTTCTTCACCAGCACCGAAATGGCGATGTAGTAGCGCTCGAACGCCTGCTGCAGCGAATGGCCGATCGCACGCAGGCGGAACACCTCGTCGGTCTGCCCGGTGTTGCGCGCCAGGATGCCGCCATCGTCATCGTTGACGTTCTGCAGCAGGCCCTCACGCACGAACACGTCGATGGTGCGGTCGATGCGCTGGGCGAACTCGTCCTCGCTCCAGGGCAGGAACAGCTCCGCCTGCAGGAACGGGTAGACCGTGCGCCCCAGCTGCACCAGGCCGGTGCGGCTCATGCGGCGGTTGTTCTGGAAGCAGCACGCCACCCACGACGAGGCGGTGAACAGGTGCACCACGTTGTTGCGGAAGTAGCTGAGCAGCACCGCGGTGTCGCCGCTGACGCTGAGCACATCGCCCAGCGGGTGCTTGATGCGGGTGAGGACGTTGATTTCCTCGGCGTGGGCGATGATCCGTTCCGGCGAATGCGGCGTCACCGTCACCCGGTCCGAGTACGGCATCTCGGCCAGCAGGGTCTTGCACAGCTCGATCTGCGCGATCAGGTCGGCCTCGCCCATCGCGTGCTTCGGCGTGGACAGCAGCGCCAGTGCCAGCAGATTGATCGGGTTGACGTCGGCGGCGCCGTTGATGCGCACCTGGATGCGCTCGGCCAGCGTATCCACGGTGGTCGACAGCCAGGCCGGCTTCTCGTCCTCGGACACTGCCTCGCCCTTCCATTCCGGCGCCTTTTCGGCCAGCACGTCGTTCAGCGCGATCGGCTCGCCGAAGTTCACCACCACCTGGCCGTAGTTCTGCTTGAGCACCTTGGGGATGCCCCACAGCAGCGACCAGATCGATTCCTTTTCCTTCGGCCGGCCGGACAGTTCGTCCAGGTAGCTGCCGCCTTCCATCAGCTTCTCGTAGCCGATGTAGATGGGCTGGAACAGCACCGGCTTGCGCGGCTGGCGCAGGAACGCACGCAGCGTCATCGAGATCATGCCGCCCTTGGGCTGCAGCAGGCGGCCGGTGCGCGAGCGGCCACCTTCGACGAAGTACTCCAGCGAATAGCCGCCGGCCACCAGCTGCGCCACGTATTCACTGAGCACCGCCGAGTACAGCGCGTTGCCACGGATCGAGCGCCGGATGAAGAACGCACCACCCTTGCGCAGCAGGGTGCCGACCACCGGCAGGTTCAGGTTGATGCCGGCCACGATGTGCGGCGGCACGATGCCACGGTCGTACAGCAGGTAGGACAGCAGCAGGTAGTCCATGTGGCTGCGGTGGCTGGGCACGTAGACCACTTCGTGGCCCGGCGCGGCGGCCTTGAACTTGTCCAGGTGGTGCACCAGCACGCCCGCATAGATGCGGTTCCACACGTGGCTGAGCATGAAGCTGGCCGAGCGCACTACCGGGCTGGAATAGTCCGCGGCGATTTCCCAGGCGTAGGCGTGCGCCTTCTTCCAGGCATCGGCTGGCTTCGAGTTGTCGCGCTTGGCCTGTGCGGCGATCGCTTCGCGCACCGGCTCGGCGGCCAGCACCTGGTCCACCAGCAGGCGCCGGGTCGACAGGTCGGGGCCGATGACCGATTCACGGATGCGGCGGAAATGGGTGCGCAGCACGCGCTGCAGCTTGCGCACCGTGCGTTCCGGCTCCAGGCCTTCGTCCACGGTGCTGCGCAGCGAGATCGGCGGGGCGAAGCGCACGATGGTATTGCGCCCGTTCAGCAGCAGGCCCAGCAGGCGGCGGAAGCGGCCGACCAGCGCCCAGTTTTCCGAGAACAGCACCGCAAACCAGCCGCTCTGCTTGTCCGGCGCGCGGCCGACGAAGATCGACACCGGCACCAGGTGCACGTCGAGGTCATCGCGCACGCGGTGCGCCTGCAGGACCTTGGCCAGCGAATCGGAGTGGGTCTTGGCGCCGCGCTGCTCGGGAATCAGCGAATTGCTGGAACTGCGCCGCGACAGCGCCAGGTAGGCGCGCTTGCGCCCGGTCGGATCACCGGCCAGCGGCACCAGCGGCGACGGCAGACCGGCCTGGCGGCAGGCCTTGTCCAGGATCAGCGCGTTGGACAGGCCGTAGTCTTCCAGCACGTACATGACCGGACGGCCATCGTTGTACTGGCCCGGGTCTTCCGGTTCGATCTTCAGCGACAGCCACGGCTCGACCAGGCGACCGAGCAGGCGCGCCCACAGCGGGCGGCGGCCGGCCGGGCGCGCGTGCGCGGGCGGCGGTACCGGGTTCGGGCCGGTACCGGTCGAGGGGGACGCCGGCACCGTATCGGCGAGCGTCGACTGGGATTCTTCGCCGGGGAACGGCAGCGGGTTCTGTTTCGACATCGGCGCCATTATGGCTTAGGCGGCGGCGTTGCTGCTTCCCCACCCCCGGCAGGGGCCTCAGCCGGCGACGGCGAGGCCGCAGCGCGGGCCGCGTCGGCCTTGCGCAGCAGCGCATCGGTGTCGGCCAGGGTGCGGGTCAGGTACCAGTGGCCTTCGCGGCGGCTCAGCGGCAGCTGCAGGCTCATCTCACGGCCGGCCAGGTCGTAGTGCAGGCGCACCAGCGCGTTGTCGCCCTCCACCGAGAGCAGCTCGCCACGCACGCTGCGCAGCGCGTCGTCCACGCCCAGCCCGTAACTGCCGAGCACCGCCTTGAGGGTGTGGATGAACGGCGCCAGCTGCTGCAGGCTGCCTTCCATGCCGGCGGCCTGCAGGCCCGCCTCGTCATCGAAGCCGACCTTGCCGGCCGCGCCGACCAGCGCGGCGATGGTGCTGCGTGCACGGGCGCGGTCGCTGATCGGCGCGCCCTGCGCCCAGACGGCAAGGGTTTCCACCAGTGCGATGTAGTGCGCCTGCTGGCCGGGCGTGTAGCCCTTCTGATGGCGCAGGTACTGCACGCCGAAGTTGCCCATCGACTGTGCAGCCTGGCGCACGGCACTGGCCTGGCCGGCCAGCTGGCGGTCGAAGCTGCGCTGCAGCTCGGCGCTGGCCCCGGGCTTGCGCAGTGCGGCCAGCATCGGCAGCAGCTGGTCACCCAGCGGCAGTTCGGTCAGCGGCCACTGGCTGTGTCCCTCGGCCCAGGCCTGCTGCAGGCGCTGGTACTGGCCTGGCGGTACCGACAGCTTTGCGTAGCCGACCAGATCATCGTCGGCCAGGCGCAATGCCATCGCCTGCACGGCCGCCACCGGCTCGGCCGCCGGCCTGGCCGGATCGTTGCCAGGCTCGCGGCACGCCGCCACGACCAGCAGCAGCATGGCTGCCAGCCCCCACCCACGCGCAGACCTTCCTCGCACCGCCACGCTCATGCATTCGGACTCCCCGGACCGGCCCGCATCTTGCGGCCTGCGACGTGACAGCGGCAAGCCGTGCGGTCACGGTTTCCAACCACGGGGGTCCGGTTCCTTCTGCCCGCAGGCAGAAGGAATCTGACCCCAGAACCGCCACCGGGATAAAAAAAGAGCCCGGATCACGGGGATCGCAGGCTCTTCAAGCCGGCACGAGGCCGGAGGACAGTGTTGTGGCGCATGTCCGGTCAAGGACCGGATGGCGGCGATCCTACGCTGCCGTCCAAGTTAAGGCAACACTTTACGTAATGCATCGTATCTACTTGATTTTAATGGATCAGTCTCGTTGCCAAACCGCCTCAATGAAATCTACGGCATGTTTTTCGGCGATTCGGGCATAAACCCCGGGATAGCCGGCCAGCGCGCACCCCTCGCCCCAGCTGACGATGCCGAACTGGGTCCAGCCCTCGCGCAGGCGCAGCAGCAGCGGGCCGCCCGAATCGCCTTGGCAGCTGTCCACGCCTTCACGGCCAGCGCAGATCACCTTGCCGCGTGACAGTTCACCGCCGTAGGCCTGCTGGCAGTCGCTGAAGGACACGAACGGCACCTGCGCGGTCTGCAGCTGGGTGGGGTAGATCCGGCCATCGCCGATGTCGGTGTCGCCCCAGCCGATCACGGTGAACTCGCGGCCCGGCTTGAGGTAGCTGGCGTCGGGCCGCAGCCGCAGTGCCACCGGCTGTGCGCCCTCCAGGGGCGCGCTCAGCTGGACCAGCGCAACGTCGTGTTCGAGCGAATTGCCGCTGTTGAAGGCCGGATGGACGTGGATCGCCTTGACGTTGGACGGTCGCGGCGCGGCACCGGTGGAGAGCGTGGCCTGGCCCCCCAGCACCGCCAACCCCATCGGCTGCTCGCCCTGCAGGCAGTGCGCGGCGGTGAGCACCCAGGACGGTGAGATCAGCGTTCCGCCGCAGAAGTGGCGGTCATGATCCGAATCGCCGTCGAAGATGCCCTGGATGCTGACCATGAACGGGTACTCGCCGGCGAGTGCCGCTTCGCCGCCGATTACGCGCGGCGCATCGCGCACCTGTGGCGCGGCGAAGGCGGGTACGGCGGACGCGGCCAACAACAGGCCGATGAACAAAGAGGTGCTGCGATACATATCCCTGTACTCCTCTATCAATGATTAGAACCGGCGCGGCCGCGGTCCGTGCCGGTGCATCGATTGGGGAGCAGGGATGAAGCCTGCAGCGCGAACGCGCGCACAGTTTCGGCGCAATGCGCTGCCTGCGACAGTCGCAGGCCGACAAATGCGAACGCCATCCCGCATGGATCGGAATGGCGTTCGTGGTGCCGGCGTGACCGGCGTCAGCAGTGGGCTCAGCGTGCAGCCAGAGCCGACGCGATTTCCTGCTGGATCGCCCGCGCTGCCGCTTGCGGATCGGCCGCCAGACGGATCGGGCGACCGACCACGATGGCATCGGCGCCATCGGCAAAGGCCTGGGCCACGCCGACGGTGCGCTTCTGGTCATCGCCAGCCGGACCACCGGGGCGGATACCCGGACAGACGATCGAGAACCCGCTACCGGTCGCGGCGCGGATCGGTGCAGCCTCCTGGCCCGAGGCGATCACGCCATCGACGCCCGCTGCCTGGGCGGCCAATGCGCGTTCGACCACCACGTCCACCGGCTCGCGGTCGATGCCCATCTGCGCCAGATCGGCGCGCCCCATCGAGGTCAGCACGGTCACCGCCAGCAGGCGCATGTCGCTGCTGTTGGCGGCCGCGCAGGCCTCCATCATCGCCGGGTGCCAGCCATGGATGGTGGCGTAGCTGACCGGCCACTGCGACAGGCGCTTGATCACCGCCGCCGCGGTGGCTGGAATGTCGAAGAACTTGAGGTCGACGAACACGCGCTTGTCGCGGCGGGCCAGCTCGTCCAGCACCTGGAAGTACTCGCCGGAGGCGAGCAGTTCCATGCCGATCTTGTAGAACGCCACGCTGTCACCGAGGCGATCGACCCAGTCCAGTGCCTGCACGCGATCAGGCACGTCCAGTGCGAAGATCAGGCGCTCGTCATCGCGCAGCGGCAGCGGTGCGCGGCTCACGGGGCGTAGTCCAGGGCGGCGCGCTTGGCGTCGTGGCGGGCCTGGCGCGACTGGCTGTAGTCGTTGTTGAACTGCGCCGGCTCGAAGCCGCCGTAGGTCGGGTTGGGCAGCATCCACCAGCGCTCGCCGAACCAGTCGTGATACTGCTGCAGCAGCGCGTCGCGGCCTTCATTGGTATTGGCGGTCACTTCGACGAAGTCACCCAGCTGGTCGCCGAACTGCATCAGCACGCGGTACTTCTGCCCGGCCAGGCGGCGTCGGCAGTTCTTCTCGCTGCCGGCCTGCTCGCACCCCGGCACCACCGTGCCCAGGCCCAGGAACACGCTGTCATCGGCCACCGGCAGGCCCTGCTCGCGCAGGTTGGCCAGCGTCGCGTCCTTCAGGTGCACGGCGCGGTTGGAGATGTACAGCAGGGTCACGCCCTTGGCGTTGGCGGCCTTGGCGAAATCAACCACGCCGGGAATGGCCTTGGCCTTCTTTTCAGCCACCCACTGGTCCCAGCTCAGCTCGTCGTATTCCTTGCCATCGCGCACCAGGCGCGCCTGGTAGGGCGAGTTGTCCAGCACGGTTTCGTCCACGTCCAGCACCACCGCCGGCTTCAGGCCCTTGGCATCGTTGCCGCGCTCTTCCGGCACCAGCGCATCCCAATGGGCTTCCTTCAGCGCCACATCCAGATGGTCGGCGGCGGCACGGTAGGTCTGCTCGGTGATCGCCTTGTACTCCTGCGCGCGCTGCATCCACAGCACCGCATTGAGGTTGTCGTTGGCCGTGGCATCGAGCGCGCCTTCGGCCTTGGCAGCGGCAGCGGGCGCCTGCGGGGCAGCGGCTTCGGCGGCAGGCGCCTCCACGCGCTTGCAGGCGGACAGGCCCAGCGCCGCGGTAGCGAGCAGGGTCAGGGACAGGGAAACGGGACGACGCATGGATTCACCGGCAATCAGATATACCGGCGCATTTTACCGGCAAAGGCGGCCCCGGGACGGCTATGCTTGGCGGTTGACCCGTTGCCCTTCCGGAGGCCGCCATGACCGATTCCAGCCAGACCCCCGACGTCCCCCTGCTCGACGCCGTGCAGGCCCGCCTGCTGGGCTGCCTGGTGGAGAAGGAGGCGACCACGCCGGACACCTACCCGCTGACGGTCAACGCCGCCCAATCGGCCGCCAACCAGAAGACCGCCCGCGAGCCGGTGATGAACGTTGATGCCGGCACGGTGCAGCACGCGCTGCGCCAGCTGGAGGCGCTGGGGCTGGCCCGCCAGCACTTCTCCTCGCGGGCAGACCGCTACGAGCACCGCCTGCAGGCAGCGCTGGACCTGACCCGGCAGCAGACCGTGCTGCTGGCGCTGCTGCTGCTGCGCGGGCCGCAGACGCTGGGCGAGCTGGTCACGCGCAGCGAGCGCCTGCACCGCTTCGCCGACACCGACGAAGCCCGCCATGCCATCGAGCGCCTGCAGCAGCGCGCGCTGCTGGTGGTGTTGCCGCGTGCCAGTGGCCAGCGCGAAGACCGCTACATGCACCTGCTGTGCGGTGAAGTGGATGGTGCGGCGCTGGCGGCGAAGTACGCCAGCAGCAGCGGCAGCAGCGACGCGGCCGAGCCGGGCCTGGCCGAGCGCGTGGCCCAGCTGGAAGCAGCCGTGGCCGAACTGCAGGCGCAGCTGGCCGAACTGCGCGGTTGAGCGTCGACATGCGGCGGTAGTGCCGGCCGCTGGCCGGCATCTGGTCATGCCTGGTTGCCGGCCAGCGGCCGGCACTACCCGACGTCGGCCGCACCCGGCGTGGCATACAGCCGGCTCGGGCTGTCCACGCCCGGCAGCTGGACCACCCCGCGCTCCTGCATGCCCAGGCCCAGCAGGATCTTTCCGGACACCACGTTGTCCAGGTCGGTGATGCCATACAGATCGCGCAGGCCCAGCTCGCCACGCGCATAGGCAAACACCGCCCGCGCCGCCTCACCGGCATAGCCTTGCCCGGCGAATTCGGACAGCAACGCATAGCCGATATCCGGTCCCGGCAGGCCATCGCGCCGCACCAGCCCGGCGTTGCCCAGCCACGCGCCATCGGACAAGCGCTCGATGGCGTACATCCCGTAGCCGTGCAGCGCATAAGCCGGCAGCACCCGCGCCGTGGCGTAGTCGCGTGCCTCCTGCGCCGTACGCACGCCGCGGTCACCGATGAAACGCAGGAAGCCGGGGTCATTCAACAACGCCAGCATCGGCACCGCGTCGCGGTCAGGATCGATCCGGCGCAGGCGCAGGCGTTCGCTTTCAATGGGATGCACGCGCGGATCTCCAATGGGAAAACCGATTGTAAGGCCGTGAGCCGGGGTGCCGGATCAATCGAACAACGCCTCGATCGCCGCCAACCCCGCCGTCGCCCGCTCCTTCTTGCGCGCCGCATCGGCGACCGGATCGGCACCATCGCGCTGGATCTCCTCGGCCGGAATTTCCTCGAAGAACCGGCTGGGCTTCAGCCGTACATGCTCACCGAACTTGCGGGTGAGCTTGCTGTAACTCATCCACAACTGGATCTTGGCGCGGGTGATGCCCACGTACAGCAGGCGGCGCTCTTCCTGCAGGTTGCCCTCATCCAGGCTGACCTGGTGCGGCAGCACGCCGTCTTCGCAGCCGACGATGAACACATAGGGGAACTCCAGGCCCTTGGAGGCATGCAGGGTCATCATGCGCACCTGGTTGCCGCCCTCGTCCTTGTCGCTGCGCGACAGCAGCGCCAGCTGGCCGGCCAGGTCGGCGGCGGTGGCACCGCGTGGGCCGCCCTCGAACCACTGTGCCAGTTCCTCGATGTTGTTGGCGCGGCGCTGGTAGCTGGCCTCTTCCTTGGCCTGCTGGCGCAGTTCGCTGAGCAGGCCCGATTCCTTGGCCACCTTGCGGATCATGTCGCCGGACGTCACCTGGCGCATCTGTGCCCGCAGGTCGCGCAGGATGTCGGTGAAGCGCGCCAGGCTGTTGGCCGCGCGCGGCGGCAACTGCTGCAGGGCGCCGATGGTCTCGGCCACATGCGCCATCGGCATGTCCTTTTCCTGCGCCAGCTCGGCCAGCCTGGCCAGCGTACCGGCCCCCACGTCGCGCTTGGGCGACTGCACCGCGCGCATGAACGCGGTGTCGTCGTCCGGGTTCACCAGCAGGCGCAGCCAGGCCAGCGTGTCCTTCACTTCCTGGCGCTCCAGGAACATCGTGCCGCCGGTCAGGTGGTACGGGATGCGCAGCAGCTGCATCGCTTTTTCCAGCGGCCGCGACTGGAAGTTGCCGCGGAACAGGATGCAGAAATCACTCCACGGCACCTTGCGCGACTGCGCCACGAAGGCGATCTCGGCCGCGACCTTTTCCGCTTCATGCTCGCTGTTGCGGCATTCCCACACGCGGATGCGCTCGCCGTCGGCCTGGTCGCTCCACAGTTTCTTCAGGTGCTCGTGCGGGTTGTTGGCGATCAGCGCATTGGCCGCGCGCAGCACGCGGTTGGAGCAGCGGTAGTTCTGCTCCAGCTTGATGATCTCCAGGGCGGGGTAATCGCGCCCCATCTGCTGCAGGTTTTCCGGGTTGGCCCCGCGCCAGGCGTAGATCGACTGGTCATCGTCCCCCACGCAGGTGAAGTTGCCCTTCTCGCCGGCCAGCTGCTTGAGCAGGCGGTACTGCGCGTCGTTGGTGTCCTGGCATTCGTCCACCAGCAGGTAGCCGATGCGCTCGCGCCAGGCCAGCGCGATCTCCGGGTTCTCTTCCAGGATCTGCACCGGCAGACGGATCAGGTCGTCGAAGTCGACCGCGTTGAACGCGGTCAGCCGCAGCTGGTAACGCTCGTAGACGCTGGCCGCTTCCTTCTCGCGGTTGCTGCGCGCGGCGGCCATCGCCTGCTCGGGCGACAGGCCGGCGTTCTTCGCACGCGACACCAGGTTCTTCATGTCCTCGATGTCATCGGGCTTGGCCCCGTGCATCAGGTCCTTGATCTGCGCGGCGGCATCATCGGCATCGAAGATCGAGAAACCACGCTTCAGGCCCACGGCAGCGTGCTCGATCTGCAGGAACTTCAGGCCCAGCGCATGGAAGGTGCAGATGGTCACTTCATCGGCGTCCTGCTCGCGCAGGCGCTTGGCCACGCGCTCGCGCATCTCCTTGGCCGACTTGTTGGTGAAGGTGATCGCGGCGATGCGGCGCGCCGGGTAGCGGCCACAGCTGATCAGGTGGGCGATCTTCTCCACGATCACGCGCGTTTTGCCGCTGCCGGCGCCGGCGAGCACCAGCAACGGGCCTTCGATGTGCAGGACCGCGGCAGCTTGGGGGGGATTGAGACCGTGCATGGAGTGGGGATTGTAGCGGGCGGGCGGGACAACCACAGCGGGCGGCCGGCAGGCTTGCTGAACAGCTTCGGCCAGTGGGGGCGGCGGCGTACAATCAGCCGATGGCCAAGCTCTACTTCTACTACTCGGCGATGAACGCCGGCAAGACCACCACCCTGCTGCAGAGCGCACACAACTACCGCGAGCGCGGCATGCGGGTGGCGATCCTGACGCCGCGCCTGGACGACCGGGCCGGCGCCGGCGTGGTTGCCTCGCGGATCGGCCTGCGCGCCGAGGGCATGGCCTTCGACCGCGACACCGACCTGCAGCGCTGGGTAGAGCAGGACCTTGCGGAAAACGGGCCGATGGGCTGCGTGCTGGTGGACGAGGCACAGTTCCTGACCCGCTCCCAGGTCTGGCAGCTCAGCGAGGTGGTCGACCAGCTGCGCATTCCGGTGCTGTGCTACGGCCTGCGCACCGACTTCCGCGGCGAACTGTTCGAGGGCAGCCAGTACCTGCTGGCCTGGGCCGACGAGATGCAGGAAATCAAGACCATCTGCCACAGCGGCAAGAAGGCGACCATGACCGTGCGCGTGGACGAGCATGGCCACGCCGTGCAGGACGGCCCGCAGGTGGAGATCGGTGGCAACGACCGCTACGTGTCGGTCAGCCGTGCGGAGTTCAAGAAGATCACGCGCGGTGAAGGGCGGATCGACCCGGCGCAGGCGCCCCTGCCGCTGTAAAGGGTGTTCTTTTGCAGGGCTTGCAGCCCTGCACCTGCAAAGCAGCGGCAACGGCCAAAGCCAGAGCGGCATTCCGTGGGATGGCGGGCCAGTGGCGGGAGCGTCCGCGGCATGAATGCCGCGGCCAAGCCCCCATGGACGGGTTTACGGCGTCTCCCGCCACCGGACCCACCCCGCCTACCCTCAGGAAACCAGCGTCTGCTTCGGCTGTTGCGGTTGCTTTGGCCCCGGCAGGTGCAGGGCTGCAAGCCCTGCAAACCCGCACCCCTCTTAGTACAGCGTGCGCTCCGGCGCTCCGGCCGGCGGCGGGGTGTACTGGTACAGCCAGGTCTCGGTCAGGGTCTTGCCGCCACTGCGCAGGAACAGGCGGATGTCGATCTGCTCGGTACTGCCTTCCGGCGGCACCAGGTCGAACATCGCGCGATAGCCGTTGATCTCGCGCAGCGGCCGCGCCGACACGATCTCGACCCGGCCCCGGCTGGCTTCCACCACCGCCTCGACCTCGGCCTTGTCGATCAGCCTGGCCAGTTCGCCGCCTTCGAAGTCCACCGCGAAGCGCCAGCTGAAATACTCGCGCTTCTTGCCGACCACACCGCCCAGGCCGGTACGGCTGGCCACGCAGTGCGCCAGCGGCGGACGTGCCGGTGGCTCGGCGCCCCAGTACAGGCGGTAGCCAACCAGCAGCTCCTGGCCGGGCTGCGGCTTCTCCTTCGGATTCCAGAACGCCACGATGTTGTCGAAGGTCTCGTCCACGGTGGGAATCTCCACCAGCTGCACCGAGCCCTCGCCCCATTCGCCCTTCGGCTCCACCCACAGGCACGGGCGCTTCTCGTAGAACACGCCGTCATCCTGGTAGTGGTCGAAGTTGCGGTCGCGCTGCAGCAGGCCGAAGCCGCGCGGGTTGCGGTCCACGAACATGTTGAAGCGCAGGTTGCGCGGGTTCAGCAGCGGGCGCCAGATCCATTCGCCGGCACCGGTCCACAGCGACAGGCCGTCGGTATCGTGGATCTCCGGGCGCCAGTCCCAGCCCATGCGGCGGTCGTTCTCGCCCACCTGGTACATGCTGGTGCACGGTGCGATGCCGAGCCGCTCGATCGGCTTGCGCGGGTACAGCGCGCTGTCGATGTCCATCAGCAGCACTTCACCGTTGGTGATCGCGAAGCGATAGGCACCGGCCACGCTGGGCGAATCCAGCAGGCCGTAGACCACGATCGTGTCCGAATCAGCCGACGGCTGTTCCAGGTAGTAGGCGATGAAATCCGGGAATTCCTCCGGCTTGCCCATCCCGGTGTCGATCGCCAGGCCACGCGCGGACTGGCCGTACTGGCCTTCCTTGCCGACCGCGCGGAAATAGCTGGCGCCGAGGAAGGCAGCGAAATCGCGGTCGGTATCCTTGCGGGTGTTCAGGCGGAAGCCGGCGAAGCCGAGGTCGGCCGGCAGCTCGCCATCCTTGATGCCGCTCTTGCCGTAGTTGAACGCCGCACCGTCATAGGCCAGCTCCTGCGCCTTGCCGTCGACCACGTCGAACATGCGCACCGGCGAATGGAAGTACAGGCCCAGGTGGAAGAACTTGGCCTGGAACTTGCCGGGCTGGTCGGCCCACAGCGCATGGTCCTGGCGGTAGCCGATCGACTGGTACTGGTCCCAGTCCAGGCCCTCCAGGCGGCCCGGCAGCACCCGCTTGTGGCTCTTGTAGGGCGCCTGCGCCAACGCGCGCGCCTGGCCCTTCAGGGTGGCGAAATCGAACGGCTGCGGCTGGCCGAGGCGGCGCAGGCCCATCTGGCCGCTCCGGCTGGCCGCGCACGCGGGCAGGGACGGCAGGCCGAATGCAGCCAGGGCGAGGGAGGCATTGCGGATGAAGTCGCGTCGTTGCATGCAGGCGCGTCAGGCACAGGGAGGAAGGTCGGCCATGATAGGCAGACAAACGTTAACGGGCAGCGGAGACGCGCCCTGCCCGTTCAGCTGCCGCTGGCTGCCCGACTCAGCGCTGGCAGTGGCTGCACCAGACGCTGGCGCGCTGGCCGATGGTGGCGTGCTTCAGCGCACGCCCGCAGTTCGGGCACGGCAGCCCGTCACGGCCGTACACCAGCAGTTCCTGTTCGAAGTAGCCCGGCGCACCATCGGGGCTGATGAAATCGCGCAGGGTGGTGCCGCCGCGGGTGATCGCGTAGCCCAGGATCTCCTTCACTGCATCGGCCAGCCGCTGGTAGCGCTCGCGCGAGATCTTGCCGGCCTCGCGCAGCGGGCTGATGCCGGCCTTGAACAGGCTCTCGGCGGCGTAGATGTTGCCGACACCCACCACCACCGCCTGGTCCATCAGGAAGGTCTTCACCGCCGCACTGCGGCCCCGGCTGCGGGCGAACAGGTAATCGCCGTCGAAGGCATCGTCCAGGGGCTCCGGGCCCAGCCCCTGCAGCAGCGGGTGGATCTCGCCGGCCGGCTGCCAGAGCAGGCTGCCGAAGCGGCGCGGGTCGTTGAAGCGCAGCAGGCGGCCGTTGTCCAGGCTGATGTCGACGTGGTCGTGCGCGCGCAGCGGAGTATCACCGGGCAGCACGCGCAGGCTGCCGGACATGCCCAGGTGCAGCACCGCGCTGCCGATGGCGGTCTCCAGCAGCAGGTACTTGGCGCGGCGGCGGATGTCCTCGATGCGCTGCCCCGGCAGCAGCTCGGCCACTTCCGGCGGAATCGGCCAGCGCAGGTCGGCGCGGCGCAGGATCACGCCATGCACGCGCCGGCCCTGCAGGTGCGGCGCCAGGCCGCGGCGGGTGGTTTCGACTTCGGGTAGTTCGGGCATGGGGTGATTCTACGCCCGCTCAACGCGGCGGCGCGGACAGCTCACGGGCGTCGAGGAAACCATCACCGTTGGCATCCTGCTTGTGGAAGCGCTGCACGATCACCTGCCGCTGCTGCTCGCGGCTGATCGCCCTGCCCTTGCCGCCGGGCAGCTCGTCGGCGCTCAGCACTCCGTCGCCATTGCGGTCCATGTGGTCGAAGGCATACAGCATCCACTGCACGTACTCGGATTCACTCACCCGGCCGTCGCCATCGCTGTCCATCCGCTGCAGATAGCTGGCGGTGTCGGTGACCTGGGCCAGCGCCACGCCCGGCAGCAGCAGCGCCAGCAGAAGCCCGTGCCCTGCCCTCACGCGCCCACCAGGCTGTAGCCCTTCAACCGTGCGGCGTAGGCCTGCAGCGCGGCGATACCGCTTTCCTCGGCCTCGCGGCACCAGGCCTGCAGCTGATGCAGGCGCTCGGCAGCATCGTGGCCGCGCGCCTCCAGCAGTGCCGCCAACCGCGCGCGGTACTCGACCAGGGTGCGGATGCGCGGGCGCTGTGCCACCCAGGCGCTGAGCTGGGCACGCCCATCCGGCTTCAGCCAGCGGCCATCATTGACCAGGCCGCGGCGCAGCCGGCGCGGCAACAGGCGGCGCAGCTTGGCTCCAGCCTGCGCGGCTTCATCGCGCAGGGCGGGCATGAACACGTTGCGCTGGTAATCCGTCATCGCCTGGAAGCGATGCGACAGCAGCGCCTTCAGGGTTTCGGCATCGGGCACGGCGATGTTCGGGCGCACGTCCATGGCCGGCGCCACCCGCAGCACCTTGGCCAGGCGCAGCGCCTGCAGCAGTCGGATCGCACTCCAGCCGATGTCGAACTCCCAGCGCCGCATCGCAAAGCGCGCCGAACTGGGGAAGGCATGGTGGTTGTTGTGCAGCTCCTCGCCGCCGATCCAGAACCCCCACGGCGTGAGGTTGGTGGAAGTATCGGCCGACTCGTAGTTGCGGTAGCCCCACCAGTGGCCCAGGCCGTTGACCACGCCGGCGGCCCAGAACGGGATCCACGCCATCTGGATCGCCCACAACGCCACGCCCGGCAGGCCGAACAGCACGCTGTTGATCACCAGCAGCAGCACCGGGCCCAGCGTGGCGTGCGGGGTATACAGGTGGCGCTCGATCGCATCGTCCGGGGTGCCGCGCCCGTACTGTTCGATGTCCGCGCGCATGCCGCGTGCCTCCCGGTACAGCTCCACGCCGTGCCAGAACACCTTGCCGATGCCGCGGGTGACCGGGCTGTGCGGGTCGTCCTCGGTCTCCACCTTGGCGTGGTGCTTGCGGTGGATCGCCACCCATTCCCGGGTGATCATCGAGGTGGTCAGCCACAGCCAGAAGCGGAACACATGGGCCAGCGCCGGGTGGAAATCGACCCCGCGATGAGCCTGGCTGCGATGCAGGTACAGGGTCACCGAGAAGATGGTGATCTGGGTGAAGACCAGCAGCACCGCCAGCAGGGCCCACCCGCCCAGGCCGAGCACACCACCGGTCAACAGGGACATCAGGGCATCAGGCATGGCAGCTCTCCGGATCGACGCGGGGATGGCAGACATGATGGGCGCTTGCGTTGCAAACTGCATCCCTACGGCGGTGTATCGCATCGCCATCCGTGGCACCGTTCACAGTTGGGGACCCGAGTTGTCGAGCCTTGATCCACGCACCAGCGCCATCACCGCTGCCCCGCCCGTCGCGGAGCCGCCCCCGTTGATCGAACTGGACCGCGCCACCGTGGTGCGCGGCCAGGTAAAGGTGCTGCACGGGCTTAGCCTGCGCATCGCACAGGGCCAGCACACCGCCCTGCTCGGGCCCAACGGCTGCGGCAAGTCGACCTTCATCAAGCTGATCACCCGCGAGCTGTACCCGCTGGCGCTGGGCGACGGCTCGGTGGCCGTGAAGGTGCTGGGCCAGAACCGCTGGCAGGTGGACCGGCTGCGCTCGCAGCTGGGCATCGTCACTGGCGACCTCAGCAGCAACCTGGCCGACATGCCGGGGCTGACCGTGGAGCAGGCGGTGCTGTCCGGCTTCTTCGCCAGCTACGTGGTGCCCGCGTTCCGCGAGGTGACCGACGACATGCGCGCCCGCGTCGGCGAAACGCTGGCGATGACCGGCGCCCTGTCCCTGCGTGAACGCGCCTACGCCGAGCTGTCGGCCGGCGAGACCCGCCGCGTGCTGATCGCCCGCGCGCTGGTCAACCGGCCGCAGGCACTGCTGCTGGACGAACCGTCCACCGGATTGGACCTGGTCGCGCGCGAGCAGCTGGTGGCGACCATGCGGGTGCTGGCGCAGCAGGGCATCACCCTGGTGCTGGTGACCCACCACATCGAAGAGGTCATTCCCGAGATCGAGCGGGTGGTGCTGCTGCGCGACGGCCGCGTACAGGCCGACGGTACCCGCGCCGAGCTGCTGCGCAGCGCGCCGCTGTCGGCGGTATTCGGGGGCGCGATCACCGTGTGCGAGCAGGAAGGCCGGCTGACCGCGTACGCGGGGTAATCGACATGCGGTTGTAGAGCCGACCCCACGCTCGGCGGCTCGTGATCACAGCACACAGCAGCCGAGCATGGGCTCGGCTCTACAGGATGCAATGCAGCGGGCCGGAGGTTCCGGCCCGCTGCACCCGTGCTCAGAACTTCAGCGCCAGCGCGCGCGACTCGATCGGTGCCATCCGGCTCTGGTCCTGCAGCTGCAGGTCTCGCAGCTCATAGGGTGCGCCGAAGCCCGTCGGCAATGCGGCCTGGTCGAACGGCAGCACCAGCTGGCCCGCGCCCGGGCCATCGAACCACGCCGCTGCATGCCCCTGCGCGACCGGCCTCAGTTGGCCGTCGCGACCGGTGGCATACAACGTGCCACGCGCCTCGTAGCGACCGGCTGCGGCCACCTGCAGCGGCAGCGCCACCTGGCGGCTGGCCGGGTCCGGTGCCGCCTGGCCGCTGAAACGCGCGGTCGGCCGCGCCACCGCGAAGGCGACCTTGCCATCGCGCAGCACGCCATCGGCCTGCGCGAACACCTGCAACTCCCACAGCCCCTGCACGCTGCCGACGTCGGACGGAATCCGCACCTGCGCACGCAGGGCGCCATCGGTGGTGCGCAGCAGCCGCTGCGGCCAGCTGCGTCCGTCCGGTGCCACCAGCAGCGCTTCACCGCCCAGGCCGCTACGCCGCGATGCCAGCTGGGCGGTGGTGGCGCCGTCTTCCAGCAGGCGTGCCTGCAGCTGCACGCTGCCACCGGCCAGCACCTGTGCCTGGTTGGCCTGCACTTCCAGCCGCAGCGGGCTGTTCGGCTCGAGCACCTGCACCACGTAGCGGCCCTGTGCCTGTGCGCTCTGCAGGGTGTATGCACCGGCGGCACTGGTCGCGCCGGTGCGCAGCATGCTGCTGCCATCCTTCACCGGCATGCCGGCCTCCTGCAGCGCGCGCGCATCGACACTGCGCGCCACGCTGCTGCGGCCGGCCGGGTCGCGCACCTGCAGGGTATTGGCCGGCAGCGCGCGGGCACCTTCGGCCGGGCTCAGCTGGATCACCGCATCGGCGGCGGTCAGCGGCAGGTCCAGGCCGCGTTGCAGCTGCGTGCCATCGACCTGCTGCCAGTAGCTGCGGCTGACCGAGGCGTATGGCGTGGCTGCCTGCAGCGGCTGCGCCGGGTCCAGCGCCCAGGCGAACGCCAGCGGCGCGTGTTCGCTGTCATCGGTGGGCAGCGGCGCGGCTACCAGGGCGGCAGGCACCTGATCGCCCGCGCGGGCCGCCTGCAGCGGCTGCGCGGCCTGCGCCGTGGAAAGGGACAGCACTGCCAGCACAGCGCTGGCCAGCAGGGTGGAATGGATCGTCATGGTCATCTCCCTCACTGGGTCAGGTCGTTGCGCAGCAGGGTGCCGAGGCCGAAGCACTCGCGCCGGCTCTGGTTGTGGCTGAGCGGTTCTGCGCCCTGGGTGCGCGCCTTGTCAGTGAACCAGGTGGTGCCGGCAGCCTTCTGGCTGCTGCACTCCAGGAAGCCATCGGAGCAGGACGACAGCCAGTTCTGGGTGAACTCCAGGCCGACATTGGCGGCATAGCCACCGCAGTAGCTGTTGCTGTCCCATACCGCCGATTCCACGTCACTGCCGACCACCACACGGAACGGCTTGGGCAGCGCCGGGCGACCGGCCGTGCCATACAGGTTCTGCGCGTTGTAGGTCGCCATGCTCGCCACCTGCTGCTGGCGCACCGCGTCGTTCTTGTAGCCCAGCAGCCAGCCCAGCGAGGTTTCGAAGGTATTGCCGTTGAGCACCGCATCGGCCAATGGCGTGCCGGCCGAGGACGGCGCCAGCGCGGTGACCTTGCGCACCGTACGGATGATCTTCGGATAGCGGCTGTCGTAGGTCGGGTTGGACAGGATCCAGCGCACCACGTTGCCGCCGTTGGAGTGGGTGATCACCACCAGCTGGGTGATGCCACGGCTGTCGATGAAGCCGGTCAGCTGGTTGGCCAGGCAACCGGCCGCTTCCGGTTTCCACATGTACTGGGTGAAGTCACAGTTGATGACGACGTAGTTGCTGCTGTTGGGCAGGCCCTGGCGCACGGTGTCGATGATCGCCGGCTGCCAGTAGTCCTGGGTGGCATTGGTCTGCGCGCCGGTGCCATGCACGAAGGCCACGCCGACCACATCGGCGGCCTGCGCCGGGGCGGTTGCCAGCCCGAGGAGCAGGGCCAGGACGGTACTTCCTGTTGCGGTGCTGCGCATCGCTTCTCTCCCTCTGTCAGCGGATCCCCCCGACCCGACTGGAACTGGACGGCATCTCGACCACCGTTGTGTCGATGCTCGCGGTGCAGGCGCGTGAAAGTCCGTGCGCTGCGCCCGGAATCGGGAGAATGACGCCGAACGATGACGGTTTTTATTCCATGGCAGTGACCATGCCGGGTCTGGCCGTATGACCGACGGTCACTGCGGTGTCGTGCGGGGGCTGCGATCATGGCGCGGTGTTTCCTGCCCAGAGCCTGTCCATGTCGCTGATCTCCCACCCTGCCCGCCCGCTGCTCGGCCTTGCCGTGGCTGCGGCCCTGGCCGGTTGTGCCGCCACCGCCACCAAGCCGACCGCCGTCGAAGCCAACATCACCACCAAGGCCGTCGGCTATCTGGACAAGAGCGCGGTTCCGGCCAGTCTCGACCTGGTGCCGGCACCGCCGGTCGCCGGTTCGGCCGCCCTCGCCCTGGACGAGCAAGTCAGCCGTGAAGCCCGCGCGCTGCGTGGCAGCCCGCGCTTCGCCCAGGCCGGCGTCGATGCGGAACTCGGTTTCCCCGAGGGCGCCAACCACTTCTCCTGCGCCGCCGACATCGACGTCGATGCGGTGAAGACCCCGGCGCTGTACCGCCTGCTGGAGCGCAGCCGGATCGACGCCAGTGCGGCGACCAAGGCGGCCAAGAACCACTACCAGCGCCCGCGCCCGTTCATGGTCAACGGTGAGCCGACCTGCTCGCCGAAGGACGAGGACGGCCTGCGCAAGAACGGTTCCTACCCCTCCGGCCACACCTCGATCGGCTGGGCCTGGGCCCTGATCCTGTCAGAGATCGCGCCGGACCGCGCCGACGCCATCCAGGCCCGTGGCCGCAACTACGGCGAGAGCCGCCTGGTCTGCAACGTGCACTGGCAGAGCGACATCCTCGAAGGCCGCTTCATGGGTGCCGCCGCCGTGGCCCGCCTGCACGACAACGCCGCGTTCAACAAGGACCTGCTGGCCGCACGCAAGGAGATCGAAGCGGCACGCAAGGCCGGCCTGCACTCCAGCCGCGACTGCACCACCGAGAACGCGGTGCTGAAGATCCGCCCGCAGAGCGCGCTGTAACGGTCGATGCCAGGGTCAGGGCTCTGCGGCGATCCCTGCGTCGGCGAACGCCTTCTGCAGGGCTGCTTTGTTGCCGCCGCGCGGCCAACCCACCACCCGCGCGGCGACCCTGCCGTCGCGCAGGATGTAGAAGGTGGGTGTTCCCCAGTAGCCGAAGTCTGCAAAGTCCGTCTGGCGGGCCACGACCTGGATCGGCAGATCGGGATGGCGTTCGGCCCAGTCGGTGAAGATGCGCAGATCAAGCGTCCCGTCCTGCGGGGACAGCCACAGCGCGCGGCTTCCTGAAAGTATCCGCAACACGTCGGGGTCGGCGCGCGCCGCTTCTGCCACCGCACGCGTGAAGCCGCAGGCTGGATGCGCGATGACAATGATCTTCAACGACGCCATGTCGGCGTGCGCCGCGCGAAAGCTCGCGCCATCCGCACTGGGCGTCCAGTACTCGAACGGCTTGGTGACGCGCGGCCACCGGGGCACGGGGCGGCCATTGAAAGCGGCCCGCCACGGCGATACCGGGGCCAACGCAGCGGCATCACGGCTCAGAACGGCAATGGTCGCTCCGGCGCGTGCGTCAGCAGGCTGCAGTTCACCACGCTTGCGGAGCTCGACCCCCACGCGCAGTGCAATGGCCGAGTAGTGCGGCTGCTTGGCTGCCACGGCGGCCGCGTGGGTCGCCCGCAACAGTACACGCAGTTCGGGTGTGCTCAGGCGGGACAGCGTAGCGGTATGAGGCAAAACACCCGTGTCAAACGCACGATCAACCTGGGCTCCGCGCTCACGCCAGTCATGGTCCGGCCCTGAGAGGCTTTCCCACGTTCCCTGCACGGTGGCATAGCCCTCCTCCAGAGATACCCCGGCGGCACAGGGAGAGGACAGGATCATCGCCAGCGTGGTGGCGACCGGGAGCAACCCACGCATCATGACCCGTGGGCGCCGCAGGGCCGCGATCAGCAGTTGGACGTGCATATGTGTGCCGTTGATTCCTCGCATGTCGCGTGCGAGATGCACTTGTAGCCAGGATAGTCTGCCTCGTTGCAATGTTCTCCCACGCTACAACGCAGGCTGCGCGCAGTGTTCTGTATCTGCAGAACCCGTTGGTCTTCTTCCGAATTGACCCTGACATCGGGAATGACCGCCACCAGGTGCTGGAACCCAAACGGTTTGAGTACGCGATGGAGATCGGCCGCTCCCAGTTCCCGTGCCAGATCGGAGTAATCGAAGGTGGTCAGTCCGAGCGCACTGAACCGTAGCGATGCGGTGAACCGCGCGCGCGCTGCAGGCGTCATTTTGTAAAGGGGAAACGTATCGGTATCCCCGAATGCCTTTGCATACGCGTCGAATGATCGCTGATCGGTGATCGACGCGGTCCGCTTCTCCAGGTGCAGGTGCTGGTCGTCCGGAAGCGTCGTTGTTGCTGCTTCAGCAGCGTTCACCCCCGCAGATGCCTGCATCGACAGCACGAGCATGGCCAAGCCTACGGTCATCCGCGACATTCTGTTCTTCATTGCAGTACCCCGGTTGCCCGGAAGATTCCGGTAGCTACGGTTGTACGCCTGTTCCATCCGAGCGCATCGACACGGGCTCGGGTTCACGGCAACTGAGACATATTCTTGCCGCCGCTCACACTTCTTGACCGCTGCCCGCAGCGCGGGCGTGTCCATTTGCGACATGGTCGCGCATCAAAAGGAAGGGCCGGCATTGCGCCGGCCCTCCTTCATTGCATTACCGCAGCCACCGCATCAGAACTTCGCGGTGAACTCCACGCCCCAGGTGCGCGGCTCGTTGAGGAAGCCGGTCAGGTTGTTGAAGTCGATCGCGCCGACCACGCGGGTCTGGTTGGTCAGGTTGCGGCCGAACACGGCCACGTCGTACTGGCCGTAATCCCAGTTGTAACCGAGGCGCAGGCCGCCCTCCAGCGAACTGCGGCCGCGGAATTCCGGCGACTCGTAGATGAAGAAGTTGACCGCACTGCGGTACGCCCAATCGGTGTAGGCGTACAGCTCACTGCCATCGCTGAGCGGGAAGCCCACGCGCAGGGTCGCGTTGTGGATCCACTTCGGCGCCTGCGGCAGCGGGTTGCCGTTGACCAGCGCGTAGGTCTGGCCGTTGATCACCGTGGTCGGGTCAGTGATGGTGCAGCCACCGCCACAGATCGCCACCGCCAGGTTCTTGTCCTTGATCTCGGTGTCGTTGTAGCTGCTGCCGAAGGTCAGCAGGACGTTGTCGGCCAGGTAGGCCTCCAGGTCCAGCTCGACGCCCTGGCCGACGGTCTTGTCGGCGTTGAGCAGGGTGGCGGTGTTGTTGGCGCCGCCCACGGCGATCAGCTGCTGGCCATCGACGTTGTAGCGGAACACGCTCAGGCCCAGGCGCGCGCGGCGCTCGAACAGGTCGGCCTTGATGCCGGCCTCGTACGAGATCACCTTCTCCGAATCGGCCTGCGACAGGCCCGGCGCGAAGGCCAGGCGGCCCTGGATCGACGGCGCGCGGAAGCCCTTGGCCACGCGGGCATAGGCGTTGATGTCGTCGGTCAGCTTGTAGACGCCACTGAAATCCCAGCTGACGTCGTTGACGTCGGTGTTGGCCAGGTACGGGCCACTGACCGGGGTGCCGAACGGAACCGCCTGCAGCACGCTGGCGCTGAAGTCCTTCTTGTCCTGGGTGTAGCGCACGCCGGCGCGCAGCTTGAAGCGGTCGGTGACATCGAAGTCACCCGAGGCGAACACCGCCCACGCCTTGTTGCGCTGGTTCTGCACCACGTGGCCGGTCTGCGGATTGCCCGGGGTCAGCGAGTCGTAGTTGAAGTTGTTGATGGTCACGTCTTCATCGAAGTAGAAGACGCCGGCCTGCCAGTCGAAGCGGCCCCACTCGTTGGACTCGACGCGGACTTCCTGCGTCCACTGCCGGTGGTGCGGCAGGCCGTCGGCCGACTCCGACGAGAACGGAATCAGGCCCGGGCCAGAGTTGCCGGCACCCAGGAAGGACGCGCCGTAGCCACCGTCGATGTCGCCACGGTTGAGCGATTCGGCGGTTTCATAGCCGGTGATCGAGTGCAGGGTTACCGAGCCGAGGTTCCACTGCAGGCGCGCGCTGCCGCCCCAGGTCTCCAGGTCGGAGAAGTTGACGCCGTCATTGGCCACCTTGTCGCGGTCGAAGTTCTCGACCAGCGCATTGCCCCCCTTCTGGATGATGTTGGCGCGGAACAGGCGGGCGGTGCCGTTGAGCTTGCGCTTGTGCAGGTTGAACAGCGCTTCGAAGTCATCGCCTTCGTACAGGAACTGCACGCGGCCGGCCGCTTCGTCATAGCCCTCGAAGCCGCTGTTGGGTGCACCGGCGCGGGTGTTGTCGACCCAGTCGTCGCGGCGCTGGTAGATGGCCGAGACGCGCGCCGACCAGCGGTCGGTCAGCGGGCCGCCGTAGGCGCCCTGCACGTTCCAGCTGTTGTAGCTGCCATAGCCGACGCGGAGGTAACCATCGGCATCCTGCGACGGGCGCGCCGAGTCGAACTTGACCACACCGGCCGGGGTATTGCGGCCGAACAGCGTGCCCTGCGGGCCACGCAGCACTTCCACGTTGGCCAGGTCGAACAGCGGGAAGCCCTTCAGCAACGGGCTTTCCTGCACCACATCGTCATACACCAGCGACACCGGCTGCGAGGCATTGAGGTCGAAGTCGGTGTTGCCCAGGCCGCGGATGTAGAAGCGCGGGAAGGCCCGGCCGTAGGACGACTCGATGTTGAGGCTGGGCACGCGTGCGGCCAGGAAGCGGATGTCATCGCCGGCCGAGCCGAGCACGTCCAGCTTCTCGCCCTGGATCGCGCTCAACGCGACCGGTACGTCCTTGGCGTTCTCGACGCGGCGCTGGGCGGTCACCTGCAGGGCGTCGAGGGCAACCGGATCCTTGGCAGCGGGGGTTTCCTGGGCGGCTGCTACCAGCGGCAGCAGGGCGGAAAGAGCGGCAACGAGGGGACGCGCGACCGGAAATCGGCCACGGGAAGTGCGGGTCGGGGACATGGCGGTAGGCTGTGTTTGGAGGGGTGGTAAAACGGCGCTACCAGATAATTGTTGCAATACAGCACCTGCCCCGCAAATGCCGGCCGTTCATGGCCCTGTCGCCCGGCCCCGGGCGCGCTCGCTAGACTCGGGGTTTTCCAGCGCCGCGGAGCCGCCGCAATGACCCAGTGGTACTTCCACGCCTCTGCCCAGGCCGAACGCATCGGCCCGCTTGATGACGAGGCCGCGCGCCGCTTTGCGCTGGCCAATCCGCGCGCGCTGGCCTGGTGCCAGGGCATGGGCGGGTGGACGTCGATTGCCGAGGTGCCCGAACTGCAGTCAACGGCCCCTGGCATGCCCAGCACCCCGCCGCCGGTCCCCGCCGACGCCGGCGGCCGCGCCGACGACATCGAATTCCGCATCGTCGGCCATGAGATGCAGTTCGTGGAAATCGAGCTTGACCCCGGCGAGAGCGCCATTGCCGAGGCCGGCGCCTTGATGTTCAAGGACGCGAGCGTGCAGATGGACACCGTGTTCGGCGCCGCCAGCGGGGGTCCGGGCGGTGGCTTCATGGGCAAGGTGATGGCCGCCGGCAAGCGCGTGCTGACCGGCGAGAGCCTGTTCGCCACCGTCTACACCCAGAGCGGCCACGGCAAGGGCAAGGTCGCCTTCGCCGCGCCCTACCCCGGCACCGTGCTGGCGATGAAACTGGACCAGCATGGCGGCCGCCTGATCTGCCAGAAGGACAGCTTCCTGGCCGGCGCGCGCGGTGTGCAGATCGGCGTGCAGTTCCAGCGCAGGATCATGACCGGCCTGTTCGGCGGTGAGGGCTTCATCATGCAGAAGCTGGAAGGCGACGGCTGGGTCTTCATCCACGCCGGCGGCTGCGTGATCGAGCGCGAGCTGGCCGCCGGCGAGCGCCTGGACGTGGATACCGGCTGCGTGGTGGCCTACCACCCGACCGTGGACATGGACGTGCGCCGGGTGACCGGCATCAAGAGCATGCTGTTCGGCGGCGAAGGCGTGTTTCTGGCCACGCTGACCGGGCCTGGCAAGGTCTGGCTGCAGTCGCTGCCGTTCTCGCGGCTGGCCGGCCGCATGTGGATGGCCGCGCCGCAGGGCGGCGGCCAGAACCGTGGCGAAGGCTCGGTGCTGGGTGGCCTGGGCCGGATGCTGGACGGCGACAACCGGTTCTGAGCGGCTCCGGTCGTGCCGGCCTCTGGCCGGCAGCCCCATGCACCTTGGCACTACCTTTATGAATGGGCGATATTTCCCACCCTGCCCGCCCTGCCACGGCTTCGGTATGCTGGCGCCCTTTCCTGAACCCGGCGCCGCGCGCGCACTGCCGATGAGCCTGTTCCGCCCCCGCATGCTGCTGTCCGTCGCCCTGATCGGCCTGCTGGCCGGCTGCGGTGGCGAGCCGGTCCGCCCCACCCCGCCGCCGGCACCGACCGTGGTCCCGCAGGCCAAGCCGGTGAAGATCGGCATCGCCCTCGGCGGCGGCGCGGCCAAGGGCTTCGCCCATATCGGCGTGATCAAGATGCTGGAGGCCAACGGCTTCGAGCCGGCCGTGGTCGCCGGCACCAGCGCCGGCAGCGTGGTCGGCGCCCTGTATGCCAGCGGCATGGACGCCTTCCAGATGCAGAGCAAGGCCGTGGCGCTGGATGAAGCCAGCATCCGCGACGTGCGCCTGTTCTCCGGTGGCCTGGTGCAGGGCCAGAAGCTGCAGGACTACGTCAACGAGCAGGTTGCCAACCGTCCCGCCGAGCGCCTGAAAAAGCCGTTCGCCGCCGTCGCCACCCAGCTGGAAACCGGCGAGCGCGCCATCTTCGTGCGCGGCAATGTCGGCCAGGCCGTGCGCGCATCGAGCAGCATCCCCGGCGTGTTCGAACCGGTGAAGATCGGCGGCCGCAACTACATCGACGGCGGCGTGGTCAGCCCGGTGCCGGTGGACGCCGCGCGCCAGCTCGGCGCCGACTTCGTGATCGCCGTGGATATTTCCAGCAAGGCCAGCGGCAAGGCGCCGACGGACATGCTGGGCATCGTCAACCAGTCCATCTCGATCATGGGCCAGCGCCTGGGCGAGCAGGAACTGGCGCGCGCCGACATCGTCATCCGCCCGAAGGTGCTGGACATCGGCGCGGCCGATTTCAGCCAGCGCGGCACCGCGATCCTGGAAGGCGAAAAGGCCGCGATGGCGGCCATGCCGCAGATCCGCGCGAAGATCCAGCAGCTGCAGCGCGCACGCGCCGCCGCAGCGGCACCGGCCCCGGTGGCTGCACCGAAGTGCGAGGAAGCCTCGCGCCTGGGCAGGCTGATGGGCCGCAAGGACAAGTGCTGATCCCTTGATGCGTGGCCACCGGGCATGCCCGGTGCCCGCTCAGGACTCCAGCTGCGACAACGGCAACGCCTGGAAGCCCTTCACCGTGCGCAGCACGAAGCTGGAATTGGCATCGGCCACGCCGCCGGCGTTGAGCAGCCGGTCCAGCAGGAAGTGCGAGAAGTGCTCCAGGTCGCGCACATAGACGTGCAGCAGGTAGTCCATGTCGCCGGTCAACGCATGGCAGGCTACCACCTCATCCCAGCCCTGCACGCTGTCCACGAAGTGGCCGATGGCGGCCTGGTCGTGCTTTTCCAGCTGCACGCGCACGAAGGCCTGCAGGCCCAGGCGCAGTTGCCGTGGCTCCAGGCGCGCACCATAGCCGACGATCACGCCCTCGCTTTCGAGCCGCTGCAGGCGGCGCAGGCAGGCCGAGGGCGAGAGATTCACCCGCGCCGCCAGTTCGGCGTTGGTAGCGCGCCCGTCCCGCTGGATTTCAGCCAGCAGGCGTATATCCGTGCGATCGAACTGGACTTCTCCGGCCATTGTTGCCCCGCAACAGGGTGAGTACGCAAGGATATTGCGCCAACAACGGCAATCGGCGCAACTTTTGCAACCCTGTTGCGCGCGCCCTGCCCTAGCATCGTGGGTATCCCTTCAAGGAGCGCCCCATGGACCTCGCCCAGCCCCGCCGCGTCGAACACCAGCAGACCGACAAGGGCTACGTGCCGGTGTACACCACCGCGCTCGTCGAGCAACCGTGGGACACCTACACTGCCGACGACCACGCCACCTGGAGCACGCTGTACCAGCGTCAGCGCGAGCTGCTGGTCGGCCGCGCCTGCCAGGAGTTCCTGGATGCGCAGGACGAGATGGGGATGAGTGCGCACATGATTCCGCGCTTCGACCAGCTCAACGAAGTGCTCGGCGCGGCGACCGGGTGGACGCTGGTCGGCGTCGAAGGCCTGCTGCCGGAACTGGATTTCTTCGACCACCTGGCCAACCGACGTTTCCCGGTGACCTGGTGGATCCGCCGCCCGGACCAGATCGACTACATCGCCGAACCGGACCTGTTCCACGACCTGTTCGGCCACGTGCCGCTGCTGATGAACCCGGTGTTTGCCGACTACATGGAGGCCTACGGCCGCGGTGGCGTCAAGGCCCACGCGATCGGGCCGGACGCGTTGCAGAATCTCACCCGCCTGTACTGGTACACGGTGGAATTCGGCCTGATCGATACGCCGGACGGCCTGCGCATCTACGGCGCGGGCATCGTGTCGTCGAAGGGAGAGTCGCTGTACTCGCTGGAATCGGACGCGCCCAATCGCATCGGCTTCGACCTGCAGCGGATCATGCGCACGAAGTACCGCATCGACACGTTCCAGAAGACCTACTTCGTCATCGACAGCTTTGAACAGCTGATGCAGGCGACCTCACCGGACTTCACTCCGATCTACGCAGCACTGGCCGACCAGGCGCACCTGCCTGCCGGTGATGTGCAGGACGACGACCGCGTGTTCCAGAAGGGCACGGGTGAAGGCTGGGCCGACGGCGGCGACGTGTGAGGCGGGCCGGCGCGCGGGTATCCTGCGCGGCATGACCGATGTGTTTGCCGCCCTGCGCGTGACCAACGTCGCCTTCGACGACGACGTCATCCTGCTGACCCTGGCCGATGGCCGGCGCACCCGCCAGCCGCTGCGCTGGGTACCTGCGTTGTTCGAAGCCGATGCAGGGCAACGCGCGCAGTGGGTCGCCACCGCCGATGGCCTGGGTGTGAACTGGCCGGCCCTGCTGCCGGCGCGCGAGGCGGGCGTGGTCGATATCCTCAACCAGGTCTGGGAAGACCGCTACGACGCGGCGATGGCGCGGCTGAAGGACGCCGGATGGACGCTGGAGGCGCTGTCCGATGAGGACCAGCAACTGGTGGCGCTGTGGCGCATGGAAGCGGACATCAACAACGGCGGCTTCATGCAGTTCCTGTGCAACTGGGGCGACCCGACCTGCCAGCTGGCGCTGCGCGCGCTGCAGGCGATGGGCGCAGTGCAGACGCACGCGCTCCTGGCCGGCATGCGCGGGCTGCTGGATCGGCTGGAAAACGACCCGGCGATCAAGGAACTGACCGACCTGTACGACGCGATGAGCGAAGACGAACGGCAGGCGCTGGAAGCCTTCGAGGACGCCTATTTCGAGCGCCCGGAAGACCTTGCGCGGTTCGGGCTGAAGCACTTCGGCGCCGAGCGGCTGTAGCAGCCCGCGTGGAGCCGAGCCCATGCTCGGCTGCGATCAACCGGAGGCAGGACATCCGAGCATGGCCTCGGCTCTACAGGCTCAGCGCGGGTACGCCAGCAGCACCACCAGGTCCTCGTCACCCACCTGCTGCAGCGCATGGCGGCTGCCCTTGCGGGTCAGCAGCGCGTGCCCGGCGTGCACGTCGTACTGCCTGCCGTCCAGCACGTAGCTGCCCTGCCCACTGACGATGTAATAGATCTCATCCTTGTGCTGCGGATGCAGGCCGATACCCGCGCCCTTGTGCAGCACACGCTTGCGCAGCACGAAGGGCAGGTCCGCCGCGCCGGCAAAGAACGGATACGCGGTGGTGGGCCCGCCGCCGCCGTGCGGGCCGGGCTGCATGCGCGCAATCGTGCCTTCGTGCACGACCTGCGAATCTCCCGTCGCACCGGCGCCCTGCCCTGCGCCCATCACGTCGCAGTCGATGTCCCGCACCAGCGCCGGCTGCAGCGCGGGCAGCAGCGGCACTGCTTCGCGCAGTACCAGGCAGGCCACCGCATGGGCGCCGGCCACGCTGAAATGGGTGCCGTCGGCCTTGTTCTGTTCGGGCAGGAACAGGAAGTACGGTCGCGCGCCCTGCTCACCCAGCGCGCGGATCCAGCGCGTGCTGCGGTCGTTCAGATCAATCAGCGCAATCCGCTCGCGCGCGGCCAGGGCCTTCATCGATTGCGTGTAGCGGCCATGCGTGTCCAGCAGTGAACCGAAGTCGTACAGCAGCCGCGCCACCGGCGTGACCAGCACCGGCGTGGCGCCTTTCCCGCGCGCCACCTGTACGTAGCGCATCAGCAGGCGGGGATAGTCCCGGTCCGGATCGGTGTAGCGCGTGGAATCCTCAAACTTCGCATCGTTGTGGCCGAACTGGATCAGCAGCACATCGCCACCGCGCAGCTCGGCGGCGATGGCATCCAGGCGCCCTTCGTCGATGAAACTGCGCGTGCTGCGACCGCCCTTGGCATGGTTGTGCACCTCGAAGCGCGCCGGGTCGAGGTAGCTCTGCAGTGCCTGTCCCCAGCCGGCCTGGGGCGCGCGCTCGGGGCCGTATTCGGCCGCAGTGGAGTCACCGGCGATGAATACCCGCACCGGCGCCGCCTGCGCGGTGGTGCAAGACAGCAGCAACAGCAGCAACAGGGTGCGCATGGCGGTTCTCCGGTAGTGCCGGCCGCTGGCCGGCACCCTCATGAACGGCGGAAGCCTCGCGAAGATGCCGGCCAGCGACCGGCACTGCCGTGGCTCACGCGTCAGCGCGCCAGCCAGCCACCGTCGACCGGCAGCACGGCGCCGTTGATGTAATCCGACGCCGACGACGCTAGGAACACCGCCGCACCGGCCAGGTCATCCGGCGTGCCCCAGCGACCGGCCGGGATGCGCTCCAGGATCGCCTTGTTGCGCGCTTCGTCGGCGCGCAGCTGGGCGGTGTTGTCGGTGGCCATGTAGCCCGGGGCGATGGCATTGATGTTGATGCCCTTGCCCGCCCACTCGTTGGCCAGCAGCCGGGTGATGCCGGCGATGCCGCTCTTGCTGGCGGTGTACGACGGCACGCGGATACCGCCCTGGAAGGACAGCATCGAAGCAATGTTGATGATCTTGCCGTGGCCCTGTTCGATGAAGTGGCGGCCGGCGGCCTGCGAGATGAAGAAGGCGGACTTGAGGTTGACGTTCATCACGTCGTCCCAGTCCTGCTCACTGAAGTCCACCGCATCGGCGCGGCGGATCAGGCCGGCATTGTTGACCAGGATATCCAGGCCACCCAAGCCATCAATGGTTTCGCGCACCACGCGCGCCACCGGTTCGATGCTGATCAGGTTGGCTTCGATGGCCAGGCAGCGGCGGCCCAGCGCAGTGATCTTTTCGATGGTGTCGGTGGGCGGGGCGATGCCGGCCACGGCCACGTCGGCGCCGGCGGCAGCCAGTGCCACGGCGATGCCCTGTCCCAGACCGGTATTGCCACCGGTTACCAGAGCGACCTTGCCTTCCAGGCTGAAGGGATTAGCCATTGCGTATGCGTTCCTTGATTGGGGCGAGCGGGGTCAGCGC
This sequence comes from Stenotrophomonas sp. YJH_SMC_10, assembly GCF_059371555.1. Classification (NCBI taxonomy): domain Bacteria; kingdom Pseudomonadati; phylum Pseudomonadota; class Gammaproteobacteria; order Lysobacterales; family Lysobacteraceae; genus Stenotrophomonas; species Stenotrophomonas sp. YJH_SMC_10. Next base: position 115,561 of record NZ_JCAFUS010000013.1, on the reverse strand, counting down.
GACGGCCGCCGGCACACGGTGCACGGCGGCCAGGTTGGGGGCCTACTTGAGCTGGCAGATGTCCAGCACGTGCATGTCGGTGTAATCCAGGTTCTCGCCCCCCATCGCCCAGATGAAGGCGTAGTTGCTGGTACCGGCGCCCATGTGGATCGACCACGGCGGCGACACCACGGCTTCGTTGTTCTGGATGACGATGTGGCGCTGCGCGGCCGGCTCGCCCATGAAGTGGTAGACGCGGTCGCTGTCGCCCAGGTCGAAGTAGAAGTACACCTCGCTGCGACGGTCGTGCAGGTGCGGCGGCATGGTGTTCCACACGCTGCCCGGCTTGAGCACGGTCAGCCCCAGCAGCAGCTGCGAGGACTGGCAGGTGGCCGGCACGATGTACTGGTAGATGGTGCGCTCGTTGCTGGTTTCCAGCGCGCCGCGATCCAGGGCGACGGCATCCTTGATGGACAGCTGCCGGGTCTCGAAGCGGGCATGGGCCGGGGTCGAGGCCAGGTAGAACTGGGCGGGATTGGCGGCGTCCTGCGAGGCGAACACGACGTCCTTGCTGCCCATGGCCACGTACAGGCCATCCTTCGGGCCCAGCGTGTAGACCGTGCCATCGACGGTGACGCTGCCGGTTCCGCTGCCGACGTTGATCACGCCCAGCTCTCGACGCTCCAGGAACGGATGGCCTGCGGCCGAAGCGGGCTCGGTCTGGGTCGGCAGAGCCAGCGGTGCGTCCACCGGGGCAGCGCCGCCGATCACGAAGCGCTCGTAGTGGGTGTACTTGAGGGTCACCGCACCGGCGTTGAACAGGCCATCGAGCAGGTACAGGTCACGCAGCTGGTCGTTGCTGGCACCGTGGATGGCATCGGGATGGGTGGCGTAATGGGTCTTGCTGTACATGGCGTCTCCAGAGCGGGGGGCGGGCCGACGGGTCGGCCCCGGCGCGGTTCACGGTCGATTCTAGCCAGACAGGAAACCGGTGTCATTTTGCGTCGCACGATGCCCGGATGGCCCGGGCAAGGCGCGGCGGATCGGGTGGATGGGGCAGAGGTCGTGACCTGCAGGATTGATCCCTGAGGGGATCAATCCTCCGGTGGCTGGCAGGAATCGCGGACGATCAGGTGCGGCCGCACGCTGGCGATGGGCAGCGCGGCCTGGCCTTCAGGCTGGATCAGCATCGCCGCGGCGGTGCGCCCGGTATCGCGGGTATGCCGGCGCACCGAGGTCAGCGAGGGCCACAGGCGCGAGGCCAGCGGGCTGTCGTCATAGCCGACGATGGACAGCTGGCGCGGAATGTTGATGCCCGCGCGCAGCGCGACCTTGTAGATGCCGGCGGCCATTTCGTCATTGCCGGTGAAGATGGCGGTCGGGCGGCGCTTGCCCAACAGCAGTTTCTCGGCAGCGGCCACGCCGGATTCGAAGGTGTAGCCAGCCTCGATGATGCGGTCCTTGGGCAGCTCGATGCCGCGCTGGGACAGCGCGTCGATGAAGCCGGCGGTACGTTCATGGGCCGAACGGTAGGCGCTGGGACCGGTCACCAGGGCAATGTCACGGTGGCCGAGCGAGAGCAGGTAGTCGGCGGCTTCGGCCGCACCGTCGCGGTCATGGGTGACCACCATCTGTGAGCTTTCGTCCAGCGGCAGCGCTGCCACGCGGGTGAACCGGCAGCCGATCTCATCAAGCATGTCCGCCAGCGCCTGGTCTTCCGAGGCACGCGGCACCAGGATCACCCCGTGCAGCTTCTGCTGCTGCACGAAGCGCCGCACGCCCTCGATGTAGCCGGGGCTGCGGCTGTCACACGGGTGCACCACCAGCTCGAAGCTGGAACCACGCAGTGCATCCAGCGCACCGTACTGCATGTCCACGATGTACTGCGCGGTGGGGTTGTCGTAGACCATGCCGATCAGGAAGGAGCGGCGGAACGCCAGTCCACGGGCCAGCGGATCGGGCGTGTAGCCCACCTCACGCATCAGCGCCTCCACCTTGTCGCGCGTGTCCTTGCGCACCAGCGGCGAGTTGTTGATGATTCTTGAAACCGTTTTCTTGGATACGCCCGACAGTCGCGCGATGTCGTTGATGGTGGCTGCCTTGCCCTTCGCCAATGCCGGCGTAGCGGCATCGTTCTTGTTGCGCACTGACATGTTTTGAACCCGGTAAGTCTGGGGATTCCGGCTCCGCGCTCAGTCCAGCGCGCGGTAGCGGAAGTTGCGGAAGGTTACCGCACCGTCGCCGGCCGCATACAGCGCCGGCTTCAGCGCCAGGAACCTGCCCGCTACATTGTGATGGTAACCGGACACTTCCATCTGAACCGGATACTTCTGCCAAGTGTGCCCGTCGGTGCTGGAGTGGAAGGTGACGATGTGGCGGTTGTTGGTCACCCGCAGCCACAGCCGGCCGCCGCGCCCCGGCGCCGGCCGGGCAGGGCGCTCCTCGCCGTAGCGATGCATGATGTACGACTCGCCATTGCTGCCCACGCCCACGTACAGGCGGTCGCTGTAGAACAGCAGCGCGCCGCCCACGGCACCGGGGGCGATCTCCATCTCCACCTCGAACTGGTAGGCCCGGTCGCCGGCGATGGTGGTCAGCGGTGACGCATCGCGCGGCGTGCTGCCCTTGCCCTGCAGGACCAGGCCGTTGCCGCTGAAACCCAGCCGCCGGTACTCGTCCTGCGCCGGATTGAAGAACGCCCACTGCGGGCCAAGCGTGCTGCCGCGGAAATCATCCGACAGCGCCATGCCATGCGGCGACAGTGCCTGTCCGGCCGGCTTGCGCAGTGGCTGGCCGAGGTCGCCCCCGGTCGCGCGGAACCAGCCGTCGGCGGTCCATTCGATCGGCTCCAGCAGGGCCTGGCGGCCCAGCGTCCAGAAGCCGTTCTCGTACCCGTGGTACATCATCCACCAGCGCCCATCGGTCCCTTCGATCACCGTCGCATGGCCACGCGACCACCAGGGCTCGGCTGCCGACTGCGTGCGCGTGATCGGGTTGTTGGGCGCGTTCTCCCACGGTCCGTGGATCGAACGCGAGCGCGCGGTGATCACCATGTGGCCGGTGGGCGGCCCGGCCGTGCCGCCCACCGCCGTGGTCATGTAGTACCAGCCGTTGCGGAGGTGGATCTTCGGGCCTTCCTGCGCATAGGCCTCGACGTCCCAGTCCTGCGGATAGCGCCAGCCGTCATAGACGTGCTTCGGCGTGCCGGCCACGCTCAGCCCATCGTCGGCCAGTTGCACGTAATCACCACCGCTGAGGAACAGGTAGCGCTTGCCGTCTTCACCCACCGCATGGCCGGGATCGATGTAGCCGCCCAGGCCGATGTCGATCGGTGCGCTCCATGGGCCCTTGATGTCATCGGCCCAGACCACGAAGTTGCTGCGGCGCTCGCCGGTGCGCGCCGGGAAGTAGATGAAGTAGCGCCCCCGGTGCTTGACGATGTCCGGCGCCCAGATCGAGCCCACGTTGCGGGTGATCGCATGGCCCAGCGGCTGCCAGTTCACCAGGTCGCGCGAGTGCCAGATCGGCAGGCCGGGATAGGCGTCGAACGACGACAGCGTGAGGTAGTAATCGTCTCCGTCCTTGAGCACCGAGGGATCCGGATGGTCGCCGGCCAGCACCGGATTGAGGAACGTGCCATCGCCACGGTCCGCCTGGCGCTGGTGTTCCAGCCCCCGCGCCCACTGCGCCGGGGCGCGCGCGGTCTCCGCCGCGGGTGCAGGCCATGCCGGCAGCAACACGGCGAACAGGGTGGCGGCGGCGACGATACGCAGTGCACGCATGGCAGTCTCCTTGCGGCTCAGCCGCGCAGCGCGGCCGGCAGCCACAGCGACAGGGCGGGGAAGAAGGTGACCACCAGCAGCACGCCCAGCGCGGCGAACCAGAACGGCCAGATGGTGCGCATGCTCTGGCCGACGCTGATCTTGCCGATGGAAGTGCCGATGAACAGCACCGAGCCGACCGGCGGGGTGACCAGGCCGAGGCCGCCGGTGAGCACCAGCACCAGGCCGAAGTGGATCGGATCGATGCCGTAGGCGCGCGCCACCGGCAGGAAGATCGGCGTGCAGATCAGGATCATCGGCGCCAGATCCATGAAGGTGCCCAGCAACAGCAGCATCACCACGATCATCAGCAGCACCATGAAGCGGCTGTGCGCGAACGACTGCAGGAACTCGACGGCGGCAGCCGGCACCTGCAGGTACGCCAGCAGCCAGCCGAACACCGCCGCGGTGGCGATCACGAACAGGATCACGCCGGTACTGCGCGCGGCATGGATGACGGTGTCGAAGAACTCGCGCCAGCGCAGCTGCCGGTACAGCACGGTGGTCACCAGCAGGGCGTAGACCACGGCGATCGCCGCGCTTTCCACGGCAGTGAAGATGCCGGCGCGGATACCGACGAAGATCAGCGCGACCAGGCCCAGGCCGGGCAGGGCGGAGACGATGCGCAGGGCCACGGCACGCCAGCCGGGAAAGACCTCTACGCCATAGCCGCGGCGACGTGCGACCACATAGCCGGTGACCATCAGCGCCAGCGTCATCAGCAGCGCAGGGACAATGCCGGCGGCGAACAGGTCGGCGATGGACAGCCCCCCGCCGGCAGCAGCGGAGAACAGGATCAGGTTGTGCGACGGAGGCACCAGCAGGGCCACCAGCGCGGCGGTGATGCTGACGTTGACGGCGAAATCGCGGTCGTAGCCGCGCTTGACCATCTGCGGGATCATCGTGCCGCCGACCGCCGAGACATCGGCGATGGCCGAGCCGGACACGCCGCCGAAGAACAGCGAGGACAGGATCGACACCTGGCCCAGGCCACCGCGCAGGCGCCCGACCAGCGACGAGGCCAGTGCGATCAGGCGCTCGGAGATGCCGCCGCGCATCATGATTTCGCCGGCAAAGATGAACAGTGGAATGGCGATGAGCGAAGCGGAGCCGGTACCGGCCGAGATCTGCTGCACCAGCACGATGCTGGGGATATCCAGGTACAGCAGGGTGGCCAGCGCCGCAGCGGCCAGCGCGTAGGCGACCGGCACGCCGAGCAGCAGCAGCACGGCGAATACGGAGAACAGGAGGGTGATGCCCATGGATCAACGATCTCCTTCAGCGTCTTCGGCGCCGGTGGCGCGGGCCTGCAGCGCGTTCCACGCGCGGTTCAGTGCAAACATCAGCATCAGCGCGCCCCCCACCGCCAGCGGCAGGTAGTTGATGCTCTGCGGCAGGTTGGCACCGGCGGTCTTGATGTCCAGTCCGTCGACCAACAGGTCGGCCGACCAGAACGCGATGAAGCCGCCCAGCACCGCCACCACCAGCTGCACCAGCACGTCCACCGCGCGGCGCAGGCCGGCGCCCATGTAGGCATGCAGCAGGAAGAAGCCGAAGTGGCGGTTGGTGTGTACGCCGCAGGCCGCGCCCAGGCTCATCGCCGTGGCCAGCAGCAGCAGGGTGACCGGCTCGGTCCAGCTGGGCGAATCGTTGATCACGTAGCGCGCGAACACCTGCCAGCCCTGCACCACCACCAGCCCCAGCAGGGCGGCGACGGCGCCGTAGATGGCGATGTCGGCAATGCGGTCCAGCAGGCGCTGGCCGGGTCCGGTGGTGGACGTCGTCGTTTCGGTCATGGCGGTATCCTCAGGCGGCACGGATGCGGTCAACCAGCGCGGCGATGCCAGGCTGCTGCAGGTAGTGCTTCAGCAGCGGCTGCGCCGCATCGCGGAAGGCCGCCATGTCGACCTCGTTGGCTTTCACCCCGTAGGCCAGCACCGCCCGGCGCGCGGCATCCTCCGATGCGTCCCACTGCTCACGCATCACCGCCACCGATGCGCGGGCGGTGTGCAGCAGCAGCTGGCGGTCATCCGGGCTGAGGCGTTCAAAACGGGCGCGCGACATCAGCAGCACGTCCGGCGCATACGAATGGTCGCTCTGCGACCAGTAGTGCGCGGCTTCGAAATGGCGGCTGGAATGGAAGCTGCGCATGTTGTTCTCGGCGCCGTCGATCATGTGGGTCTCCATGCCGGAGAACGTGTCGCCCAGCGACATCGGCGTCGGGTTGGCGCCGAGCAGGCGCATCAGCTGGATGAAGATGTCCGACGAGGCCACCCGCAGTTTCAGGCCGTGCAGGTCGCTGGGCGAAACGATGGGGTGCTTGGTGTTGTAGAAGCAGCGTGCACCGGAGTCGTAGATCGCCAGGCCGACCAGATCGCGGCCTTCAAAGCCACGCAGCACCGCGTCGGCCACGCCGCCATCGAGTGCGGCGCGCTGCTGCGCGACCGACCTGAAGACGTACGGCAGGCACAGTGCCTGGGTCAGCGGAAATGCGTTGTTGAGTGCACCGGCATACACGCGGGTGATGTCGATGGCGCCAAAGCGCGCCATGTCGATCGCTTCCGACTCGCGGCCCAGCTGGCCCGAGTGGTACTGCCGCAGCCGCAGGCGGCCGTTGGTCTCACGCTGCAGGGTCTCGCCAATCCACTTCACCGCAGTGACGGTGGGGTAGTCGGCCACGTGCACGTCGGTCGCGGTCAGCAGGGTGCTGCCGTCCACGTCGCCGGCGGCCCCACGCCCGCAGGCGGCGAGCATCGGCGTCGCCAGCGCAGCGGCGCCGCCGGCCAGGAAATTACGTCGTGTGATCATCTGCGCCCTCCCGCGCGTGTTCACCAGGGCTGGCCGGCGGTCATCCCGCCGGCACGGCCCGGCAGGCAATGTCACCGAAGCCGGCAAAGCGCACCAGCGCCGTTTGTCCTGCCTCGATATCGTGGATGCCGGTAGCGTTGCCGGTGGCGATCAGGTCGCCCTTGCGCAGCGGCCGGCCGCGCTGCGCCGAACGGGACAGCGCGAAGGCATAGGCCGCACGCAGGCCGCCGGGCAGGCGGGTGGCGCCACCGGTGCCGACCACCTCGCCGTCGATGAGGGTCTCCGCACGCAGCGCAGTCTCGTCGCGGGCCGTCCAGCCGGTGATCTCCGGCCCCAGCACCAGGCCATTGTTGTTGCCGAAGTCGGACACCACCACGCGCGGACCCAGTTCGTTGATGGTGGCCAGCGGACTGCTGGCCACTTCCACGCCGATGTACAGGCGCGCGGGCAGGGCTTCGGCCTGTTCCGGGGACCAGTGCAACTGTCCGGCCGGGGCGTCCTCCAGCAGCTCCAGCACGTACTCTGCTTCGACTGCGCCAAAGCCCCCGACGAATACCGGAATGTCGGTTGTTCCACCGGTATCATTCCAGAGCTGACGTTTGAAGATCGGCCCCAGCAGGCGTTCGTCGCCGGAGCCATCGCGGCGCTCGGCGGCGATGTACCCCACTTTCCAGCCGATCACCTGATCGTCCCAGGCCTCGATGGCGCGGTCCTGGACCCGGTAGGCGTGCACCAGATCAGCCGGAATGGTCCCGGGAAACCCTGTCAGGGCCTGGCCGGCGCGGCGGGCGTCGGTGAAGGCGCGGGCGATCGCGGCTGCATCGTCCGGCGTCGGCCTGTGCCCCTGTGTGCCGTGTTCGTTGCTCAAGAACGGTCTCCCTCTGCGTTGTTGCACTGCCCATCGACAGCGTCTGCAGGAGGTGTATATGGTAAACCGGTGTCATCACGCAAGCCGCAGCGCATCACGCCCGCATCCGGGGCGCCTGCGGCACGCTGCCCCCCTTTGCTGGAGCCCGGTCCGCCATGCGTCTGCCCACCCTTGTGCTGTGCCTGTCCGTTCTGCTGACGCTTGCACCGGCGCGCGCCACCGACGTCCCGCTGCGCGATGGCCAGCGGCCCGGGCACGAGGTGACCGGCGAACGCCTGCCGCTCTGGCCCGCCGGGCAGGTACCCGGCGAAAGCGCTGCGTCGCGACCGGCGCGCGTGGTTGAGCGCAGCCCCGACCCGGCCCATCCGGACCGGTTCGTGGACGGGATCGATGCGCCGTACATGATCGTGCACGCGCCGCCACGTCCGAACGGGCAGGCGGTGCTGGTCATTCCGGGCGGCGGCTACCAGCGCGTGGTGATCGACAAGGAAGGCAGCGCGCTGGTACCGGACTGGGTACAGCGGGCAGGCTTCACCCTGTTCGTGCTTCGCTACCGCCTGCCGCAGCCGGGCAGGGACCGCCAGGCGGCGCTGGCCGATGCGCAGCGCGCGCTGCGGGTCGTACGCGACCAGGCCGCACGCCGCGGCCTGGAGGCCGGCAGCGTGGCGGTCATGGGTTTCTCCGCCGGCGGCCACGTGGCGGCGCGGCTGGCCACCGGCTTCGATGCTCCGGTCTATCCCGCACGCGATGCGATCGATCAGCTGAGCGCGCGCCCGGCACGGGCGGTGCTGGTCTACCCGGTCATCGACATGGGTGCGCATGCGCACAGCGGTTCGCGCGGGCGATTGCTGGGCGAGCACCCTGACCCCGCATTGGCGGCCCGGTACTCGGTGCAGCAGCACGTGCGCGCGGACATGCCACCGACCATGCTGATCCATGCCGCTGACGATCGCGTGGTCAGCGTGCACAACAGTGAAGTGATGGCGCGGGCGCTGGCCGAAGCGGGCGTGGAGCACGAACTGCACGTGTTCGCCCACGGCGGCCACGGCTTCGGCATGCACCTGCAGGGTGGTTCGTCGCTGGCGCTGTGGCCGGCGCTGGCGCAGGCGTGGCTGACGGCAGGAAAGGGCGCGGAGGGCGGCCGATGACGGGAGCACCGGACGACCTGCAGCGCCGCCGCTTCCTGCGCGACAGCGCGCGCTGGGCGTTGGCCACGGCGACGCTGGCGACACTGCCGGCAGCGGCGATGCCCGGTGCACGCGACGACCGCCTGCCGATCGTCCGCGTGCGCGGGGGGCGCCTGCGCGGCCAGCATGAGCAAGGCGTGCTGGTGTTCCGCGGCGTGCGCTACGGTGCCGACACCGGCCCCCATCGCTTCCAACCGCCGCGCCGGGAAGCGGCATGGAACGGCATCGCCGATGCGCTGGACTACGGCGCCGCCGCGCCACAGGCGGGCGCAGAAGGCCCCGGCAGCGAGGACTGCCTGTTCCTCAACATCTGGACGCCGGCGCTGGGGGATGGCGGCCGCCGCCCGGTGCTGGTCTATCTGCATGGCGGTGGCTTCAACAACGGTTCCGGCAGCGACCCGCTGTACGACGGCGGTGCGCTGTGCCGTCGCGGCGATGTGGTGGTGGTGACCCTCAACCATCGCCTGAATGCCTTCGGCTACCTGTACCTGGGTGGGCTGGGCGATGCACGCTATGCGGCGTCGGGCAACGTCGGCCAGCTCGATCTGGTGCAGGCGCTGCAGTGGGTGCGCGAGCATGCGGCAGCCTTCGGTGGCGATGCCGGCAACATCACCGTGTTCGGCCAGTCCGGGGGCGGCGCCAAGATCGCTACGCTGATGGCAATGCCGGCCGCACGCGGCCTGTTCCAGCGCGCCTGGACCATGAGCGGCCAGCAGGTCACCGCAGCCGGCCCGCGTGCCGCCGCGCAGCGCGCGGCGATCGCCATGCAGACCGTAGGCGCAGGGGACCTGGCGGCACTGCTGCGACTGCCCACCGCCGATCTGCTGGCGGCGACCCGCGCGCGCGATCCGTCGCGGGTGGAAAGCACGTCGCTGTACTTCGGGCCGGTGCTGGACGAGGTCACCCTGCCGGTGCATCCGTTCTGGCCGCAGGCTCCGCTGCAGTCGGCCGCCATTCCGATGGTGATCGGCAATACCCGCGACGAGACCCGCGCCTTCCTCGGCAATGACCCGGCCAACTTCGCGCTGACCTGGGAGACGCTGCCGGCGCAGCTGGAACGCCAGCAGTTCGTTGATCTGCTGCCGCAGACGGTGATCGCCGAGTACCGGCGCCTGTACCCGCACTACACGCCATCGGAGGTGTTCTTTGCCGCCACCACTGCCGGCCGTTCCTGGCGCGGCGCAGTGGAGGAACTGGAAGCGCGTGCGCGCCAGCCCAGCGGGGCCGCACCCACCTGGGCCTACCAGCTGGACTGGGGCTCTCCGGTGGAGGAGGGCCGGCTGCGCGCCTTCCATACCCTGGACATCCCGCTGGTGTTCGACAACGCCGGCCTGCCCGGTGCGCGCACCGGCGGCGGTGCGGACGCACAGGCGCTGGCGGCCACGATGAGCGACGCATTGATCGCCTTTGCCCGGACCGGCGACCCCAATCATCGCGGAATGTCGCAATGGGCTCCCTACCGTCTGCCGCAGCGCCAGACCATGCTGTTCGATCAGCACAGCCGCGCAGTGGATGATCCCCGTGCCGGCGAGCGTGCGCTGTACGCGAAAGTGCCGTTCGTGCAGCGCGGCACGCAGTGATGACACCGTGGTGCAAACATTCTGTTAACCCGTCTCGGCTAGAGTCGGGCCATGGGAGAGATGTCCTCGCCACTGCCGTTCACCGGCCGGGAGCGCCTGTTCGCTGCGATCGATGCCGCGGTGATGCTGGGCACCCCGGAGGCGATCACCGATGCACTGCAGCAGGTGCTGCGTGAGGCCATCGTCGATCCGTCCATCCAGCTGCCGCCCTGCGTGCGGCGTCCGGTCGAAGGGCATTACGCGCGCCGCGAACTGCATCGCAGCCCGACCCTGGGCTACAGCGTGATCGCGATGTGCTGGGGCCCGGGCCAGGGCACGCCGCTGCACGACCACGATGCGATGTGGTGCGTGGAAGGGGTCTGGCAGGGCGAACTGGTCGTCACCCCGTACGCGCTGCTGGAGCAGGAGGGCGAACGCCATCGCTTCGCCGCCCAGCCGGCGCTGTACGGCCATCGCGGCAGTGCCGGCAGCCTGATTCCGCCGCACGAGTACCACACGCTGTGCAACGCCAGCGACGCGGACGTGGCGGTATCGCTGCACGTCTACGAGGGCGTGATGGAACGCAGCGCGGTGTTCGAACCGTTGGGCGAGGACTGGTACCAGCGGCGGTTGAAGCTTATGGAGACCGACGCAGCCTGACCGCGTTCGGCAGGGCATGGCCCGGCCCCTGCGCAGGCATCAGCGCGGCACGTCCACCCGGTTGTTGAGCTGCGTCACTTCCTCGCCGCCGTCGGCCAGTGCCACGCGCACGCGCAGGCCGCTGCGGTCACCGGCAGGCAACGGCAACGACACGACCGCGGTCTTCGGCTGCAGGTCCGCCGGTGCGGCCATCGCCGGCACTTCGGTGCGGGCGATCTCGCGGCCACGCGCATCTTCCAGCACCGCCACGCCCACGCCGCTGCCGACATGGCCCAGGCTGTGCACGGTCACGTGCACCTGGCGGCCGTCCACCCGTACATCGCCACGGCCGATGCCCAGGTCCGGGCGGGTTTCCACCGGCGTGCCCGCGCTGATCCGCTCGAATTCGAATACCTCGGTCCGGCCGGGGCGGAACTGCATCGGCACCGATGTGCTGGTTTCCAGCTGCACGGTACGCGCGGCCACCGGGCCGTCGATGCGCCCGTCGCCATCGGCATCCACGCCGCTGCGAATGCGCCAGGTACCACTGGCCACGTTCCAGCCGGTCATGTCCGCACCGATGGTGCGCGTGCCCAGGTTGTAGCTGGTCACCGTGAAGCGCTCGCGCGACGGCGCGTGTACCAGCAGGGCGACCTGTTCGGCCGCGTCCTCGCGGTCGAAGCGCCAGCTGACGGTATGGCCGGGCCAGCTCTGGTTGCGCTTCAGCGCGATGCCGCCCAGGCGCGCGCGCTGCAGGAATTCGCTGGGTGCTTCCACGCGGTCAGACCACCAGTGGCCCTCGGTGTTCATGTACGCACGCTGCACTTTGGCCTGCAGGCCGTCGGCGTGCATCGCGGCGATGTAGGCCCTGTCGCCGCTGGCCTGCCACGCCATCAGGCTGGCGAAGCCGGTCTTTCCCGCATCGGCCTCGGCGCTCAGCAGCGGATACCAGTCCTGTTGCCGCCCCAGGATGTCCACCACGTTCTCGCCCAGGTTGGCCAGCGCACCCGGGCCGCCACGGGCCACGCGATAGTCCAGTGCCTGCAGGTACTTCGCATCGCCGGTCCAGCGCCACGCGGCCCAGAAGGTATGCAGGGTGTCGCCGCCGCCGGAGCCATTGTTCAACTCGCCGCCCCGGGTGGCACCGCTGGCCCAGTTGATCTCGTTGGGCAGGGTGAAGCGCCCCTTGTCGTCCTTGCCTGCGTGGGCCAGGTAGCCATCGGCCAGGCCGATCACCAGCTTGCGACCGGTCGGATCGGCGTTGTACTGGCCCAGCAGGAACGCCGGGTGCAGCACCGGGAACGAATACGGCTTCTGCCACTGCCAGTTCGGTTCGCGGTACACCTTGTTGCCACCGAACCAGTTGCTGGAGAACAGAAGGTGGCCCTGCGGGTTGCGCAGGATGATGCGCTCGTCGAAGGCCTTCACTGTTTCCATCAGGCGTTCCAGCGTCAGCGGATCGCCCCAGTTGAGGTAGAGCATGGCGCTGTTGGTGTTGATGCCTTCCTCGTACGAGTGCAGTTCGTCGGTCTCGATGGTGCTCAGGCCATTGCTGAACATGCCATTGCGGTACACCGCGTCGGACAGTGCGGTCAGCGAGGCGTTCAATCGATCCGGCCGCACGCCCATCAGGGCCAGTCCCGGCCACTGCTGGGTCAGGTCGGAATCGTCGGAGATGCCGCCACCGAAGTCACCGTAGGCCACCTGCCGTTCGTCGATCCACCAGTCGACGAACTGCCGCACCTGCGCCAGGTCCTGCACCTGGTTGAATGCCCACGCCGGCACGCCCCTGGGCACGGCAGGCGCCGTGTAGGGCGGGCGGCCCTGGCTGTTGTAGCTGATGTAGTTCCAGTACAGGCGGCCGAGTTCATGGTCCGGATCCACCCGCAGCAGGTCGCTCAGGTCCGCGTACACGCGCGCGTACAGGCGCTGGCGCTTGGACGTGGTGTGCTCTTCCACCAGGAAGCCCCAGTTGTCGCGGACCTGGTTGAAGCGGTCGGCCACGTGCTCCTTCAGTGCCTCGGCGCGCGGCTTGAACACCAGCCGGACCTGCGCACCGTCCAAGGCGCCTGCATCGAAGCCCGGCGCGGCCGAGGCGATGCTCAGCCACAGGCTGTCCGGGGTGAGGATGCGATCGCGCAGGTCCAGCCACAGCGTGCGCGCCTGCCGTGGCGGCACCGACACCGATACATCGATCATGTCGCGCGCCGGCCAGATCGGATCCTTGATGCGGATGTTCAGCGGGATCAGCCCGTCATGGGTGGCCGGCAGGTCCAGCGCGGGGATATCGAGGGCCACGCCATCCAGGCCGTCGTGCATGTTTTCCCAGCTGTAGGCCCAGCTGCGGATCAGCGGCTGGTTGGCCGGCGCGTCACCCACCCCGGAAGGAATCAGCACGTGCACGATCGGCTGCGGATGTGCGGGCAGGGTGCCGGCATCCCGGCGGCGGGAACCGGCGCCCTTCGGCAGCGCCATCACCGTGCTGCGTTCGGCGGCCGGGAAACGTCCGTCAATGTAGCGGCGCAATGCGTCCAGGTTGGTGTAGTCGGGCAGCGCCTGGCTGTCGATGATGTAGGTCTGCTTCACCGTGCCTTCCGGCTCGGTGCCCTCGCTCACGTGGTAGGCCCAGATTTCCTGGATCGGTGTTTCCTGCTCGACGTTGCTGAAACGCAGCACGCCGCCGCGCTGCGCGGCAATGTCGTCGACGCTGCGCACCACGCCGCGGGGGCGCGTCGCCAGCACGTCAGTGGCATGTCCGGCGTCGGGCCCGTGGGCGAGGGTGCCGAAGGCCGCACCACGGATCTCCACGCGGTTCACCGTTTCAGTGGCCGGCAGGGCCAGGTCCAGGTGCTGGCCGCCTTCCACATAGGTGTTCCAGTCCGGAAGCTGGAAGTAGTCATTGCGGCCGGGCAGGCGCGAGCGGTTGTACACGCCCGGCCAGGTGGTTTCGGCGATGCCATCGGTGGCCTTCCACATCCACGCCTTCAGGTCGCGGGTGTCGGCGAATTCGATCTTGCGGATGCGGGTGCCGCCGGCCGCCAACGCGGGGGGTGCAGCCCCTTCCCAGCCGAAGCGGTGGCGCCAGGCGCGCGTGCCATCGCCGACCGCCACGGCGCTGGCCGGCTCGCGCCCGCGCGCCAGCGTTGCCACCGCCGGCGCATCCAGCATGCGGTCGTAGACCCGGATGTGCTGGAAATCACTCCCACGCAGGAAGTTGTAGCGACTCTGCACCTGGTACGGTGCCATCACCCGCCCGGCAAGGCCGAGCTGGTCCAGCGCCGCATCGTAGTCGCCGGTGGTCTGCGCCCGCGCCACTTCGCGCCCGTCGACAAACAGGCGCACGCCCTGGTCTTCATCCCACGCGAAGGCCAGGTGCAGCCACTGCTCGGGGCGCGGTGGCGTGTCCATGCGGAACGACACGCGGGTGCGTGCAAGGTTGGCATCGGTGACGAAGGCATCGAAACCGTGCCCGTTCCAGTCGACGCGCAGCCAGGCCATGTCCCAGCTGCTGTGGTCGGCGTAGCCGACGCGGAAGATCACGAACGGGGCTTCGCCCACCGCATAGCGCGGACGCCAGTCGAAGGCGAGGGTGCCGCGCTGGGCCAGGATGTTGCCCGGTGCGTCCCAGGCCAGTACGCCGTCGTCTTCCCACTGGATGGCCTTGCCACCGGCACCATCGTCGACCACCGCCACCCTGTCGCGGAAGTTCGGTACGGCTTCACCCTGCGCGGTCACGGCCTGCAGGCCGTGGCGGGCATCGACGTGGAAGAGCAGGGCAGGGACATCGGCGGCGGCCGTCGCGGGGCCTGCGGCCAGCGCCACTGCCAGCAGCAGGCAGCGGAACAAGGTCGTGCGGTGCGGCATGAAGACGTTTCCTTTCAACGGGCGACGGCCGGCGGTGGGCCGCCGGACCGTAGCAAGGCCATGCCACGACGGCACCTTGCGGCGCAGCAGCGGTCACGACGTGCGGCGGCGCGCACCGGTGCGCGCCGCCGGCATTGCTCAGAACTTGTAGCGCACGCCCAGCAGGAACTGGCGGCCGGTTTCGGTGTACTGCAGCGGCAGGCGGCCGGTCGCGGGCGAGTACACCCACTCGTCGGAGGCTTCGTTGGTCAGGTTGATGCCTTCCAGGCTCAGTTCCAGCTGGTCGCTGATCCTGTAGCGGAGCGACGCATCAATGACCGTGGTGCCGGTCATGCCGTGGTAGCCGTCCAGGTTGAAGCCGGTTTCCTGGCCCGGAACCTGGGTGAGGTAGTCATCGCGGTTGGTGGCCGAGACGCGGGCGGAGAAGGTCTCGCCTTCATAGAACAGGGTTGCGTTCCAGGAGGACTTGGACAGGCCCAGCAGATCGTTCTTCATCACCGGCTGGCCGGACGCGTTGATGTATTGGATCTTCGATTCCACCCAGGTGTAGTTCAACTGCACGCCCAGGTTCGACCACTTGCCCGGCAGGAAGCTGAAGGGCTGCGTGTAGTTCGCTTCGGCGCCGTACAGTTCGCCACCGGGGGTGTTGACCGGGCGGGTGAAGGTGAAGTCGTCGGTGGGCGAGGCGCCGGTACCGATCAGCAGTTCGGCGGGCAGGCCGCTGTCGGTGTACGGGCGGTTCTCGCGCAGGGTCTGCACCGAGGTCTCGATGTCCTTGTAGAACAGGCCCAGGCCCGCCATCGCGCCTTCGGCGAAGTACCACTCGAAGCCCAGGTCGACATTGGTGGCGCGTGTCGGGTCCAGGTTGGGGTTGCCGCTGGAGATGGTGCGGGCACCGCCGGCCACGGCCACGGTTGCGCCGGGCGTCAGGCTGCCCAGCCCCGGGCGCGTCATGACCTTGGCCGCCCCCAGGCGGATCAGGAAATCGGGCGTGACTTCGGCCACCAGGTTGAACGAGGGCAGGGTGTCGTCGTAGGTCCGCGTGGCCGTGGTCGAGGTGGTGCCGCTGGCCAGCGTAGACAGGCCCGTGGACGACTGCCGGGTACGCACGTAGCGCACGCCGAAGTTGCCCGACAGCGGCAGCGCGCCGATCTCGGTGCTGAACTCGCCCATCAGGTAGGCGCCGCGATCCTTCTCTTCCACGCTGCGCACGTTGTTGGCGCGCGGGGCGACGGCGTAGATGCCGCTGTTGCTGTAGATGTCGAACTGGTCGGCGATCGCATCCAGGTCCGGCACCACCCAGTTGGACGGATTGCCGTCGATGCCCTTCAGGCCCGCCTGGCTGACCATGTCCACCGGCACGATCCTGCTGCCGTTGGCGAAGGTGGGCACGGCCAGTTCACTGGCGCGGCGCAGTTCGGTGGTCTTGAACGTATAGTCCTTGGCCAGCACGCCCCCCTTCAGGCGGAAGCCGGGGCTGATGTTCCAGTTGAAATCGATCTGCCCGGTATCGAAATCGTTGTCCACGTACTGCGGGCGCAGGCGGATTTCCGCCAGCTCCCAACCATTGGGGCTGGTCGGATCAATGCCGTAGTTGAGGATCGGGAAGCGGCTGTTGCCACGATAGTCGTAGCTGTAGCCCTTGACGTCGTACTTGTCCATGATGACGGTGGTCTGCACCGGGTTCTCGTGCCTGGAGCGCGAGATGCCGAGCTTGCCGTACACGGTGAAGTCGTCGCCGAAGCGGTGCTGGCCGTTCAGGCTGATCTGCTTGAACTCGGTGCTCCACTCGTCGTGCCGGTTCTCCGAGCGGATGTCGACGTTGTCGAATTCACCGTACAGCAGCGCGCCGTTGCGGATCTCGCCGTTCCTGACGATGGTCGAAGGCTTGCCCACCAGGCGCGGCGTGCTGCTGCTGCCGCGGCTGAAGGAGATCGCTTCGATGTAGTGCTCGTCGCGGGTGGCATCGATCTTCGAGTACAACACGTCCAGCGAGACGTCGGTGGCGTCGCTGGGCTTCCACTGCAGCGAGCCGGTCACGCCCAGGCGCTTCTGCTCGTGCTCCATCTGCACGTAGCGCGGGAAGCGCGGATGGAAGACATCCGCGGCGCGCGCTGCGGCAAACGGCGATGACGCAGCGAAGTTGCCGTTGCTGGGGCCGTTGGCCCAGCGGCCGGTGTTGGAGCCTTCCTCCAGTGCCTGGCGCTCGGAGTAGGCCACCGACAGCAGGGCACCGAAGGTGCCATCGGCGAAGGTGTTGGAGATCAGCGCGGCCACCCGCGGATCGGCTTTTTCAGCCATCTGGTTGTAGCCGGCCTGACCGCTGGCGGCGAAGGTGAAGCCGTCATAGTCGAACGGGCGCGCGGTGCGCAGGTCGACCGTGGCACCCAGCGATCCCTCTTCCACGTCGGCCGAGGCGGTCTTGCGCACCAGCAGCTGCGAGAACAGGTCCGAGGCGAAGACGTTGAAGTCGAAACCACGGCCACGGTTGGTGCCGCCACTCTGGTCTCCGGCGCCAACGGTGGTCAGCGCTTCCATGCCGTTGATGCGCACGCGGGTGAAGTCCGGGCCGAGGCCGCGCACCGAGATGTTGCGCCCCTCGCCGGCCTCGCGGGTGATCACCACGCCGGGGATGCGCTGCAGCGATTCGGCCAGGTTGAGGTCGGGGAACTTGCCGATGTCCTCGGCGACGATGGCATCGACCACGCCGGCCTCGCCGCGCTTGATGTCCAGCGCCTTCTCGACACTGGCGCGATAGCCGGTGACGGTCACCGTGTCCAGGTCGGTTGCGGTCTGCTGCTGGGCGGTCGCGTTTGCCGACAGGGCAAGTGCCACGCCCATCGCCAGCAAGGTAACCGGTGTCTTTTTTCCATGGATCCGAGATTGCATGCCTTTCCCTCTCCCAAAGGTCTGGTATCGCGGCTGTGTAGCGGAATGACACCGCTGGTCAAAGCCGACGTTAGCAGCACCACCGGGATCGGGCATCTTGCACCGCAACAGATCTGTAATGTCTCCAAGACGCTTGCAGGACAATGGTTTCGTCATGTCGATCGAGCACCTGCAAGGCCACTTCGGTCTAGAATGACACCGATGGTCAATGCCACGCCCCCCTGCGTGGTCCACTTACATGCCATGCAGTGTCCCATGCCGGCGGCACGCGTGAAGGAGCTGAGATGGGTCGTATCGTGTGTTTCGGAGAGCTGTTGCTGCGCCTGGGCGCCCCCGGCCACGAACTGCTGCTGCAGTCGCCGCAGCTGCAGGTCCATGTGGGCGGCGCCGAGGCCAACGTCGGTGTCTCGCTGTCCCGGCTGGGACATCAGGTGAGGATGGTCGGCGCGGTGGCGGGCAACCCGCTGGGTGCGCACGCGCTGGGCGAACTGCGGCGGCACGGGGTCGATACCCGGCATGTGCGCGAAGTGCCGGATGCCCGCATGGGGCTGTATTTCCTTACCACCGGCGCGGTGCAGCGCGCCAGTGAAGTGGTCTATGACCGCGCGGATTCGGCGTTCGCACGCAGCACGGCGGCCGACTATGACTGGCCTGCGCTGCTGCAGGACGCACAGTGGCTGCATCTGTCCGGTGTCAGCCCGGCGCTGGGCCCGGACGTGGCTGCCGCCACGCTGGCGGCGGCGCGCGCGGCACGCCAGGCCGGTGTCCGCGTCTCCTTCGACGGCAATTTCCGGCCCCGCCTCTGGCAGCGCTGGGGCGGCGATGCCCAGGCGGTGCTGCGCGCGCTGTTCGCGCAGGCCGACATTGTGTTCGCCGACTACCGCGACATGGAGGTCGTGCTGGGTACGCGCTTCACGCAGCCGGACCCGGTGGAGCGGGTCGACGCAGCGGCGGCGGCCGCGTTCAGCGCCTTTCCGCAGCTGCAGTGGATGGCATGCACGCAGCGGCAGGTGCTGAGCGTGGACCATCATGCGATGGGCGCGCTGTTGCTGGGCCGCGGAGGGACGCGCGCGCAGGCCCCGGTGCGTCACCTGCAGGGCATCGTCGACCGCATCGGCGGCGGCGATGCCTTCGCGGCCGGCATCCTGCATGGCATCCTGTCCGGCCTTGATGCCGACGCCACCGTGCGTTTCGGCCTGGCCGCCGGGGCGCTGAAGCACTCCATTCCCGGCGATTTCAATCCTGTCAGCGAAGCTGACGTGCTGGCCCTGATGGGCGAGGAGCAACTCGATGTCCGCCGCTGATCCGCGCGTACGCGCGGTCCTGAAACTGGCACCGGTGATCCCGGTGTACACCCCCGACGATGTGGATGAAGCGGTCAACGTGGCCCAGGCATTGTTCCGCGGCGGCCTGCCGGTGATCGAGGTGACGCTGCGCACGCCGCGGGCGCTGGACGCGATCAGGGCCATGGTCGAAGCCGTACCGGACGCGGTGATCGGTGCCGGCACCGTGCTCACCTCCGCGCAGATGCAGGCGGCGAAGCAGGCCGGTGCGCGTTTCGCGGTGTCCCCCGGCGCCACGCCGGCCCTGTACGCGGCTGCGCGCGATGCCGACCTGCCGTACCTGCCCGGTGCGGCCACGGCCTCGGACCTGATCCTGGGCCTGGAACACGGCCATGACACGTTCAAGTTCTTCCCGGCCGTGCAGGCCGGCGGTGCCGCGCTGCTGGCGGCCTGGCACGGCCCGTTCTCCGAGGTGCGGTTCTGCCCGACCGGCGGCATCAGCGCGCAGACTGCGCCGCAGTTCCTGCACCTGCCCAACGTACTGTGCGTGGGCGGCTCGTGGCTGACCACCCCGGCGCTGCTGCAGACCCGCGACTGGGACGCCATCGAGCGCCTGGCCCGCGAAGCGTCGGTCCTGGCCAGCTGAACCCGGCGCTCGGATCTTCAAAGGTTTGATCGTGATCAAAGCGCCGGCCTCGCGCCGGCGTCATTCTGTGGGCAAGCGCACTATGGAGATCCGAACATGAATTCGACCATGAAGGCCGCTGTCGTGCGTGAGTTCGGCAAGCCACTGGTGATCGAGGAAGTCCTGGTACCGCGCCCGGGGGCGGGCGAGGTGCTGGTCAGGATCGAGGCCTGTGGCGTCTGCCACACCGACCTGCACGCCGCCGAGGGCGACTGGCCGGTGAAACCGAACCCGCCGTTCATCCCCGGTCACGAGGGCGTGGGGCACGTCGTGGCCGTGGGTGGCGGGGTCGGGCACGTCAAGGAAGGCGACAGGGTCGGCATCCCCTGGTTGTACTCGGCGTGTGGCCATTGCGAACACTGCCTGGGTGGCTGGGAAACGCTGTGCGAGACGCAGCGCAACACCGGCTACTCGGTCAACGGCGGCTTCGCCGAGTACGCACTGGCCGATGCCAACTATGTCGGCCTGCTTCCGAAGGAAGTGGGCTTTGTCGAGATCGCGCCGGTGCTGTGCGCCGGCGTGACCGTCTACAAGGGCCTGAAGGTCACCGACACCAAGCCCGGTGACTGGGTGGCGATCTCCGGCATCGGCGGCCTGGGCCACATGGCGGTGCAGTACGCCCGCGCGATGGGCCTGAACGTCGCCGCCGTGGACGTGGACGACAGCAAGCTGGCGCTGGCGCGGCAGCTGGGCGCGCAGGTCACCGTCAACGCGCGCAGCACCGATCCGGCAGCGTTCCTGAAGAAGGAGATCGGCGGTGCACATGGCGCCCTGGTCACGGCGGTATCGCCCAAGGCGTTCGAGCAGGCGCTGGGCATGGTCCGCCGTGGCGGCACCGTGTCGCTCAATGGCCTGCCCCCCGGCAACTTCCCGCTGGACATCTTCGGCATGGTGCTCAATGGCATCACCGTGCGCGGCTCGATCGTCGGCACCCGCCTGGACCTGCAGGAATCGCTGCAGTTCGCCGCCGAAGGCAAGGTCGCGGCCACGGTCAGCACCGACCGCCTGGAGAACATCAACGACGTGTTCGCACGCATGCATGCCGGCACCATCGAAGGCCGCGTCGTACTGGACTTCGCTGCCTGACCCTCCGTGCATGGCCGCCGTCGCTCCGTCCCCCTCTCCCACGGACGCGGCGGCCATGCCGATTCATCGGTAGTGCCGGCCGCTGGCCGGCAAACCCAAGGCGGTTCTAGTGCTGGCCGC
Organism: Stenotrophomonas sp. YJH_SMC_10; assembly: GCF_059371555.1. NCBI lineage: Bacteria > Pseudomonadati > Pseudomonadota > Gammaproteobacteria > Lysobacterales > Lysobacteraceae > Stenotrophomonas > Stenotrophomonas sp. YJH_SMC_10. The sequence goes on along the minus strand of NZ_JCAFUS010000013.1, from coordinate 94,773 downwards.
TGGCCCGCAAACCCAGGCGGTTCGGTAGTGCCGGCCGCTGGCCGGCAAACCCCAGGCGGTTCGGTAGTGCCGGCCGCTGGCCGGCAACGCGGGCACTCTGTGGCAGCCGTACAATGCGCGCATGCCCGCCATGCTCAAGATCCTGTTCCTCTCCATCGTTGCCCTGATCGGTGGCGTGCTGTCGCTTGCACTGGTCAGCAGCGTCGCCGGCTGGCTGCCGCCACTGCTGGGCATGGCGCCTGGCGACAACAGCGTGCAGCTGGGCTGGGATCTCGCCTTCAGCGTGCTCGGCGGCATCGCGGGTATCGCCTTTGCCACCTACTACGCGCCCTGCTGGCCGCGTTCGCACGGATTCTCGATCTGGTCGCTGATCGCGCTGGGCTGCGGCTACGCGATGTGGACCACGGGCGCGGATTTCCCGTTCTGGTTCGTCATTGCGCTGCTGGCATCGCTGCCGTTGCAGCTGCTGGTGGGCTGGTGGTTCGGCCGCCGCCCCTCGCGCGACCCGCGCTGAGCGCATGCAGGTAGTGCCGGCCGGCGGCCGGCACTACCGTTTCAGCGACGGTAGCGTCTGCTTCACCTGCGCGATGCCCTGCCATGGATCACTGTCCAGCCGTTTGGCGCGGGCCAGCGCCTTTTCCATCGGGAACGCGTCGGCCGCTCTGACCCGGGCCAGCTCTTCCCAGCGCAGCGGCACCGCTACGCCGGCACTGTCGCGCGCACGCAGCGACCAGGAGCACACGCTGGTGGCGCCGCGCGTGTTGCGCAGCCAGTCGATGAAGATGACGCCACCACGCTTGGCCTTGCTCATGGTCGCCACGTAACGGTCCGGCGCCCGCTCCGCCATCGCCCGCGCAAACGCCTCGCAGAACGCCTTGGCCTGTTCCCAGTCGCCCTTGGGCTGCAGCGGCACCACCACATGCACGCCCTTGCCACCGGACAGGCGCACGAAACTCTCCAGGCCGACCTCCTGCAGGTGGTCACGGACATCGCGCGCGGCGGCTTTCACCTGTGCCCAGCTCACCCCTTCGCCGGGGTCGAGGTCGAACACCAGGCGATCGGGATGCTCGGGATCGGCTACGGTCGCGCCCCACGGATGCAGCTCCAGGGTATTCATCTGCACCAGTTGCAGCAGGCCCCGCGCATCGTCGACGTAGACATAGTCCTCGCGGCCGCTTTTCTGCTGCAGCGGCACCGCATGCACGGCGTCGCCCAGCCCGGGGCCATGGTGTTTCTGGAAGAAGCAGGCCTTGCCGACGCCATCCGGGCAGCGCAGCAGTGACAGCGGCCGGCCTGCGATTTCAGGAAGGATCCAGCGTGCCATGCGCCGGTAGTAGTCGGCCACGTCACCCTTGCGCAGCTTCTGCCTGGGATACACGACCCGCTCGGGATGCGTGATCTGGACCCCGGACCCGGCGTCGGCCTCTGCTGCGTCCACGCCCAGGTCCTCTTTCTGCTTGTCGCTGCGCAGCCGCTTGAAGCTGGCCTGGCGCAGCAGGCCTTCCTTGCCCCAGCCACGGAAGGCCACCTCGGCCACCGCCACCGGTTTGACCCAGCGCACGCTCGCCGCGCGGAACGGGACGTGTGCCGGCAGCTGCAGCACCGGCGCCGTCACTGCCAATGGCTGCAAGGCCTGGGACAGCGCGCGAAGGCTGTCATCGTCGAAACCGGTGCCGACCCGTCCCACGTAACGCAGCCCTCCCTTGTCCGGCGCCGCCAGCAGAAGCGAGCCAAATCCTACCCGTGAACCCTTGGGTGCAGTGTGGCCGACAATCACGAACTCCTCGGTGTCCTCGTGCTTCACCTTCACCCAGCTGCGTGCACGGGTGTTCACGTACGGGGCATCCACCTGTTTGCTGACGATGCCTTCGAAACCGGCCTTGCCGCTGGCGTCGAACACCTGCGGTCCATGGTCGATCACGTGTTCGCTGAACGCCAGGATGCCCGGCGCGGGCCCGATGAGATCCTTCAGCAGCGCCTTGCGTTCCAGCAACGGTGCACGACTGATGTCCGTGCCGGCCACGCCGGGCAGGTCGAACACGATATAGCGCAGTGGCTGCTTCGAACTGCCGTCGATCACCCGCTGCAGCGCGGCGAAGTCGCTGCGCCCCTGCTTGTCCAGCACCACCAGCTCGCCGTCCAGGCGCGCATCATCCACCGGCAGAGCCTGCACCGCCTGCGCCACTTCGGGGAAGTCGGCCGTCCAGTCCAGGCCGTTGCGCGAACGGAGCTTCACCTGTCCTTCGTGCAGGTCGGCCAGCAGCCGATAGCCATCCCACTTGATCTCATGCAGCCAGCGTTCGCCGTCCGGGGCACTGTCGCGGTGATCGGTCAGCTGTGGCTTGAAGTCGCGGGGATAGGCCGTGTCGCGCGCGCCTTCCAGCCCCAGCGCGCGGGTACGCCAGCGCGCTGAGGCCCTGCGGCTGCGGGCGCGCGCGGCCGGAGCAGCGCGAACCGCTTTCGTCGCAGCACGCTTCTTCGACGGTCGGGCTTTCGACGCGGGCACCTCCAGCAGGTCGTCCGCCTCCGCATCGCGTGCTGCATCGTCATCGCGCTTGATCAGCAGCCATTGCACCTGGCGCCCCTTCATCGCCGTGCGCACCAGCTTCCAGGCGCCTGCCAGGCGCTGGCCATGCAGCACGAAGTCGATCTTCCCTGCGGCGAGTGCCTCAAGCGGATCCCCTTCGCAGGCCCAGGTGCCCTGATCGAATACGTCGACATGGCCCGCGCCGTAGTGGCCTTCGGGGATATCGCCCTCGAACGTGGCGTAGGAAAGCGGATGGTCTTCCACTTGCACCGCCAGCCGCTTCTCGCCGGCCCGAAGTGAGGGGCCCTTCGGTATCGCCCAGCTCTTCAGCACCCCCTCCATTTCCAGGCGGAAGTCGTAGTGGCGCGAACTGGCGTGATGCAGCTGGATGACAAAGGTCGGCCGGCGCTTCGGATCGCCGTGCGCGGGGATGTCGTCAGGCTCCGGCGTCTGCCCGGCGCCACCGCCGAGCCGGCGCTTGCGCCGGTACTGGTGCAGCGACATGGCTCAGCCTGCCTTGCGCCGGGGTGCGGACTTCTTTGCAGCTTTCTTCGTTGTCTTCTTTGCGGCCTTCTTTACCGTCGGCTTTGCGGCTGCCTTGCGCGCCGCGGCCTTCTTTGCGGGCGTCCGCTTGTTCGCATCCAGGCTCTTCTGCAGCAGTGCCATGAAATCGACCACGTTGGTGCTGGCGTCCTCACGCGGTGCAGGTTCATCCTCCACCCGCGTGGTGCCGCCCTTGGACTTGATGCGCTTGTTCAGCACCTGCTGCAGGCGCTCGCGGAACTCGTCGTGGTACTGCGACGGGTCCCAATCACCGGACATCGACTCGATCAACTGCTCGGCCATCGCCGTTTCCTTGCTGCTGATGCGGTAGTCGGCGAGCTTTCCGGTGGGCAGCTTGTAATCCTCGGGATCCACCAGTTCCTGCGGATAGCGCAGGATCATCAGCACCAGCGCGTCGGCATGCGGCATCACCGCGCACAGGTATTCGCGGGTACGCACCACCACCCGGGCAATGCCCACCTTGCCGGTGCTGCGCAGTGTTTCGCGCAGCAGCACGTAGCCCTTCTCGGCCTTCTTGCCGGGAACCAGCAGATAGGGCTTCTCGTAGTAGCGCGGGTCGATCTGCGCCGCGTCCACGAACGATTCCACTTCGACCGCCTCATGGCTCTCCGGCGCCGCCGAGCGGATGTCGCCTTCCTCCAGCACGACATAGCTGCCCTTGTCGTACTCGTAGGCTTTGACGATGTCCTTCCAGGGCACTTCCTCGCCAGTGTCGGCGTTGACGCGCTCGAAGCGGATCGGTTTGCGGTCGCGTGAGTCCAGCATGCGGAACTGCAGATCGACCCGGCGTTCGCCGGACATCAGCGACACGGGCACGTTGAGCAGGCCAAACGACAGCGTGCCGGTCCAGATCGGGCGGGCCATGGACGCACCTTTGCTAGGGCAGGGTGCCCAGCGTGGCCCGACGGGCGTAAACCACCCGTGTCCGTGCCGTGCACGTGGGTTCTACACACATGCGGTAGTGCTGGGCGCTGGCCGGCGAGCTCGCGGCCTGAAGTTTCCTGGGGTTGCCGGCCAGCGGCCGGCACTACTGCAGCAACGGCCTCACCGCCGCAGCGGGGATGTGGTCGAGCGCGCGCCAGGCATCCTCCACCACCGGACGCGCCTGCGACCAGCCCAGCCGCGACTGGCCGCGCATCTGTTCCCAGTGCTCGGCCAGTTCCTCGCAGGTATCGGCGGCATCACCGCGCGGCCAGTCGGCCGCATGGGTGGTCAGCGCGAACGCATAGACCGGGCACAGGTCACGCCAGTTGCGATGGCCCTGCCCGCGGCGCTCCTCGTAATCGCTGAGCATGTACTGCAGGTAGTCCTGCGCCACCGCCTGCGGGTCTTCATGCCGGCGCGTGCGGCGTTGCGCGGTGCGCTGGCCGAGCGGATCGAGCAGGGCGTTGAACACGGACGGCGCGGGTCGTTCAAGACGGGGCATGGCCGGCTCCTGCAACGGGGGCGGGTGGGCAGGAATACGCGCGGTACCGTTACCGGGGGGTGAGCGAGATGTTCATGACGCCAGGTTCGCAGCCGCTTTACCTGCGGCGCGGTGTAGTGGAGGCCCCAGCGCAGGTAGCCAGACCATGAGCCGAGAGACCTCCCGAGACCCGTTGCGGGAAAATCACCCGCCCATTCCCGGCGAGCAGCGCGGCAAGCGCGACGCCGACAACGCGGACTACCGTGGCACCGGCGCACCGTTCTTCGATGCCGAGCACGGGAACGACCATCTGCCGGTGAAGCACGAGGCTGAACAGGCGGCCCAGGACCGCAAGGATGGCGGCGACCGCCATCGTGGCGGCCAGGAAAGCCCGCTCAAGCGCCGCGAACGCAAGCAGCGCGCCAGCGACAACCAGGACGAAGCGCTGGAGGAGACCTTCCCGGCCAGCGACCCGACATCGCCGTTCGTGCCAGCCAAGGCACCGGACTGACCGGCAACCGCCAGGCGTCCCGCGCAGCGCGCTGCCGTCCAAGGCCCCCAGATTTGCGAGGTAGTGCCGGCCGCTGGCCGGCAACCTCCCCAGACGTCTGCGCAGCGCGCTGCCGTCCAGGTCCCCCCGGAATTTGCGGGTAGTGCCGGCCGCTGGCCGGCAACCTCCGACGCCCTGCGCAGCGCGCTGCCGTCCAAAGCCCCTTCTCAGCGCCACGACCATTGCAGGCCGACGTTGGCGCGCCGTCCCGGGCCGGGTTCGTAGAAACGCCCGTTGCCATCGTTGACGATCACCGAGCCGATGTAGGCCTGGTCCAGCACGTTCTCCAGCCGGGCGAAGGCGCGCAGCTCGCCGCCCGGCAGGCGCCAGCGGTGGCCGGCTTCCAGATTCAGCAGTGCGTAACCCGGTGCACGTTCGGTGGCCACGTCGTTGACCACGGTGTCGCTGCTGGCCGACGCCTCCAGCGCCCACTGCCATGGACCGGGGCTCCATTGCAGCCGCGCGAAGCCCTGTTGGCGCGGAACGCCAGGCAGGCGGCTGCCGGCGGCGACCACGCTGTTGGAGGTCAGATACGGCGATCGCACCTGGGCCTGCAGCCAGGTCCAGGCCAGCTGCAGTTCCAGCTGCTCGCCCAACAGCTGGCGATACTGCAGCTCCGCGCCTTGGCGGCGGGTGCGGCCGATGTTCCGATACGTGCTGCGCCCTGCGCTACTGCTCGCAACTGCCAGCTCGTTGTCGGTATCTGCGCGGAACACGCTGATATCAAGCTGGGTGTCCTGCTGGGTACGCCACTTGCTGCCGACCTCAACGTTGCGGCTGCGCGCTGCTGCCAGATCCAGCGCCAGCCCCGCCTGGCCATCTGCACGATAGCCCAGCTCATTGAAGGTGGGGGTCTCGAAGCCACGGCCGGTGGCCACGTGCAGCCGCCATTGCGGGCTGGCCTCGAAGCTGACGCCGGCAACCGGCGTGGTGGCCGGGTAGCGACGGTGGCCGCTGTCGTCCGGGTTGCGATCGGTGATGTAGCGATCGTCCGATTCGAAGCGCACGCTGCTGTGGCGTACGCCCGCCAGCAGCGACCAGCGCGGGCTCCATTGCCACCATGCCTGGGCGAACTGGTCCACGTTCTGCACGGTATCGATCTGGTCACGGCGCAGGCGCCCGCGCACCCCCAGGGCGCTGCCCACGAAGTTCTCGTAGCCGGTGCGGTGCTGGCGCTGGCGGTCGGCGCTGAGCCCGGCCACCAGGTCCAGCGGCCGGCCGGCGAGATCACCGTGCCAACCCCAGCGCGCGTCCAGCCCGCCATAACCGCCCTCCAGATCGATCACCCCGCCGGCATGCAACGGGTTGGCCTGTGCGGTGGGCGGAATCGGCAGGTACTGGGTCACCGCGCGCTGCCCGGCATAGCCCATGACCTGCCAGCGCTGCGCCCCGGTTTCGCGGCTCCAGCGCAGGCCAGCCTGCTGCTGGCGCACTGATTTGCGCGTGTTGTACTGGTGTGCCACGGCGGTGGCCTGGCGCGGATCCGCCGCGACCTGGGCACGACTCAGCCCCAGCGGGTCCTGCGCGTCCGGGGCATCCAGTGCATTGAGCAGCAGCTCCAGCCGGCCTCCGCCCAGCTCCCCGCCGATGCGCGCATTGAGCGATTCACGGCGCGCACGGCTGTGGTCGCGCCAGCCATCGGTACGGAAGTGGTTGGCGGCAATGTTGTAGTCCAGCGCACGGCCTGCGCCCTTCAGTTGCGCGCCGATGCTGAACGTATTGTCGGCGCCGGCGTTGAGCCGCAGCCGCCACGGATCCCCGGCCTGGCCCTGTGCACTCCAGACCTGCAGCACGCCCCCGGAGGAATTGCCGTACAGCGCCGAGAATGGTCCGCGCAGCACCTCGATGCGCTCGGCACCCAGCAGGCTGGCGTGCGACAGCTGGCCCTGGCCGTCCGGCATGGTCGCCGGCACGCCGTCGATCAGTACCCGCACCCCGCGCACCCCGAACGTCGAGCGCGCGCCAAAGCCACGGATCGACAGCTGGGTGTCCTGGGCGAAGTTCTGACGGTCGCGCGCGACCAGCCCCGGCACGCCGGCCAGCGCCTCGGACAGCTGCACGCCGGTGCCGGCACGGCTGGCGTCGATCCATACCGTGTCCTGGCTGGCCGGCAGCGCGAACGGGTCGATGCCCGGCACCCTCGCAGCCTGCACCTGCACGCTGGGCAGGGTGGTCGGCGCGGGCGCGGCCACCACCGCCCAGGGCGGCAGCAGCAGGACGGACAACGGCAGGCAACGGCGGCGTGCGGCAGCATTCATGATTCAGGTTGGTGGATCCGGTGGCAACGCACGCCATGGTACGGGGCCGTGGATGACGACGGCGGCGGCCAGCCCCGGCAGGCTTTGTTACGATGGGCTGTTTCCGGCCGAACGGCCGCAAGCCGCGTAGCGCACTTCCTCCCCCTTTCCGTCTACCGAACGAGTACCGCCGTGTCCTTCTTTGCAAACGTGGAACTGGTCCCAGGCGACCCGATCCTGGGCCTGACCGAGGCGTACAACGCCGACAGCCGCCCGACCAAGGTCAACCTGGGTGTGGGCATCTACTACGACGAGAGCGGCCGCATTCCGCTGCTGCGCGCCGTCAAGCAGATCGAGCAGCAGCTTGCCGCCGAAGCCAAACCGCGCGGCTACCTGCCGATCGATGGCCTGCCCGCCTATACGCAGGCCACGCGTGAGCTGGTGTTCGGCAAGGACTCGCCGCTGCTGGCCGCCGGCCGCGTCACCACCGCGCAGACCGTCGGTGGCAGCGGTGCGCTGCGCGTCGGCGCCGACGTGCTGAAGAAGCTGCTGCCGCACGCCACCGTTGCACTGAGCAACCCGAGCTGGGAAAACCACCGCGCCGTGTTCAGCGCCGCCGGTTTCGAGGTGCTGGATTACACCTATTTCGACCCGACCACCCATGGGGTTGATTTCGACGGCATGCTGGCCGACCTCGGCAAGCTGGAAGCCGGCACCGTCGTGCTGCTGCACGCCTGCTGCCACAATCCCACCGGGGCCGACCTCACGGTCAGCCAGTGGACGCAGGTCGCCCAGCTGCTGAAGGACAAGCAGCTGTTCCCCTTCATCGACATGGCCTACCAGGGCTTCGACAAGGGCATCGAGCAGGACGGCGCAGCCGTGCGCATCATCGCCGAAGCCGGCATCGACAGCTTCATCGTCGCCAACTCGTACTCCAAGTCGTTCTCGCTGTATGGCGAGCGCGTGGGTGCGCTGTCGATGGTGGCGCCGACCGCCGCTGACGCCAAGGCGGTGCAGTCGCAGGTCAAGCGCGTGATCCGTACCATCTACTCCAGCCCGTCCACCCACGGTGCTGCGCTGGTGGCCGGCGTGCTGACCCACCCGGAACTGCGCGCGATGTGGGAGCAGGAACTGACCGAGATGCGCGAGCGCATCCACGCACTGCGCCAGGGCCTGGTCGAGAAGCTGGCCGCCGCCGGCGCGCCGCAGTTCGGTTTCATCAACGAGCAGGCCGGCATGTTCTCCTACTCCGGCCTGAGCCGCGAGCAGGTCGAGCGCCTGCGCGACGAGTTCGGCATCTACGCCGTCGGCACCGGCCGCATCTGCGTGGCCGCGCTGAACCAGAACAACCTGGAATACGTCGCCAAGGCCGTGGCCACCGTCGCCAAGGGCTGAAACAACGCTCCAGTGGTTTGAAGACAAAGGCGCCGAAAGGCGCCTTTGTTTTTTGAGCCCTGGTCTCTGTAGAGCCGAGCCTACGCTCGGCTTGTGCGGCATGAAGGACGAAGCGCAGCCGAGCGCGGGCTCGGCTCTACAGAAGCAGGGCGCCCCGCTTCTGCGGCGCAACGCATCTGGAAACGATTACGCCTTCCCCCGCTCACGCACGCTCCCGCCAGACGGGCGACAATAGGCGTTTTCCCGCTGCCGAGACCTGCCCGCCCATGTCCCGTACTTCGTTGACCCGCTTCCTGATCCAGGAACAGCACGCCGGCCGCATCAATGCCGACCTGCGCCAGCTGATCGCCGTGGTCGCCCGCGCCTGCACCAGCATCTCCATCGCCGTCAGCAAGGGCGCCCTCGGTGGCGTGCTCGGCGACGCCGGCACCGGCAACGTGCAGGGCGAAGCGCAGAAGAAGCTGGACGTCATCAGCAACGAGATCCTGCTGGAGGCCAACGCATGGGGTGGCCATCTCGCCGCGTGTGCCTCGGAGGAAATGGACCACAGCCAGCCGGTGCCGGACATCTACCCGCGCGGCGATTTCCTGCTGCTGTTCGATCCCCTCGACGGCAGCTCCAACATCGACGTCAATGTCTCCGTCGGCACCATCTTCTCCGTGCTGCGTTGCCCGACCAACGTCGAACTGCCGGGCGATGACGCGTTCCTGCAGCCGGGCAGCAAGCAGATCGCCGCCGGCTACTGCATCTACGGGCCCAGCACCCAGCTGGTGCTGACCGTCGGCCACGGCACCCATGCCTTCACCCTCGACCGCGAGAAGGGCGAGTTCGTGCTGACCACCGAGAACATGCAGATTCCGGCGGCCACCCAGGAGTTCGCCATCAACATGTCCAACCAGCGTCACTGGGAAGCGCCGATGCAGGCCTACGTCAGCGACCTGCTGGCAGGCAAGGAAGGCGCGCGCGGCAAGAACTTCAACATGCGCTGGATCGCCAGCATGGTGGCCGACGTACACCGCATCCTGACCCGCGGCGGCATCTTCATCTACCCGTGGGACAAGAAGGATCCGTCCAAGGCCGGCAAGCTGCGCCTGATGTACGAAGCCAACCCGATGGGCCTGCTGGTCGAACAGGCCGGCGGCGCCGCCTCGACGGGCCGTGAGCGCATCCTCGACATCCAGCCTGATCAGCTGCACCAGCGCGTGCCGGTGTTCCTCGGTTCGCGCGACGAAGTGGCCGAAGCAGTGCGTTACCACCACGCGCACGACGAAGCGAAGGGCTGACGGCTCGACGCCTGACGGCGGTCATGGCAGTTCGATGACATGACCGCAGGGTGACACCGCGGGCGGCAAACGGCACCATCAAGCCGTTGCCGCCGAAGGAATGCACGCATGCACGAGCAGGGCCCGGTCGATTTCATCGAAGTCATCCACAACGCCGTCCCCAGTGAGGTCTGCGCGGCCATCGTCGAGCGCATGCGTGCCACGCGTGGCCTGCTGCCCGGTGCCGTGGGCAGTGGCGTGTTCCCCGAACTCAAGCACAGCAAGGATCTGCGCATCAGTGGCCTGGACGGCTGGCAGGACGTCGACCAGCAGCTGCAGATCGCCGTGTTCAACGGCCTGCTGACTTATCTACGCCGTTATCCACAGGCCTTGATCGCGCCGCTGATGTTGCAGATCCAGGACAGCAACGGCCAACCGCGACGCCTGTCTGCCGAGGACTTCCCCGACATGCCGCCGCAGCAGCTGGCCGACCTGGCCCGCACCTGCCTGCGCCCGGGCGCGATCAACCTGCAGTGGTATGCGGCAGGCGAGGGCGGCTACCCGTACTGGCACTGCGAGCTGTACCCGAAGGATGCGCAGGCCGAGACCCTGCACCGGCACGTGCTGTGGACGCTCTACCTCAACGACGACTTCGACGAAGGCGAAACCGAGTTCCTGTTCCAGGGCCGCAAGATCGCGCCACGCACCGGCAGCCTGCTGATCGCCCCGACGGCGTTCACCCACACCCATCGTGGCAACCGGCCACAGGGTGGCGACAAGTTCATTGCGACGAGCTGGATCCTGTTCCAGAGTGCGCAGAAGTTGTTTGGGGGGTGACGCCGGGCTTGCTCGACGCTACCGTGGGCGGCGGCGATAGAGAATCATGCCCGCCACTGCACCGAACACCGCCACACCGAAGCCAGCGAGCTACTCTTCTCCAAGCGCGTCGCCCGACATTAGCTTGCCGGCCGTCAGCAACAGGACGTTCAAGGGGGCATCCACAGGAACGCGATGCCAAGCCAGTAGATGTTCTTCATGTCATGTGCGCATGGGTTCGGATACATCGACTTGAACCAGTAGGCGTATCTGTTCCGCATCCATGATGCTGAACTCACCTCTCTCCAGTCCCCGCCGCTGGCGCTTGTCTACTCCGTAGCGTGCAGTGGTTGCTAGGTACAGATTGATGCCACTCAGCTATCTGGCGGGTCCAAAGGACCCCCAGAGATTGTCGTTGCCTCCTTGCCAAGCATTGAGCTTCTCGACAGGGATTTCCTTGAGTTGACAGGTGAACTGGAGATAGAAGGAACGGTCTTCTTTTCGATAGCTGTTCCACCCAACAGCCGTCACTTTGACTTCAATCCGACTATCGCCCTTGTGCGGCTGATGTAGTTCGACGTCCGCTGAATCGGACAGCCAGTAGTCTCCCTTGTGCGCGAAGCCCGCGCTGCCACTTGTGAGACGTGCATCCACTACCTCTGGCGTCCCTTCCGGCGAAGGCGTGTACCCCTTCAGGCTGCCGGTGATCTTGGTGTATTGCTGGGAATCGATCACGCCCGGCGACTCCGAGAAGAGGCGCAGTAAAAGGAGGGTGTCCGTGCCCTTGCGCACCCTCTGACCTGTATTTGCTACCCACAGACGCTGTTCGAACTCGTCCAGGCCGGCCGGCATGTCAGTGACGACCGTGGCCTGCGGAACGACGATGCATTCGTGCAATTGACGTGCGTGGACCTGCTGCGCTCCCAGCGCGAGAAGGAAACAGGAACAGGCCACATGGATAAATGTCTTCATTGTGCGCACTCACAAGCGGCCTTACGGGCCTTGTCATAATTGTTGATCTGCTCTCGCGCTCGCTTGGTTGCCTCCGACGAAACGTAGCCATGATCCCAGTCATTTTCTTCAGTTTGCAAATTTCTAGGGCGCGTAAAGTGGAGACCTTCGTGAATTATGGTATCTAGGACGTTGTAGATGCCCGCCCAGTCAAGCACATCCAAGTACCTTTTATTCAGATGAATGCGACCATCGCCGTATAGGTCTGATCGTCCCTCAACTCCTGAGCGTGGAATATCCACCTTAGGAGCACCGCTACCGAACTTGATGTCTGGGTTGTTCTGCTTTGCAAACGAGAACGCCACATCAATGTCGCACTGAGTAAGGCCCCAAGGATCGGTTCTTGATACTGGATTTCCTGACACATACGCGTAAGTGTTCATGCCCCCCGCCAGTCCAATTGGATCACTCTGCACATACCGACCAATGCTCGCGTCATAGTCGCGGAAGCCGTTGTACCAGAGGCCGCTTTCCGCGTCGTAGTACTGGCCGGGGAAGCCAATGTTCAACCCGCCGATCTCATCCTTCTGGACGCTACGTCCGTAGGCATAGTTGTATGCCTTCCAGACGGTGTGCTGGCTTGGACTGGTGACGAACTCAGGGCGTCCAAGATGATCGGTATGCACGTAATTGTGCTGCCCGCTGCGAGCCAAACCCACCAATTCACCTTCGAACCAGAAATAGTTGGTCCACACTCCATTGTTCAGCTCGGTCATGAGCTGGTTCTGGCCAGCATAGAAGTAGCGACTATTGGTGTTCTGGTTCATCTTTGCAACGCGCTGCCCCTGAGCATTGAGCACGTAGTCAGTCGCAGTGCCACCGATGTTGCTGCGGCTCATGCGATTGAATGCATCGTACTCATAGGTGCTGATCCGGCTACCCGCTGTTTCGCTGATGCGATTTCCCAACGCGTCGTACTGGTACTGGCGGCTTCCGTCCTGGTTGGTGTAGTTCAGCACCCGGTTGCTCCCCGGGTCGATGCTGTATTGGGTCAGCTGATTACCCGCCTGGTAGCGGTCGTGATTGCCGCCGGCGTCGTAGGACAGATTATTGGTGACGCCGAAGCGAGTTAGCTGGGTGAGACGGCTCAGCGAATCGTAACCGATCAACTGTGTCATGTTCGGGTCGACAGCATCAACAATGGCGGTTATTTCACCATCGCGACTGTACTGATAGTCCCAATAGCTGACCTTGGTACCGTCCGATCCCCAGACCGACATGGCGGTCAGCCTTCCTTCCTGGTCATGATTGTATCCCCGAGCGAGACCGTTGCCATAGGCCAGCCACTCATGGGCTCCCGTTACCTTCCAGCTAGCCTGGGAAATAATCGACCGTTGAGTGCCGTCGACTGTGGCAATCAATGCGCTCTGCTTTCCGTGCGAACCATAGGTGTAGGTTGCCCTGTCACCATTGGGATAGGTGATCTCGCTCAGGCGATTGATGCCATCGTATCCATAGCTTGTGCTGTAGTCGGTCTTCTGACCAGACAGATCAGTGAAGTCGCGGCGTATCTTCAACTCACCGTTCGGTGTGTAGGCGAAGTGGGTAGCGGTCCCAGGCCCTGATGTGCCACACAGTTGATCCTTGCCATTACCACACCAGTCGTAGCTGTAGCCCAGCGTGCGATCCTCGGCGCTCGCAGAGGTCATTCGTCCCAGGCCGTCATAGCCAAAAGAAACGATACTGCCATCTGCACGCGTCGTCGCAGTCCGCAGGCCAGCAGCATCGTATTGATGCTGCGTTGTTCCCGTATCCGGACTCACCTGCTTCCACATCTGGCCGAAGCCATCAAACTCGTAGGTGGTGACCAGATTGCGAGGATCGCTAATGCGAATCGGACGATCCGCAAGATCGTAGGCAATCTGAGTCGTGCCTCCTGCTGCGTCGATTGACTGGATCAGGCGCCCGCGCGGGTCGTAAGTCATTCGTGTAACGCGATTCTGCGAATCGGTCACTTGGGTGACTCTTCCCTCTGCGTCGTAGACGTACCTTATGCTTCTTCCCTGCTCAGTGCTCTCAGATATCACGCGTCCCAACTCGTCGTACTGATAGTTCACGGAAGAGACGATGGTATTAAGCCCCATCATGGCCAAAGCAATTGCGGACATGTCTTTCTGGCCTTCCTTAGCGTGGCTCTTCGCAGAATTTCGGGTTGCAACTGCCCTTGTCGTTCTCTGCCCTTACCGTCACCTGCCCTTGCGGCCCCCAGGCTGTGGCCCCGGATGCCAACTGGCCCACATACTCGAATTGCGCAACACCACTACCGGTGTTCACAGGCGAGACGATCACGGTGAATGTGGCTACGGCGCCTGGTACGACTGGAGATGAAAGCCCGATGGCCTCGCTGGTCCGCACTGTCCTCAGAACCATATAGGTATCGCTTGGATTCCAGATGACGTTGCCCGTGTTTCGGAACTGGAAAATCACGCTGGATGACTGTCCATTGAAGATATGAGGCACCGGGGTCGATGCAGAAACCAGCTCGGCGCTACGCACCACGGCAGGGACGGTGAAAGCACCCGAGCGATTGATGGTCAGGTTCGGACCACCAACAGGCGAAATACCGTGCACGTACAGCGCTTTTCCTCCGTGATTTGATCGTACGTTGCCGTCAAGAGGGATCTTGAACCAATAGGCATTTCCACGTGCCTGGCACGCGTTGGCAACGTTTCCGTCGGTCGGCATGTTGGCGCGGCCCGAAGCGACGAATGTACCGCCACCAGCTGCGCCACCGGCATAGACGTGTACGTCGATCGAGGTGTCCACGCCAACTGAGCAGGCCCAGCCTTCAATGAAGAAGTTCCAGCTGCCATCCTGGGTCACGCCGCCGATGTCACCAGCGATGTTTGCTGTCGGAATCGCAAACACGCCTGAGTTCGCGAGCGGTCGGTCCTGGCCGCGGCCCTGCGGAGATTGGCCGTAAATGGAGAACTTGCGACCGCCCAACTGTTGCCTCTGGGCTAGAGATATCGGCAATTGATACCTATAGGCGCTCCCTGATGCTTGGCAGGCCGCAGCAACTCCCGGCTCGCTGGCAAGGCTCGCTTGAGTGCTACCCAAGTAGACGTTGCCATCGGCGTAACCGTCCACCTGGATTGACCCAGCCGAGCCAGTGGAGCAGGCCCAGCCGCGTACAAACCAGTTCCATTGCGCATCATGGGTGATTTCGTCAATCACTCCAGTAACCACCGTATCCATCGGATAGTCGGTCTGTGAAACCTCAGTGCGCGTGCGATTGGAAGCATTGTTATAGCTATGACGCGTCCACGCCCACTTGCCGTCTCCCATCGAACGCACCTCCTCTATCAGGCGGCGCCCTGCATCGTAGCCGTAGCGGACTGTCACGCCATCGGGCTGGGTGAGCGAGGCGATGTCGCCTGCAGCGGTGTAGCCAATGGATGTGGTCGCCCAGCCGGTTCCCGAGCTGGTTCTGTCGGACACAACGCGGCCGCGGCCGTCATACGTCAGCTCCCGCACGCCACCGTTCGCATTGACGATGCGTCCCGGCAATCCCAGTCCGTTGAAGTTGGAGTAGCTGACCGTGTGACCGAGTGCGTTCGTGACGCTGGACAAATCGCCCTTCGTGTCGAATGTAGACGTGATGTCGTCCTGTGCCAGAGGGCCATCTTCCTTGATGGAGGCGGTCAGCCCGTTGGCATGATAGGTGTAGGTGTATTGAGTGGTTCTTGCCTGCCCGTTTACACCGGCCGCCGTCAGATTGCGCTTCGTCGTTGAACTGATATTGCCCCTGCCATCGTAAGTGAAGGTGGTTTCGCTATCGCCAACAATCGTTTCTTTGAGCAGATGACGTCCTGCCGTGTCCCATTGATAGAGCGTGACGCGTTCGGCCGGGCTTCCAACGGCTTCGCTCTTCTTCAGCAGGTTGCCCTCGGCGCTGTAGTCGAAGTCAGTAAGATTGTCGACAAAGTCGTGAACAATGTCCGGGTTTCCGTTGACATCGTAGGTGCGCTCCTTGTAGCTCGCCGGACAGTTCGATGATCTGATTCCGGTCACCGACACTTGGCGCCCATCCTCGTAGGCATACGTGGTGGTGCGTCCCAGCGGGTTGGTCTCGCTGACCTTTAGCTTGACGGGGCGTGTCCGGTCGTCGGCTGCCGCCAATAGCGTGCTCTGCGATCCGCTACGAGCGGCGAGTTGAATTGGGCCACCGGGCAGGGAACGGGGTTGAATACAGATCTGACCCTGGCGCGGGTTGTACTCACACCATCCGGTCTCTTCGCTGCCGCGAACGCCACCAGGCCGGGCTGGCGCAGGGGGGGCGGCCACCGGCGCACTGCTCTCGACCACGTAGCTGAACGTGTGCCGCTCGATCCCACCAGCATGCTCCGACAACGTCGCTCGCTTGTAGGCATCGTAGGCAAAGGTGGAGTATCGGACGCCGTTGTAAGACTTCCCGGTGAATCCTCCCGGGTAGCGCGCGTCCTCGTAGTGATAGGTAATGGTCGTCTGCGGTGCACCTGGCAGCGTTACACTTGCAAGGCGGGCGCGACCTGCTCCAAAGACATCGGCGGTGTATCCGTACTGATAGACATTACCAGCTGGGTCCTTGGCCTGGGTCAGCAGACCATTGTTCCACGTGAACTGGATGCTGCGACCTGACGAATGAGTAACCGTCTGCAGGTACTTGTTGATATAGGCAAAGGTCCAATAGACGCCTTGCTCGTTGCGGAGTTCGGTTATATAGCCATCTGCGTTGTAGCGTTCGCTACCGAGCTCCTCATTGTTCAGCGTGAAGCTTCCATCGCTGTTCTTCACCAGGTATGCGATCGGTTTGGCACGATCCTCATTCCATCGTGCTTCGGCCTCATTCCAGATCAGCTTGATGCGTCGGCCGTCCGGCCGCTGTGCCCACGCCGTATTCTGTGCGTTGGAGAATGCCAGGCTGTAGTCGAAGTTGCTGATCCAGTGATTGCCGAACAGACCTGCGGCGCTCCAGTGGTGATTGTAGGTGCGCTCGAGGAACAGGCCCATTTCCCCATTGACGGTGAAGTCACGCTCGATCTCTACCTTGTTGCCGGTGTAGAGCACGACCGGATTGCCCTTGCGCTCGTTGCAGTCGTCACGGCGATCATCCGTTTCCTGCTCCAGCGCCGTTCTGGCCGGCAGGGAGATATCGGAGTGGTAGGACACACCCCGGCCGATGGAGATGACACCCGATGATCCGATCGCCGGGCCACGTGTATGGGTGACGGTGATCCTGTCCATGTCCTTGGCGTCGGAACTGCCATTGTTGTTCTGGAGATAGACGTGAGTTGCCTTCCTCGCAGAAGCGACAGGGACCCAACAGCTACTTGTCACCATCAATGGGATCAACAGAAGGGCGGTAGCAGACGTACTTGTCGAACGGAGCTTCATGCTCTTGGTGTTCCTTGAATTTCTGGATCAGTGCCAACTCGCGCCTGAACAAGTGGTTCAGGAGGGCGTGAATAGTAATCTGATGTTCAGCTGATTGAACAGCGCTAGAGTGCGCTTCCACGAATGTTGGTCGCCGATTCTGCGAAATGCATCGCATCGCCGTCATGAGCCCCAGTGCCAGTAACGACAAGAGAACGTACGACGGTTTCAAAGCACCATCAGGAAGGCAACTCAGCGGAAAGAGATCAGACCCGCAGTGAGTTGTGTCAGAACAACGAGCCCTGCGGCGAATCCTTCCGCGGCGGCAACGGCTTCAGGAACCGGCTGCAATCCAGCTTCGGCCAATGGCTGTTCTGTGCATTGAACCCAAGGCGCTTGCGCGCCAGCTTGAAGCGGTTGCTCAACAGATCGGCATACACGCCCTGGCCCCGCATGCGCGTGCCGAACTGGCTGTCGTAGTCCTTGCCGCCGCGTAGCTGCTGGATGGTGCTCATCACATGCGCGGCGCGATCAGGATGGTGCGTATCGAGCCAGTCGCGGAACAGCGGTGCCACTTCCAGCGGCAGGCGCAGCAGCACGTAGCCGGCGGTGCTCGCACCTGCGTCGTGTGCGGCCTCCAGCACGGCTTCCAGTTCGCTGTCGTTGATCCAGGGAATCACCGGCGCCACCATCACACCGACCGGAATGCCGGCTTCATGCAGCCGCTTCATCGCACGCAGCCGTGCGTGCGGTGCCGATGCGCGCGGTTCCAGCTTCGCGGAGAGATGCGGGTCCAGCGAGGTCACCGAGAAGTGCACGCTGACCAGGTTTTCCGCCGCCAGCGGCGCAAGCAGATCGATATCGCGCTCGACCAGTGCGTTCTTGGTGATCAGCGAGAACGGATGCCTGGTCTCCAGCATCACTTCAATCAGCTGGCGGGTCAGCTTGAACTTGCGTTCGATCGGCTGGTACGCATCGGTGTTGATGCCCAGTGCGATCGGTTGCGGCACGTAACCGGGTTTCGACAGTTCCTTGCGCAGCAGCTGCGGCGCATTGGTCTTGGCGAACAGCTTGGTCTCGAAGTCCAGGCCCGGCGACAGGTTCAGATAGGCGTGCGAGGGACGCGCGAAACAGTAGGAACAGCCATGCTCGCAACCGCGATACGGATTCACCGACTGGCTGAAGCCGACGTCCGGCGAAGTGTTGCGGGTGATGATGCTGCGCGCGGTCTCGGCGCGTACTTCGGTGCGCAGGCGCGGGGCGAGGAACTCTTCGCTTTCGTCGACCGCCCAGCCGTCGTCCACCGCCTCGCTGACGGCGCTTTCGAAGCGCCCGGCAAGGTGGGACGTGGAACCTCGGCCCTTGATCGCAATACCCATTGCGGCAGGGTACGTCGTGGCCGTCTCAATGGCTGCGACGGCCGCCTGAAGGGTTCAGGGCTCGGCCCTACAAGGCAACCCGTGTCCCTCGCATCCGTCGGTCACAGCAGGGCCAGATAGCCCCGCACCGTGGCATCCAGCCCGTCATACAGCGCCTCGCCGATCAGCGCATGACCGATCGATACCTCCAGCACGTCCGGCACATGGGCCAGGAAGTCACGCAGGTTGTCCTGCGACAGGTCGTGCCCGGCGTTGACGCCCAGGCCCACCGCCTGCGCCCGCCGCGCCGCAGTGGCGAACAGTTCCAGCATCGCCGCAGCGTCGCCCGCCGCGTGCGCCTCCGCGTAGGGGCCGGTATACAGTTCGATGCGATCGGCACCGACCTCGGCCGCCTGCTCCAGCAACGGGTTGCCCGCGTCGACGAACAGGCTGACCCGGCAGCCCATCGCTTTCAGCGCCGCCACCAGCGGACGCAGGCGCCCGGCGTCCCGCTCGAAATCGAAGCCGTGGTCGGAGGTGATCTGGCCGTCGCCGTCGGGCACCAGGGTGGCCTGCGCGGGCCGGGTCTGTTCGCACAGCGCCAGCAGGCCGGGGTAGCCCTCGCGCGGCGGCGCGAACGGATTGCCTTCGATGTTGAACTCGACCCCACGCGCGCGGGTCAGCGTGGACAGGGCCAGCACGTCCTCGGCGGTGATGTGCCTGCGGTCCGGCCGCGGATGCACGGTGATGCCATGCGCGCCGGCATCCAGGCAGGCCTGGGCGGCATGCACCACGTCCGGTTCGGCGCCGCCGCGCGAATTGCGCAGGACGGCGATCTTGTTGACGTTGACGCTGAGCTGGGTCATGGAACGGAACTACTTGGAAAGAGGGGACGGGTCGTGGTCGTTGTGGTCGTCAGTGCGGCGGGCCTGGGCCTGTTCGCGCAGGCGGCGCAGCTCCTCGGCATCGATCAGCGTGGCCGGGTCGCGCTGCAGGTCGCCGAAGCGGGCCACATAACGGCCGCGCACCCAGGCCAGCAGGAAGCCGAGCGCCGCCAGCAGGCACAGGGTCATCAACCCCGCGCTCGGGGTCTTCAGCGCGAAGGCAAAGCAGCCCAGCGCCAGCAGCAGGTACAACCAGTACATAGTCGGGCTCCCCGGATGATCGCCGCAGTGTAGCGCTGCGTCACAGCAGCGGCGAGGCCAGCCGGGCGAAGGCCTCGGGCAGGCGGTGCAGCCACAGCGAGCGACCGGCCTGGTCATGCACCCGGGTGGCGCGGTCGAACTCGCCCTGCAGCAGCTCAGCCAGGGCGGCAACGCGGCCGCGGTCGCTGATCATCATGGACAGCTCGAAATTCAGCCGGAAGCTGCGGTGGTCGAAGTTGGCGCTGCCGACGATGCAGACATCGTCATCGGCAATGAAGGCCTTGGTGTGCAGCATGCGCGGCCCGTACTCATAGATCTTCACGCCGGCGTGCAACAGCTCATCGAAGTAGGAGCGTGCGGCCTGGGTCACGAACCAGGAATCGCTCATCTTCGGTACCAGCAGGCGCACGTCCAGGCCGCCCAGCGCGGCCGAGGTCAGCGCCATCCGCGCCGCTTCACCCGGCACGAAGTATGGCGTCACCAGCCACACCCGCTCGTTCGCTTCCTGGATCGCCGCCACATGCAGGCGGTGGATGGTCTCCCAGCCCGAGTCGGGCCCGGAGACCAGCACCTGCGCGTTGATCGGTCCATCCGCGCGCATCGGCACATCGGCCGGCCACAACCGGGCGATGTCGAATCGGGAGTGGTCCTGGCCGCTGGCGTACAGCCAGTCCTCGGCGAACACCAGCTGCAGGCTGCGCACCACATGGCCGCGGATACGCATGTGCAGGTCGCGGTAGGCGTCGGGCCTGCGGCGCTCGTCCTCTTCGTCGGTGATGTTGATGCCACCGGTGAAGGCCACGCGGCCATCGACGATCACCAGCTTGCGGTGCGTGCGCAGGTTCAGCCACGGACGCTTGAACGGCTTCAGCAGTTGCCGCGGATGGAACCAGATCGCCTCGCCGCCGGCGTCCAGCAGCGGTTGCAGGAAGCGGCGGGGCAGGGCGGACGAGCCGACCGCATCCAGCAGCAGGCGCACCTGCACGCCGGCGCCGGCGCGTTCGACCAGCGCGTCGCGCACCGCGGTGCCGGCGTGGTCGGGGTTGAAGATGTAGTACTCCAGGTGCACATGGTCGCGGGCCTGCGCGATGGCGTCGAGCAGCGCGTCATAGGTCGCGGCGCCGTCCACCAGCCAGGTCACTTCGGTGGCGCTGCTCGGTGCCAGCCCGGTGGTGGCCTGGGCGACCTTGGCCAGCTCGGTGCAGTCCGCATCGGGCGGGCAGACATCGCTGTAGTGCTCCATGCCCGAGCGCGCGCGGCCGCGACGCAGGCGCTGCCGCTTCACCTTCTGCGGGCCCAGCAGGTAATAGATGAAGAGCCCCAGGTAGGGCAGCAGTGCCAATGACAGGATCCAGCTCAGCGTGGCCACCGGCTCACGCTTCTGCAGCATGATCCAGCCCGCCAGCGCGAACAGGTACAGCAGGTAGGCCACCGCCAGGATCGAGCCAAGGTGGGCGATGCCGTCAAGCCAGTGGCGCAGGGAGTCGAAGAGGGCGAGCATCCGCCGATCATAGCGGCGCGTGCTGCCGGATGGGGTCAGATCCCTTTTTGCTCAGGAAAAGGGATCTGACCCCAAGCCGTGCGCCACGACGAAAACACAAAAAAACGCCCCTGTCTCCAGGGGCGTCTGCAGTCGCGTCATGACTGTTGTGTTGCGGTGTAGCGATTACTGCTGCACAAAACCGATCTTCTTCATCTGAGCGTTCTTCGCGGCGGCCAGAACCTTGGCCATCACGTCGTACTCGGAATCCGGGCTGGCGTCGATGCGCAGTTCCGGCTGGTTGGTCGGGTCACGCTGGACCTCCTGCTCCATCCGCTGCTGCAGCTCGCTGGTATTGATCGGGCTGTTGTTCCACGAGACCTGGTTGCTGGCGTCGATCTTCAGCTCGATCGGCGGCGGCGGTTCGACCAGCTGCGGCGGTGGGTTGAGCACGCGCTGCGGCAGGTCCACGGCGATCGGATACGTCATGATCGGCGCGGTCACGATGAAGATGATCAGCAGAACCAGCATCACGTCCACGAGGGGCGTGACGTTGATGTCTGCCATGGGGCCCTTGCCACCACCACTACTGAATGCCATGGCTTATTGCCCCTTTTCTTTGGTTGCAACGAAGCCGACGTCCAGCATGCCCTGTTCCTGCGCGACCTTGGTCAGGTCGTTGATGACGCGCATCTTGGTGGTGCGGTCACCACGCAGGTTCAGCGGCGGCTGCGGGGTCTGCTGTGCGGCGGTCGCCAAGCGGGACTCGAGAGTCTGCTTGTTGATTTCTTCGTCGTTCCAGTAGATCGAGCCGTCTTCCTTGACTGCCAGCGTGATCGGGTTCGGACGCTTTTCAGCATCTTCCGGCTTCTGGATCAGGTTGGCTTCCGGCAGATCCACCTTGACCTTGTGGGACATCAGGGGCGCCGTGATGATGAAGATGATCAGCAGCACCAGCATCACGTCCACGAGGGGCGTAACGTTGATGTCGGCCATGGGGCCGCCGCTGTTACCACTACTGAAAGCCATAACGGGCTCCGTCTAGATCTTGGTGACTACTTACTTCGTCGCTGGGTGACGCGCGCCGCAATTAGCGGACGCGCGAACCGGTGGCGAAGAAGTCGTGCAGGTCGTGCGCGAAGGTATCGAACTTGCTGATGGTCGCGCTGTTGATCTTGCTGAAGAAGTTGAAGGCGAACACGGCCGGGATTGCGACGAACAGACCGATCGCGGTCATGATCAGCGCTTCACCCACCGGGCCGGCAACGGCGTCGATCGAAGCGGAGCCGGTGGCACCGATCTTGATCAGCGCGCCGTAGATGCCCCACACGGTACCCAGCAGACCGACGAATGGAGCGGTTGCACCGACGGTGGCCAGCAGGGTCATGCCCGACTGCAGCTTGTTGCTTTCGCGGGTCACGGCCTGGCGCAGGGCGCGGTCGACGAACTCCGAACGGCTCAGGTTCTCACCGACGCCGCCGGTAGCACCGCCTTCAGCGCGCTGATGGTGGGCAGCGGCCTGGGCAGCGTCCAGGGCGATCTTCGAGAACGGCTCCGAAGCCGGCTGCTCTTCCATCGCACGGATGGCGTCCTGCGCGTTCGGGGTGTCCCAGAACAGGCTGACGACGCGGTCAGCGGCGCTCTTCAGGCGGGTAGCACGGAAGATGTTGATGACGGTCCAGTACCAGGACATGGCCGACATGGCGATCAGGGTCAGCAGCACGACCCAGGAAACCGCGAAATCACCCGGCTTGGTGGTCATTTCGTGGATCAGGTGCTCGAAGCCCATCTGCGACAGGGCGTTGGACGGATTGCCCCCGGCAGCAGCGGCGATGAAAATTTCCTGCAGCATGACGCTTACCTTTGTTGTGTGTGGTGATAAAGGGTGTAGCTAAGCTAAACAATCGAACCGGGAGCGGGGGTGGCCGGAGGGCCACCCGGACGCATCAGTTCAGCGCAAAGTTGACCGGGACGCGAACGCGACCTGCCGCCTTCTTACCGCCAGATTCAGCGGCGTTGAAGCGCCACTTGCGAGCTGCTTCCATCGCAGCACGGTCCAGGTCGCGGTTACGGCTGGACTTTTCCACCGTGACATTGGTGACGTTGCCGTTGGCATCGACATCAATGATCAGGATCACTTCGCCCTGGATACCCGCGCGGAAGGCGGCCGGCGGGTAGCGCGGCGGATTCATGGCCTTCGACGAGATGTCCACGCTGGCCTCGATCGAGGTCGGCGGAGCCGGCGGCGACGGGGGCGACGGCGGGGTGACGATATCGTTCGGGCGCGGCTCCGGCACGTCCACGACCGGCGCCTGCGGCGGCGGCGGTACGGGCGACGGCTTCGGCGGCGACAGATTCTTCACCGGCGGTGGCGGAGTATCCTGCGGCGGCGGCGGCGGCGGCGGTGGGGGCGGCGGCGGCGCGTCGACGATGGTCACCATGACGTTGCGCTCCTTCTCCGCGACGGCCTTGGGAGCCACGGCGGGAATGAGGAGCATCATGAAGGCGGCCAGATGCAGGGCAATTACAAACGCGATGCCGACGATGCGAGGCCAGCTCAGCCCCTTGTCATCGGGTTGTTCGTACCGGTGAACGACTAGTTGTTCCGTCATGCGCCAAGAGCTCAATAGTGGGGCCGGGATGCCGGGGGCGGAATCCCTGATCAGCGGTGCATGACACCGCAGGAACCTCCAAGCTTATACCAATCCTGAGCGCCTGCGCATCAACTGAGCAGGCGTTCAGGCGTTATTCCTACTTACTTCAGGTTGATGATTTTCTTGGCATCAGCCTGGTTCTTCACACCCTTCGCCAGCGCCTGCTGGGCGGCCTGCTTGGCCTCCGGGATGCGACCTTCGGCATGCAGGACGCGTGCCAGGTTCAGGTAGGTCTCACCGTCCTTGGAGAGCGGGGCGGCCTTCTGCCACGCGTCGATCGCCTGCGGCACCTGGTCGGAGTAGTAGTAGGACTGGGCCAGCGCCAGGTAGACCTGGTAGTCCGGCTTCAGGATGCCCTTCTGCAACCCTTCGTTGATGACCGCGATGACGTCCTTTTCCTTGTTCTCGGTGTTGGCATAGATCGAGTACAGCTGCTTGTACTCGCGCTCGTCGGTGAGCTGGCCGCTGCTGCGCAGCTTGTCCATCACCGCGGCGGCCTTCGGCATCTGGTCAGCCTGCATGTACATGTTGGCCAGGTTCAGCTGGGCCTTCTTGTCATTCGGGTTCTTGGCCGCCAGCGCTTCTGCGGCCTGCACCGCCTCACCGGTCTGGCCGGCTTCGGACAGGGCAGCCATCAGCAGCTGGTTCCAGTTGTCCTTCGGCTCGGTGGCACCGGCAATGGCCTGCTTCAGCACCGGGATCGCTTCCTGGTAGCGCTCCAGCTGGTACAGCGCCTGGCCCTTGGCGATCAGCTCTTCCGGCTTGGTCGACTTGCTCTCGGCGAAGTACTTGTCCAGGGTGGCCAGGCCTTCGGCGGTCTGGTCTTCCTGCAGCTGCAGCTGGCCGAGCATCAGCATCGACTGGAAGTGACCGTTGTTGTCCAGGCCGTTGAACTGGATCGCCTGCTTCAGGTACGCGATCGCGCCCGGCACGTCGTCGGTCTGGTACGCCGCCTGCGAGGCCAGCTGCGCGGCCAGCGACTTGTCGTACTCGTTGGACGCGCTGTCGGCCAGGATCGCGTCGGCCTGCTCACGCGTTTCCGGGAACTTTTCCTTGTTGTAGCTGTCAATCATTTTCTGCAGCTTGCTGCCCATCTTGGCCGAGGCCTTGGCGGTCGGCTCCTGGCGGGTCGCATTCGGGTACAGCGGTTCGGCCTTGGCCTGCTTGCTGCTGCCGCCGCGGCTGCCACGGTCGGAGGAACGCGAGGACTGCGCAAAGGCATCGGTGACCACGGCGCCGGTCAGGGCGGTCGCGACGAGGACGGAAAGCACAGCTTTGTGGTTACGGAAAATCATCGTTCACCTCGATCGAACCGCCGGATAGCGGCAAAGTCGGACTGTCAGAAAAATCTGAGCCGCCAAACGTATCAGAAACAGATGGCGTGAGAAATCGTTTTATGTGCTGCAATACAGCATAGAACTGCGCACTCATCCGCACTTTGGCCGCAGCCCGGCCGCCTGCGCCTGCTGGTACACCGGCGTCAGGCCCGGTGCATCACGGCGCAGTTCCTGGATCCGGTTGGCCGGATCGGGGTGGGTGGACAGCCACTGCGGGCTGCGACCACCGCTGGCCGCCATCATGTTCTGCCATAGATCGACCGCCTGCGCCGGGTTGAAGCCGGCCTGGGCCATCAGCCGTTGGCCAATGACATCGGCCTCGCTTTCCTGGGTCCGCGAGCCTGGCAGCAGAAAAGCCGCCTGCGCACCCATGCCACCCAACTGGTTGACCGTGCTGGCGGCACCATCGCCATAGGCAGCACCGGCCAGTGCCCCCAGGACGGCGAGGCCCGTCTGCGCGCCCATCTGGCGCGTAATGCGCTCTTCGTGGTGGCGGGCGATCACATGGCCGATTTCGTGGCCGATCACGGCAGCCAGCTGATCCTGGTTCTTGGCGACGGTGAAGATGCCGGTATTGACGCCCACCTTGCCGCCGGGAAGGGCGAACGCGTTGGGTTCCTTGTCGACAAAGACCGCCGTCTCCCACCGTACGCCACGGTACTGGGGCGGCAACTGCGCCACCAGCGCGTTGACCACGCACTGCACGTAGCCGTTCTGGCGGCCATCGGTGCTGATCTTCTCTTTCTGCTTGGTCTCGGCAAACGCCTGCGCGCCGAGCTGGTCCAGCTGTGCCTGCGACACGCCGCCCACCATCTGCCGTCGTCCGGTAGGCGAGGTCGTGGTCGCGCAGGCACTGACGACGGTGGTGATGACTAGAGCCAGCAGCAGTTGTTTCATGGGTCCGCCCCCGTGTTCATGTGCGCAGTGTGTAGCGTACCTGCTTAATCTTTCGTCAAGCGGGCACAGCGTTACGTTGACCCCAGGAACACCATTGCGGCCAGCGCCACCGCGTTGTTCAGCGCATGCGCGGCGATGGCGGCCCACAGGGTGCCGGTACGTCGGTACAGCCAGCAGAAGGCGGCGCCCATGCCGCCGTACACCAGCCACAGCTGCGCCATGCCCAGCAGCGAGTTCTTGCTGACACCGGGCACTTCATGGACCAGCGCGAAGGCCAGGCTGCTGAGGACCAGGCCCAGCCAGGGGCGGCCGGCCTGCCACAGGCGCCCGAACAGGACGCGGCGGAACAGCAGTTCTTCGTACGCCGGCGCAAGGATCACCGCAAACAGCACCAGGAACAGCGGGAAGCGCGCGATCGCGCTCTGCATCAGTTCCACGTTGGTCGGCACCGGCTCGATCCCGAACTGCCTGGAGAGGAAGGCGATGCCGTTGCTGCCGAGCACGATCAGGGTCGCCACCAGCAGGGTCCACCCCCACGTGGACGGTTTCAGCAGCGCCTGCCGTGAGGCCTGGCGTTCAGTGACGCTCGCCGGACGCCGCCAGAAGTACAGCAGCAGTGCCGCGCCGCCGGTAGCGATCAACGCCATCAGGATCTGCGCCAGGGCGCCGGGCTGGCCGACCACTGCGCCGACGGCATCCGGCGACAGCGCGCCGCCGTTGGCATCCGCATTGGCACGGCTGACCATGATCGCGCGGTAGAAGCCCCAGAACAGGCCACTGACCATGCTCAGGCCGATCAGGGTGATCGCGGCAATACCCAGGTCGATGAAGAAACCTGCCAGCGGGGCCACGGCACGCGGCGGGACAGACGCGGGCGGAACCGGAGGCGGAGCGGAAGCCGGGGCGGAAACGGACATCAGATACCTGCGTTCAAGGGACAGAGACCGGTGCGCCTCCCCGCGCACCGGCCGGCTGCCGATTGTGTCAGATATCCAGGTTGGCGACCTTCAGCGCATTGTCTTCGATGAAATCGCGACGCGGCTCGACGACATCGCCCATCAGGGTGCTGAAGATCTGGTCAGCTGCGACGGCGTCTTCGATGCGCACCTGCAACAGCCGACGGGTTTCCGGATTCACGGTGGTGTCCCACAGCTGCTCCGGATTCATTTCACCCAGACCCTTGAATCGCTGGATCTGGCGACCGCGCTTGGCTTCCTCGAGCAGCCAGCTCTGCGCCTTGGCAAAGCTGTCGACTTCGATCGACTTGGCGCCGCGGGAAATCGTCGCGCCCTCGCGGACCAGGCCGTGCAGCAGCTTCGACGCCTGGTGGATGGCGCGCAGTTCACCACTCTCGAACGCCGACATCGGCAGCACCTGGATGTGCTGCTCGCCCATGTGGCGACGGGTCACCAGCACGGCGGCCGGACGCTCATCGTTGGCTTCCTGCAGCTCCAGGCTGAAGCGCGGGCTGCCCAGGCTGCCCTGGTTGAGGCGCTTGGCCAGTGCATCCAGGCCTTCGCCGTCGCCGGCACTGCGCAGGCTCTCCATGTCCATCGGCACGAAATCAACCAGCGCCTCGAGCAGGTTGCGGTCGTAACGGTGGGCGTTGCGCTCGATCGAATCCTGCGCGGCGGCGTAGGCCAGCAGCAGTTTTTCCAGCGCCAGGCCTTCGATGCCTGGTTCGCCGGTGGCCGGCACCAGCGTGGCGTTTTCCACCGCACTGCTGGCCAGGTAGCTGTCCAGCGCGGGGTCGTCCTTCAGGTACAGCTCCTGCTTGCCCTGCTTGATCTTGTACAGCGGCGGCAGGCCGATGTAGACGTAACCGCGTTCGATCAGCTCCGGCATCTGACGGTAGAAGAACGTCAGCAGCAGGGTGCGGATGTGGGCGCCGTCGACGTCGGCGTCGGTCATGATGATGATCTTGTGGTAGCGCAGCTTGTCCGGGTTGTACTCGTCACGGCCGATGCCGGTGCCCAGCGCAGTGATCAGCGTACCGACCTGGTCGGAGGACAGCATGCGGTCGAAGCGGGCACGTTCCACGTTGAGGATCTTGCCGCGCAGCGGCAGCACGGCCTGGTTCTTTCGGTTGCGGCCCTGCTTGGCCGAGCCACCTGCCGAGTCACCCTCGACGATGAACAGTTCGGACAGCGCCGGATCCTTTTCCTGGCAGTCGGCCAGCTTGCCCGGCAGGCCGGCGATGTCCAGTGCGCCCTTGCGGCGGGTCAGGTCGCGGGCCTTGCGCGCGGCTTCACGTGCACGCGCGGCGTCAACGATCTTGCCGGCGATCGCCTTGGCTTCGTTGGGGTTTTCCTGCAGGAACTCTTCCAGGCGTGCACCGAAGGCGTTTTCCACTGCCGGGCGCACGTCGGAGCTGACCAGCTTTTCCTTGGTCTGGCTGGAGAAGCTCGGGTCCGGCACTTTCACCGACAGCACCGCGATCATGCCTTCGCGCATGTCGTCGCCGGTCAGGTTGATCTTGGCCTGCTTGGCGATGCCGTTCTGCTCGATGTAGTTGTTGAGCACGCGGGTCAGCGCACCGCGGAAACCGGCGAGGTGGGTGCCGCCGTCCTTCTGCGGAATGTTGTTGGTGAAGCAGTACATCGTCTCCTGGTAGGAGTCGGTCCACTGCAGCGCCACATCCACGACGATGCCGTTGTGCTCGCCGGTGACCGAGATGACGTTCGGATGCAGCGGGGTCTTCAGCTGGGCCAGGTGCTCCACGAAGCTGCGGATGCCGCCTTCGTAGTGGAAGTCGTCGCGACGGCCATCACCGCGCTCGTCGGCGAGGACGATCTTGACGCCGGAGTTCAGGAACGACAGCTCGCGCAGGCGACGGGCCAGGATGTCGTAGTGGAATTCCACGTTGTCGTGGAACGCAACGGTCGACGGCCAGAAGCGCACGGTGGTGCCGCGCTTGGTGGTGGTTTCCAGCTTGGCCAGTGCGGTCACGGCGGCGCCGTTGCTGAATTCCTGCTGGTAGTGGAAGCCGTTCTGGAAAACATCCACCAGCAGCTTCTGCGACAGCGCGTTGACCACGCTGACGCCGACGCCGTGCAGGCCGCCGGACACCTTGTAGCTGTTGTCGTCGAACTTGCCACCCGCGTGCAGGACGGTCATCACCACTTCGGCGGCGGACACCTCGCGGCCCAGCTTGGCACTCATCTGCTCGTGCTTGCCGGTCGGGATACCGCGACCGTTGTCGGATACCGAAACCGAGCCGTCGGCGTGGATGGTCACTGCAACGTGGTCGGCGTGGCCGGCCAGCGCTTCGTCGATCGAGTTGTCGACGACCTCGAACACCATATGGTGCAGACCGGTGCCGTCATGCACGTCACCGATGTACATGCCGGGACGCTTGCGGACAGCCTCCAGGCCTTCCAGGGCGGTAATGCTGTTGGCGTCGTAATTGCCGTTGTTTGCCGGGGTGTTCTGTTCGTCGCTCATTGCGCTTGCCGTAGGCTCCGCAGGTCGGCCACCGCCAGGAGCGATGTGCCGAGAATGAAAGGATTGCAACCCGAATTATACCAGCCGGGGTCGAGCGGCCCTGGTGTGCCCACTATGGCACAGCCACGATCTGTGCATGTTCCACGTGGAACCGGGCAATATGGGTCAGCTCCTGCAGCGCTGCCGGGGTTTCGGTGGCAGTGACAAAGATCTGTGCCGGTCCGCTGAGCAGGCGCTCCAGTACCCGCGCCTGGTGGGTCCGATCCAGCTCCGAAGCCAGATCGTCGAGGGCAATCACCGGCCACTCGCCGCGCTGCTCCGCGTAGTCCTCGGCCTGTGCCAGCAGGCACGCCAATGCCGTCAGCTTGGCCTGGCCGCGAGAGAGCGCGTCACGACCGGGAATGCTGTGGAAATCGACGCTCCAGTCGGCCCGGTGCGGCCCGACCGAGGTGTAACCGGCCTGGCGGTCACGTTCCCGGGCCAGAAGCAGGGCATCGGCCAGAGGAAGCTCATGCCGACGCCACCCCGCACTGAGTTCCAGGCCCTGGATGCCGAGCTGCGGCGCCAGGCTGGCAGCCAGCGCCACGGTGCGCTGCTGCAAGCGCTCCAGGTAGTGCTGGCGACGACTGGTCAGAGGTTCTCCGGCCTCGGCGAGCTCATGATCCCAGGTATCGAGCATCCGTGGCGGCCCGCCTTGCTTGAGCAGGGCGTTGCGCTGCTTCAGCGCACGAGAATAGCGGCGCCACAGGGACAGGAAATCAGGTTCCACGTGGAACAAGCCCCAATCGAGGAAACGGCGACGGGGTTCACCGCCTCCGCTGACCAGCGCGTGGCTGCCGGGCTCGAACGTCACGACGGCCAGCGCTGCGCATAGATTGCCCAACTGGGCCACGTCCTCACCGTCCAATCGTCCCTTCCAGTCCTGGCCACTGTGGCGCAGGCCGGCCTTCCGGCGGTGCGGCGGGTGGTTCGCGCGTTGTTCGTCCCATTCGACGAAGATTTCCAGGGCTTCCTGGCCCTGGCGCACCAGACCATCGCGTACCCGGCCTCGGAAGCTCCGCCCGTACGCCATCAGATGCAGGGCCTCCAGCACGCTGGTCTTGCCGGCACCGTTGTCGCCAGTCAGCAGGTTCAGTCCCGGCTGGGGCGAAAGGTCCACCGCACTGAAGCGACGCAGTTGGTGCAAGGCGAGGCGGCGGATAAGCATGGGGCGCGAAAGACCATCCGCACGGGGCGGTAGAGGGGCGGGGAATCCATCAGCTTACTGCATCGGTCAAGCCGGGGCCGATGGCACCACGTACCGCGTGGAGCGGGGCAGTCCACAACGATGCCCTGCTCCACGTGGCGGCAATGGCGTCGCGGTTTGCCTCGAAATCCTTCAATTCTGCACCGCGATGGCGGGAGCAGCCGCCCAGATTTCAGCGAAATCAGCGCGTCTACGGAGAGCGGTTCGTGATAACGGACGGAGAGCCGGCGACCGTTCCTGCAGATTGCTTCAAATCTGAGGCCCAAGGTCCTGGAGGGTTCCACAGATTTCAAGAAATTCGCGCCGATCGTTTCACGCTGTCCACAGCTGCACTGTATGACTTATACACAAGGTATGGGCAATCTGTGGATAAAAAAGCGACTTTGCCCCGGCCTCGAAACTATCCACAGGTTCCCCCCCAGGCTCTGGGGCCTATATACAGGGGGTTTCAGCCCTAAAAAGATCTTTTAAATCATAAACATAGCCTGTTTTTCCACCAGATCTGGCGCTACCATCACCACCATGCTTTAGATTTATACCCAGATTTAGAAGCTAGGCGAGCCCCGATCTGCCGGAAATGCAGCCTGTGGACAGGGTCGTTTCGCAGAGGCGCGAGCACCGCGATGTCGGCTGCCTTCACCTGCGTCAGCGCCTTCCGCTGGGAAACCCGACCGGCTGAGGAAAGAGCACTGAGTTCCTGATCGGGCGGCCGTCCGACGAACCGGAGTCCTGGCCAGGGGCAAGCGATTGCCTGGGACACCTACCGCCTGTTTCACTCCGATCCGAAGCTCGATAAACCGGCCACACAGACCGGCGCAGCGGAAGCACGTTTCGATGCTCCACGTGGAACCAAAAAAAACGCCCGGGAATATCCCGGGCGTCGTCTGGTTCCACGTGGAACAGGACCGCTGTCAGAGCCGCAGCGGCATCACCACGTGGCGCGATTTCTCGCTGCTGGATTCACGTACCAGGGCCGAAGAGTTGGAATCGCGCAGCTGGATGATGACTTCCTCATCGCGCAGGGCCGAAAGGGCATCCAGCAGGTAGTTCACGTTGAAGCCAATCGCCAGGTCGCTGACGGTGGTGTCGGCTTCGATCTCTTCCTGCGCCTCTTCCTGTTCCGGGTTGTGCGCACTGATCTTCAGGTTGCCCGGCGAGACTTCCACGCGGATGCCGCGGTACTTCTCGTTGGAGAGGATCGCCGCACGTTGCAGCGACGCGCGCAGCGCCTCGCGATCGACCTTCACTTCGCGGTCGGCACCGATCGGGATCACCGCTTCGTAATCCGGGAAGCGACCGTCGATCAGCTTGGAGGTAAAGGTGACATCGTCGCGCTTGACGCGGACGTGGCTGCGGCCGACTTCCAGCTCGATCTCGCGATCGCCGCTTTCCAGCAGGCGCTGCAGTTCGGTCACGCCCTTGCGCGGCACGATGATCTGGCGCTTGGAACCGCTCGGCTTGGCCAGATCGGTTTCACACAGTGCCAGGCGATGGCCATCGGTCGCCACGGTGCGCAGCGCATCCCCGCGCAGGTCGAACAGCAGGCCGTTGAGGTAATAGCGCACGTCCTGCTGCGCCATTGCGAACGCGGTGCGCTCGATCAGCTCCTTCAGGGTCGCTTCGCCGATGGCGACGCGCTCGGTGGCTTCCACTTCATCCACCGACGGGAAGTCGTTCGAAGGCAGCGTGGCCAGGGTGAAACGGCTGCGACCGGCCTGCACGGTGATCTTGTCACCGGTCTGCGAGACGGTGATCCGGCTGCCGTCGGGCAGGGCGCGGATGATCTCGAACAGCTTGCGGGCGGGAATGGTGGTTTCGCCGTCCTGGGCATCTTCAACCGCGATCCGCGACACCATCTCCACTTCCAGGTCGGTACCGGTCAGCGACAGCTGGCCGTTCTGCACCTGGACCAGGAAATTGGCCAGAACCGGAAGGGTCTGGCGGCGTTCGACCACGTTGACGACCTGTGCCAACGGCTTGAGAAAGGCTTCGCGCTGCAGTGTGAAACGCATGTGGTTCCGTGCCCCTATGCTTTAAAAAATGTGGAATAAATCAAAAGCTTGGTGGTGCTGGTAGAGACAGAATCGCTGGAAAACAATGCTAAGTCTTTGTAATTAAAGGTATTTCAGACCTCGAAACCCTCTGCATTACCGACCCCCAAGGGGTGGGGAAAGCTGTGGATAAATCTGCTGCGATTTCAAACGGCATTTTTATCCACAACGTGTCCCGCGCTTGCTACCGGATTCTGCACCGTTTTGTGCGATGACGCCTCATCGGCATCCGTGCATCATTCGCTCAGCTTCCGGATCAGCTTGTCCCAGTCCTCACGGAGCTTGCCGTCGGTTTCCATCAGGGTCCGGATCTGGCGGCAGGCATGCAGCACTGTGGTGTGATCGCGACCGGCAAAGGCGTCGCCGATCTCGGGCAGGCTGTGCTCGGTCAGTTCCTTGGTCAGCGCCATGGCGACCTGACGGGGGCGGGCCAGCGAGCGGGTCCGACGCTTCGACAGCAGATCCTTGATCTGCAGGCCGTAGTAGTCGGCAACGGTTTTCTGGATGTTGGGAATGCTGATCGCCTGCTGCTGGGCGCGCAGCAGGTCGCGCAGGGTTTCCTGGGCGAACTCGGTGGTGATCGCGCGGCCGGTGAAGTTGGCGCGGGCGGTCAGGGTATTCAGCGCGCCTTCGAGGTCGCGCACGTTGGAGCGCATCTTCTTGGCGATCAGGAACGCAACATCATCGGGAATCTCTGCACCACGTTCGCGTGCCTTGGCCAGCACGATCGCGGCGCGGGTCTCGAAGTCCGGCGGTTCGATCGCGACCGACAGGCCCCAGGCAAGACGCGACTTCAGGCGCGCTTCCAGGCCCTCGACTTCGCGTGGATAGCGATCGCAGGTCAGGATGATCTGCTGCTTGCCATCGAACAACGCGTTGAAGGTGTGGAAGAACTCTTCCTGCGTGCGGTCCTTGCCGGCGAAGAACTGGATGTCATCGATCAGCAGCGCGTCGACCTGCTGGAACTGGCGCTTGAACTGATCCATGGTCTTTTCCTGCAGGGCCCGGATCATCGCGCTGAAGAACTGTTCCGAACGCAGGTACAGCACCTTCGCACCTGGATTGGCCTGGCGCATGGCGTTGCCGGCGGCGAACATCAGGTGGGTCTTGCCCAGGCCGGTGCCTCCGTACAGCAGCAGCGGGTTGTGCGCGCGATCGCCCGGTTTCTGCGCTGCCTGGAAGGCGGCGGCCAGACCCAGCTGGTTGCTGCGGCCTTCAACGAAGTTGGCGAACGTGTAGTGGCTGTCCAGATTGCCGGCGAACGGCACCTGCGGCTCACTGGCGATGTGCGCCGACGGCGCGGAAACGGCCGCGTTCTGCGCTTCCACCGGCCGTGGGCGCGAGCCGATTTCAAGAAAAACGTCGCTGAAGCCGGCGAAATGGGCCAGCAGCTCGCGGATACGGGCCAGGTACAGCTCGCGTACCTGATCGACGATGAAGGCATTCGGTGCATACAGCACCAGGCTGTCCGCGCGCAGATCGGCCTGCAGCGGCTTCAACCAGGTGTGAACGTCTTCCGGCGGGAACTCCGCTTCAAGGCGCTCGAGACTACGGGACCAGGCATCCATCAGCAATAATCGTCCGGTGGCCGGGGCATGGACGCGACAAGGCGCCCAGACACAGGCCGGAAAGGGGGGAAATGGATGGCTCAGACTACCACCGAGCGCCCGCCTTCGGAATGCTTGTCCCCTACTTATTCACAAAAACATCCACAGCTATTGCACAGCCCGGTGAATTCGCGTAGCTGTCAGGGCTTGACGCGGGGCAGGGTACCTCTCTAGAATTTCCGGTTCTTTCCGTCCCATTCATACGAGAGGCCCCCAATGGCCACGAAGCGCACCTACCAGCCCAGCAACCTCAAGCGTAAGCGCGACCACGGCTTCCGTGCCCGTATGAAGACCGCTGACGGCCGCAAGATCCTGTCGCGTCGCCGCGCCAAGGGCCGCAAAGTCCTGAGCGCCTGATTGCCATGCCGCACCTCGCGGCAGACGCAATCCCTTCGACAGTGAATACTGCAGACCCGCGCAAGCGATTCCCTCGCTCTGCGCGGGTTCGCACGCGTGCCGAATATTCAACGGTCTTCAACGGCGCCCGCCGTGTGTCCGATCCGCTGATGACCCTGCACTGGCTGCCGGCTGACCGGCCGGCCAGGCTGGGTCTGGCGGTTTCCCGCAAGGTCGATCCGAACGCCGTGGGGCGTAACCGGATCAAGCGCGTCCTGCGCGACATCCTGCGTCAGACACGTACCGAAATCCAGCCAGGCGACTTCGTCGTCGTGGCCCGTAGTGCTGCGCGTTCCGCCAGCAACGACGAGATCCGCCAGGCCTTCCTGCGCCTGCTGCGTCGCCTGCGTGCATTGCCCGCGCCGGGCGTGGACGGCACAATGCCGCCGCCTGATGGCATCGCAACTCCTTCTTTGACCGAGCCGGCATCGCGTCCCGGCCCCGCCGAGCCTGTCCGCTGATGAACCAGACCCGCGTATTCCTCATTTTTGCCTGGCTGATGGTAGCCGTGCTGCTGTGGATGGAGTGGAGCCGTGAAAAGGCTGCCCCCACCCCGGCACCGACGACCACGTCGGCCCCGGCCGCCGCGCAGAGCGTTCCGGGCGCGACCCCGGGCAGCATTCCCAGTGCCCAGGTCCCGGGTGCCCCCGGCCAGGCGGCGGTGCAGGCGCAGGCCAGCGCGACCCCGGCCAGCCAGCGCGTGACCGTCACCACTGACGTGCTGCGCCTGGTGCTCGATGGCGGCCGCGTGCTCGACGCCGAGCTGCTGCAGTTCCCGCAGACCAAGGACGAAGGCAGCCCGCCGGTACGCCTGCTGACCGAGGACCCCGCGCATCCGTACAGCGCGATCAGTGGTTGGGCCAGCGAGGACAAGAACACCCCGGTTCCCGGCGCTGACGGCTTCAAGCTGGTGGGCGACACCAAGGACTTCGTGCTGGCCAAGGGCCAGAACGAGCTGCAGATCCCGTTCGTGTGGACCGCTGACAACGGCGTGACCATCAAGCGCACCCTGACCGTCTCGCGCAACGAGTACGCCGTGCGCTTCAAGGACGAAGTCAGCAACGCCGGCACCGCACCGTGGAACGGTTACGTCTACCGCACCCTGGACCGTACCCCGACCATCCTGTCGCGGAGCATGACCAACCCGGATTCCTTCAGCTTCAACGGCGCCACCTGGTACGACAACGACAAGAAGTACCAGCGTCGTGCGTTCAAGGACTACCTGGAAGACGGCACGCTGAACCAGAACATCACCGGCGGCTGGCTGGCGATGCTGCAGCACCACTTCTTCACCGCCTGGATTCCGCAGAAGGACCAGACCGCGCACTACGTGCTGTCGCAGGTGGCCGGTCGTGACCTGATCGAAGCGCGTGGCCCGGCCTTCACCCTGGCCCCGGGCCAGTCCACCAGCACCGAGGCCCGCCTGTGGGTCGGCCCGAAGCTGGTCAACCTGATCGCCAAGGAAGACGTGCCGGGCCTGGACCGCGTGGTCGACTACAGCCGCTTCTCGATGATGGCGGTGATCGGCCAGGGCCTGTTCTGGGTGCTGAACCAGGTGCACAAGCTGGTCGGCAACTGGGGCTGGGCGATTGTCGGCCTGGTGGTGCTGCTGAAGCTGGTGCTGTACCCGCTGTCGGCGACCCAGTACAAGAGCGGCGCGAAGATGCGTCGTTTCCAGCCGCGCATCGCGCAGTTGAAGGAACGCTATGGCGATGACCGCCAGAAGTTCCAGACCGCGATGATGGAGCTGTACAAGAAGGAAAAGATCAATCCGATGGGCGGCTGCCTGCCGATCCTCATCCAGATGCCGATCTTCTTCGCCCTGTACTGGGTGCTGGTGGAATCGGTCGAACTGCGCCAGGCGCCCTGGTTCGGCTGGATCCAGGACCTGACCGCACGCGACCCGTACTTCATCCTGCCGGTGATCAACGTGGCGGTGATGTGGTTCACCCAGAAGCTGACCCCGGCGCCGGGCATGGACCCGATGCAGCAGAAGATGATGCAGTTCATGCCGCTGGTGTTCGGCGTCATGATGGCCTTCATGCCGTCCGGCCTGGTCCTGTACTGGGTGGTCAACGGCGGCCTGGGCCTGCTGCAGCAGTGGTGGATGACCAAGCGCCATGGCGGCGAGCCGGTTGCGGCCACCACCGCGCCGGCCCCGGTCAAGAAGAAGTAATCCCGACCGCAGGTCACCTGCTTTGTAGAGTCGACTGTTAGTCGACTGGCGGACGAGCAGTCGACTAACAGTCGACTCTACCGCCCCGATCGACGCGAGAAGCCCGCCGCAAGGCGGGCTTTTCGCATGCGGCGTTAGAATCGCCTGCACACCGTTCCTCCCACCTTCGAGTCCGCCATGCCGCGCGCGTCGTCGTTCCGCCTGTTCCTGCCCTCGCTGTTGTTGACCCTGGTTGTTGCCGGCTGTGGCGACCAGGACGCGAAGGCGCCGGCGACCACCGTCACCCAGGCGAGCGCGCGGGCCGCGGCCGCCGCCGATCCCGCGGCCGCACCGTTGCTGGCGGCCCTGCAGAAACAGCTCGACGGCTACCGCCGGATCATCGTGCTGCTGGCCGACGAGGCGCAGCAGTCGGCCGCCGACCGCGGCACTTCCACGCGCGTGGGCCAGCAGCTGTTCCACGATGGCCTGGAACAGCGCACGGCCATCGCCGCGCAGTTCGACACGCTGCTGCGCGGCGCCAGCCCGCAACGCTTCGCCACGCTCGGCACCGTGCTGGACTACATCGAGTCCGCGCCGGAGCTGTTCGACGCCGACCGCCTGGCCTTCCGCGAAGTGCTGCGTGATCTGCATGAGCGCGTCGGTACCGATTCCTCGCTGCCGGCGGTGAAGCTGCACCAGCGCATCGGCGAGGACCTGGAAGCGCTCGATGAGATCGAGCGCAACTACAACCAGGAACTGACCCGCATCTTCAGCCGCTTCGAGCGCACCCGCGCCATCGAGCTCAAGCGCGAGAAGTGGGACGATTACATCGCCCACCTGCACAAGGACTACAGCCGCGAAGCGATCCTGCGCGACTACGGGGTGATCGAGCCCTACCCGATGTCGATGAAGGACAGCGACCGTGAGATCTTCGGCCGCGACCTGCCGGCCAAGACGGTGGTGCTGACCTTCGACGATGGCCCGCACAAGGCCTACACCGACGAAGTAGTGGCCATCCTCAAGCGCTACGACGTGCCGGGCGTGTTCTTCGAGGTGGGCCGCAACCTGGGCAAGGTCGAGGCCGATGGCAAGGTCAGCCTCGGGCCGATGGCGAAGATCAGCCGCAACCTGATGGAAGAAGGCTATGCGGTGGGCAACCACAGCCTGACCCACGCCCAGCTGTCGCGCACCACCGGCGACGCGCTGCGCCAGCAGGTGCTCGACACCGACACGCTGCTGAAGGACGTCGACAGCAAGCGCGCGCCGCTGTTCCGCTTCCCGTATGGCGCGCGCAATGCTGAAGGCCTGCAGCTGCTCAACGAGGCCGGGCTGAAGTCGATCATGTGGAACATCGACTCGATGGACTGGGCCGACCCGGTGCCGGAGTCGATCGTGCAGCGCGTGCTGGACCAGGTGAACAAGGAACAGCGCGGCATCATCCTGTTCCACGACATCCACGATCGTGCAGTGAAGGCACTGCCGCAGATCCTCGACCGGCTGATCGCCGATGGCTACCAGTTCGCCGGCTGGAACGGCCGCGACTTCACTGTCGCCCGTGCGCGCAAGGGCGATGCCGGTGCCGCCACCGTCACCACCGGCTACGAGAAGTCGTGGGCGATCGTGGTCGGCATCGACAACTACGCCAAATGGCCGAAGCTGGAGTACGCCAGCCATGACGCGCAGGCGGTGGCCGATACCCTCACCGGGCAGTTCGGCTTCCCGTCCTCGCAGGTGATCGTGCTGAAGAACGAGCAGGCCACCCGCAACAACATCCTGGCCGCGTTCCACGACCGCCTGGCCGATGACCGCACCGGCAGGAACGACCGCGTGTTCGTGTTCTTCGCCGGCCATGGCGCGACCCGCCAGCTGGCCTCCGGGCGCGATCTCGGCTACATCATCCCGGTCGATTCGGATCCGAAGGAATTCGCCACCGACGCCATCGCGATGACCGACATCCAGAACATCGCCGAGAGCATGCAGGCCAAGCACGTGATGTTCGTGATGGACGCCTGCTACAGCGGCCTGGGCCTGACCCGCGGTGGCCCCTCGTCCTCATCGTTCCTGCGCGAGAACGCGCGTCGCAGCGCGCGGCAGATGCTGACCGCCGGTGGTGCCGACCAGCAGGTGGCCGACGCCGGCCCGAACGGCCACTCGGTGTTCACCTGGGTGCTGCTGCAGGCACTGGCCGGCAAGGGGGACCTCAACGGCGACGGCCTGATCACCGGTACCGAGCTGGCCGCCTATGTGGCGCCGGCCGTGTCGGCGGTCTCGCACCAGACCCCGGCCTTCGGCAGCCTGCCCGGTTCGCAGGGCGGCGAGTTCGTGTTCCAGGTGCCGGACAGCCAGGAATTCCTCAACGCCGGCACACGCCAGCTGACCGCCGATGCGATCGCGTTGAACAACAAGGTGGATGCTGCCAGCGAGGCCAAGGACAGCCAGGCACCGGTGACCGTGGCTGACCTGCAGGGCGGCAAGGCCAAGCTGGTGGTGCCCACCGCCGGTCCGGCCTCCGACCGCCAGCGCGCGCAGCAGGCCAACGACCGTGGCCTGCAGCTGTATCGCGAGAAGCAGTACGACGAGGCGGCCGCGCAGTTCACCGAAGCGCTGAAGCTGCGTCCTGATTTTGCCCAGGCGGCCAACAACCTCGGCTTCGTCTACTACCGCCAGCAGCGCTATGCCGAAGCGGCGCGCTGGCTGGAGAACACCCTGAAGATCGACCCGTCGCGCGCCGTGGCCCACCTGAACCTGGGCGATGCCTACTTCAACGCCGGCGACAAGGCCAAGGCCAGGCAGGCCTACACCACCTACCTGGCACTGCAGCCGCAGGGCAGCGGTGCGGCCCAGGCGCGCGCGCAGCTGGAGAAACTCTGAGCGATGAACGAGGCGATCCACACCGACACCATCGTCGCCATCGCCAGCGCGCCCGGCGCTGGCGGCGTCGGCCTGCTGCGCCTGTCCGGTCCGCGTGCCGCGGCCATCGCCCACGCGCTGGGTGCACCTGCGCTGCGCCCGCGCCACGCGCACTACGCGCGCCTGCGTGATGCCGACGGCGAGGTTATCGACGATGGCATCGTGCTGTGGTTCCCGGCACCGAACAGCTTCACCGGCGAAGAGGTGGTGGAACTGCAGGGCCATGGCAGCCCGGTGCTGCTGCAGCAGCTGGTCGCGCGCTGCATCGCGCTCGGCGCGCGCCAGGCGCGGCCGGGAGAGTTCAGTGAACGGGCGTTCCTCAACGGCAAGCTGGACCTGGCCCAGGCCGAGGCCATCGCCGACCTGATCGCCGCCGGCGACAACCGTGCCGCGCGCGCTGCACGACGCTCGCTGGACGGCGTGTTCTCGCGCCGCATCGAGGCCGTGGTCGAGCAGCTGGTGCTGCTGCGCATCCACGTCGAAGCGGCCATCGACTTTGCCGACGAACCGCTGGATACGCTCGGTGGCGCACAGGTGCGGCGTGGGCTGGAACAGGCCCGCAGTGATCTGGCCCTGCTGCGCCGCGATGCCGAACGCGGTCGCCGCCTGCGCGATGGCCTGCATGCGGTGCTGGTCGGTCCGCCCAATGCCGGAAAGAGTTCATTGCTCAATGCGCTGGCCGGCAGCGAGCGTGCCATCGTCACCGACATCGCCGGCACCACCCGCGACACCCTGCGCGAAACCATCCGCCTGGATGGCCTGGAGCTGACCCTGGTCGACACCGCTGGCCTGCGCGACGGCGGCGATGCCATCGAACGCGAAGGCATGCGCCGCGCCCACGTGGAAATCGAGCGCACCGACCTGGCGCTGATCGTGCTGGATGCGCGCGATCCGGCGGCCGGCGAAGCCGCGCTGGGCGAGGCCGTGGCGTCGGTGCCGCACAAGGTCTACATCCACAACAAGTCGGACCTGCTGGCGGCGTTGCCGTCGCTGGACGATCCGGACCGCGTGTTCGTCTCGGCCGCCACCGGTGCCGGGCTCGAGGATCTGCACGCGCGCCTGCGTTCGATTGCTTCGGCCGGTGCAGGGGAGCAGGTGGACGGCGAGTTCTCGGCGCGCACGCGGCACGTGGATGCAATCGAGCGCGCGCAGGAACACGCGCAACGCGCCGATGGCGAGCTGGCGCACGAGCACCTGGAACTGGCCGCCGAGGAACTGCGGCTGGCGCATGATGCGCTGGGTGAGATCACCGGGCAGATGAGTGCCGATGATCTGCTGGGAAGGATCTTCTCGAGTTTCTGCATCGGCAAGTAGGCCTTGGTAGTGCCGGCCGCTGGCCGGCAACCCAGCCGAACGAGCTCCTCGGGATCGCTACGGGGTCGGAGCCCCTGCGGCGATCCGACCCCGGTTCCCCCACCTGTCACATTGCCGCCGCATACTGACGGCCATCACATACCGCTTGGGGAAGTCGCAGTGAAGTCGTGGGGTTGTGCATTGCTGTTGTCGCTGGCCATGGCACCATCGGTGGCCATGAGTGCTGAATCCTCCACCCCGGCTGCACCCAAGGTGTCGGTCTACGGCCATCGCGGGGCAAGCGCGCTGCTGCCCGAGCACACCCTGGCGTCGTACGCGCAGGCCATCGCCGATGGCGCCGACTACATCGAGCCGGACCTGGTGATGACCAAGGACGGCGTGATGGTGGCCCGGCACGAGAACGAGATCGGTGGCACCACCGACGTCGCCTCGCATCCGGAGTTCGCCAGCCGCCGCACCCGCAAGGTGATCGATGGGCAGCAGGTCGAGGGCTGGTTCACCGAAGACTTCACCCTGGCCGAGCTGAAGACCCTGTACGCCCGTGAGCGCCTGCCGGAACTGCGCAGCACCGCCTACGACGGCCAGTTCCGCATCGCCAGCCTGGACGAGATCCTGGCCTTCCTGGTGCAGCAGGCCGGGCGTGCCAACCGCGGCATCGGCCTGGTCCCGGAGATCAAGCACTCGACCTACTTCCAGTCCATCGGCCTGCCGATGGAAGACAAACTGCTGGCTGCGCTGCGCGGCAATGCGTACACCAACGTCGGCCCGGTCACGATCCAGTCGTTCGAGACCGCCAACCTGCGCTACCTGCATGGCAAGATCGGCCGCGGCAGCAACATCCGCCTGCTGCAGCTGCTGTGGAAGGGCGATACCCAGCCGGCCGACATCGCCAAGGCCGGTGGCACGCTGACCTACGCGCAGATGATGACCCCGGCCGGGCTGAAGGACATTGCCGGCTACGCCGATGGCATCGGCCCCGAACTGCGTTCGATCATTCCTCTGGATGCCAAGGGCGCGCTGGGCACGCCGACCTCGCTGGTACGTGATGCGCACGCCGCCGGGTTGATGGTGATTCCGTATACCTTCCGCCCGGAAAACCACTTCCAGCCCAGCAACCTGCGCAAGGGCGCCGACAGCGCGCGCAATGCCGAGGGATCGATCGCCGAGATGCGCGCTTACCTGGCGACGGGCATCGATGCGTTCTTCACCGATGACCCGGCGCTCGGCCGGCAGGCGGTGGATGGAATGGGCGCAGCGGGGAACTGAATTTCCCGGTAGTGCCGGCCGCTGGCCGGCAACGCGAGGATTGCCAACGAAAGTTCATGAGGTTGCCGGCCAGCGGCCGGCACTACCGCCACCTCAACCGCGCGGTTCGTCCGGGCGGCGGAACGGGATCACCTCGTAGTCCTGGCCCTCGCGCGGCGTCGTCGGCCAGCGGCTCTGCCTCGTCATGGGATGGGCGCGGCGGGGAACTGAATTTCCCGGTAGTGCCGGCCGCTGGCCGGCAACGCGAGGATTGCCAACGAAGGTTCATGAGGTTGCCGGCCAGCGGCCGGCACTACCGCCGCTTCAACCGCGCGGTTCATCCGGGCGGCGGAATGGAATCACCACGTGGTCCTGGCCCTCGCGCGGCGTCGTCGGCCAGCGGCTCTGCCTCGTCATGGGATGGGCGCGGCGGGGAACTGAATTTCCCGGTAGTGCCGGCCGCTGGCCGGCAACCGGATGCCGGCCAGCGCCCGGCACTACCGCCGCTTCAACCGCGCGGTTCGTCCGGGCGGCGGAACGGGATCACCACGTAGTCCTGGCCCTCGCGCGGCTGCCACAACACCGGCACGCGCTGCGGCGACGGCGGCTCCAGCTCGTCGTCGGGCAAAGGCTCGACGTCTTCTTCTTCGTCTTCCCAGCTGTAACGCTGGCGCGGCGGCAGCGGGTCGGCGTTGCGGAACAGCAGCGCGGCGATGATGCCGGCGAAGGCGCCGCCCATGTGCGACTGCCAGGACACGCCATCGGCATGCGGCAGGATGGTCATCAGCATGCCGCCATAGAACAGCATGCCGATCAGGCCGGTGGCGATCGCCGCGCGGTCGCGGCGCAGCAGGCCGAGGCTGGCCAGCAGGAACATCAGGCCATGGGTGACGCCACTGGCGCCCAGGTGCACGCTGCCCGGATTGCCCAGCATCCACGCGCCGAGGCCCGAACCCAGCCACAGCAGGGGCAGGGCACGCACGGTGGCTTTCGGATACACGCTGCCGGCGAGGGTGCCGAGGATCAGGATCGCGATGCTGTTGGCGGCGATATGCTCGACCGAGGCATGCAGCATCGGGCCGCCGATCAGGCCGAGCAGGCCCTTGGCTTCCAGCGGCGCGACCGCCCACGGTTGCCAGTCGAACGTGCCCTGCAGGGCGAACACGGCCACCAGCACCAGCACGGCCGCCAGGCTGACATTGAACGCCCGCAGGATGCGCGAGCGGTCATTGCGGGGGGCCGGCACGTCGCCGGCGGGCAGGGGCGTGTTGTTGTCCATACCTCAGCAATGGCGGTGGCTGGCGCGAAACCAAGGCCACCGCAACGGGAGAGTGGAGGCGGCCGGCGGGACAATCCCACCGGCCGCGCTGTTCAGCCGGTCAGGCTCAGGCCTGGCCTTCGCCTTCCTTCGGCGGGTACTTCAGGCTCAGCACCACGGTGGCGGCGATGATCACCGCGACCACGCCCAGCGACACCGGCGTCGGGATCTTGAACAGGTCGATGATCATCATCTTGATGCCGATGAAGCCCAGCACCAGTGCCAGGCCATACGGCAGCAGGTGGAAGCGGTCGGCCATGCCGGCCAGCAGGAAGAACATCGCGCGCAGGCCCAGCACCGCGAACACGTTGGAGGTGAGCACGATGAACGGGTCGGTGGTGATCGCGAAGATCGCCGGGATGCTGTCCACGGCGAAGATCACGTCGGTGACCGCGATCAGGATCAGCACCGCGAACAGCGGGGTGAACCAGCGCACGCCATCGCGCTTCACGCTCAGCGCGTTGCCGGCGTAGTCCGGCAGCAGGCGCAGGTGCCTGCGCATCCAACGCAGGGCAGGATTGGTCTCCAGGTCCGGCTCCTGGCCGGCGGCGAACCACATCTTCCAGCCGGTGAACAGCAGGAAGGCACCGAACAC
Source organism: Stenotrophomonas sp. YJH_SMC_10 (assembly GCF_059371555.1). Lineage (NCBI taxonomy): Bacteria > Pseudomonadati > Pseudomonadota > Gammaproteobacteria > Lysobacterales > Lysobacteraceae > Stenotrophomonas > Stenotrophomonas sp. YJH_SMC_10. Next base: position 50,499 of record NZ_JCAFUS010000013.1, on the reverse strand, counting down.
GTAGAGCAGCCAATGGAACTGGCTGATCAGCACGCTGCCGGCGAAGATCATGATCGTACGCAGCACGATCGCGCCCAGGATGCCGATGATCAGCACCTTCTGGCGCTGCTCCTCCGGCACCGCGAAGTAGCTCATGATCATCAGGAAGACAAAGATGTTGTCGACCGCCAGCGCCTTCTCGACCAGGTAGCCGGTCAGGAATTCGAGCCCGACCTTGTTGGCCACCACCTGGCCGGCGGTCTCATTCAGGTAGTACCAGAGGCCCGCATTGAACAGCAGGGCCAGCACGACCCAGCCGATGGACCACCACAGGGCTTCCTTGAAGGTGACCTTGTGCGGTCCACCGTGGCGCATCAACACGAGGTCGACCAGCAGGGCGATGACCACCACCGCCGCGAAGCCGCCCCACAACCACACGTTACCGATCGTCTGCATTGGGAATGTCCGTTGGAAAGATGAATGCCAGGCCGGACGGCGAGGATCTGCAACGGAGGATCGGGAGGGGATCCAGGGACAGAGCTTCGCCAGTGCGGCGAAGGTCTCGCTCGCAGTTCCAGTCGGCTGGAACTGCCGTTGCACCGGAGCCTGCAGGCTCGAAATGACGGCGACAACGTCTGGGAGCTACTCCCCTTCTGGCGCCGATTCTGCCGTCTGGCCGGGCCGCCGTCAAATGCCGGTTTGCCGGGGTCGGACCCCAACGGGGCTCCGACGCCGGGGCCGTCACCACACTGGGGTCAGAGCCCCTGCGGGGATCTGACCCCGGCGCCCGGTTTACAATGGGTGGATGAATACCCCCCTTCCCGTTGTCCGCCTCAAGAATGCGTGGCGCTCCAGCCACCCGTGGATCTTCCAGAAACTGGTCGAGAAGCCGACCGTCCGGCCCAAGCCCGGTTCCATCGTCGACGTGGTCGGCATTGATGGCGAATTCATCGGCCGCGGGTTCTACAACGGGCACTCGCGCATTGCCGTGCGCATCCTTGAAACCGACCAGAACATGCCGGTGGATGCCGGCTGGTTCTCGCGCAAGATCGCCCAGGCGGTGTCGCTGCGCCGTGAGGTGCTGAAGCTCGATGCGGTCTCCGATGCCTGGCGCGTGGTGCACAGCGAAGGCGACGGCCTGTCCGGCCTGGTGGTGGATCGCTACGGCGACCTGGTGGTGGTCGAGTTCTTCGCCGCCGGCATGTTCCGCCACCGCGAATGGATCTACGACGCCCTGCGCGAGCAGTTCCCCGGCTGCCGCTTCCACAGCTTCGCCGACGAGCATGTGCAGAAGCAGGAGAGCTTCGACTTCCACGGCAACACCACCACCGAAGCGGCGGTGATCACCGAGTACGGCATCAAGTTCCGCGCCGATCCGGCCGGTGCACACAAGACCGGCTTCTTCGCCGACCAGCGCGAGAACCGCGAATGGCTGAGCCAGCAGGTGGAGGGCAAGAGCGTACTGGACCTGTGCTGCAACACCGGCGGTTTCGCGGTGTACGCAGCAGCACGTGGCGCTTCGGAAGTGGTCGGCATCGACATCGATGAGGACGTCATCCAGATCGCCAAGGGCAATTCGCGCCTGAACAACGTACGCCCGAAGTTCATCCAGTCCGACATCTTCCCGTGGCTGCGCGACGCCGCCAACCGCGGTGAGCAGTACGACGTGGTGATCCTGGACCCGGCGAAGATGACCCGCGACCGCGACCAGGTCATCACTGCGCTGAAGAAGTACCTGGACATGAACAAGCTGGCGCTGGGCGTGGTCAAGCCGGGCGGCCTGTTCGCCACGTTCTCCTGCACCGGCCTGGTGGCCGAGGACCAGTTCCTCGACATGCTGCGCCGCGCGGCGTATTTCTCCGGCCGCACGATCCAGATCCTGAAGGTCGCCGGCGCCGGTCCGGACCACCCGTTCATGGCCCACGTGCAGGAATCGCGTTACCTGAAGGCCGTGTTCTGCCGCGTGGTGGACTGACCGCGTGACGCTGTAGAGCCGGGCCGCGCTCGGCTCTACAAATCAGCAGGCCGCAGCGCTATGGTCGGGCTCTTCCCAATGCCGGTGAGAGCCCATGCCTTCGTTGCGCCCCCTGTCCGTCGTGCTCGCCCTGGCGCTGTGCGCGCCGCTGTCGGCCCACGCCATCGAGTTCAGCGCCGAGGAACTGGCCCGCGCCAAGGCGCTGCAGCAGCGCCTGGTCACGCTCGACAGCCATCTGGATACACCGGCCAATTTCGGCCGAACCGGTTTTGACATCGAGCAGCGCCACGACCGCAACGCCCTTTCGCAGGTGGATTACCCGCGCATGGTCGAAGGCGCGCTGGATGGCGGCTTCTGGGCGATCTACACCGACCAGGGCGACCGCAGCGCCGCCGCGCACCTGGCCGAGCGTGACCATGGCCTGCAGCGGTTGATGCAGATCCGCGAAATGCTGGCGGCCAATCCCGAGCGCTTCGCGCTGGCACTGACCGCCGATGATGCCGCGCGGATCAAGGCCGCCGGCAAGCGCGTGGTGTACATCAGCATGGAAAACGCCAGCCCGCTGGTGGACGACCCCAGCCTGCTCTCGTTCTACCACCGTGCCGGGCTGCGCCTGCTCAGCACCGTGCACTTCGCCAACAACGAGTTCGCCGATTCGGCCACCGACCCCAAGGGCGCGGAATGGAAGGGCCTGAGCCCGGCCGGCAAGGAACTGGTGCGACAGGCCGTGAAGCTGGGCATCGTGATCGATCAGTCGCATGCCTCGGACGCGGTGTTCGACGATCTGCTGGCGATGATGCCGGTGCCGTTCGTGCTGTCGCACAGCTCGGCCAAGGCGGTCTACGACCACCCGCGCAATCTCGACGACGCGCGCCTGCGCAAGCTGGCCAGGGCCGGCGGCGTGATCCAGGTGAACGCCTATGGCGGCTACCTGATCGACACGGCGAAGACACCCGAGCGCAAGCAGGCCGAAGAAGCGCTGAGCAGGCAGCTGGGCGGCTGGGAAGGCATGGGCATCGAGCAGGGTGTTGCCCTGCTGAAGGCCGAGCAGGCACTGGACCACGAGCACCCGGTGCGCCACGCCAGCCTGGATGATTTCTTCGCCCACTTCGGGCACATCCTCAAGGTGGTCGGCCCCGAGCACGTGGGCATCGGCCTGGACTGGGATGGTGGCGGTGGCCTGAGCGACCTGCCCGATGTCAGCCAGCTGCCGAAGATCACCGCCTGGCTGCTGCGCAAGGGCTATACCGAGCAGCAGATTGCCGGCATCTGGGGCGGCAACCTGCTGCGGGTGATGCGCCAGGCGCAGGATTACGCGGCAAAACAGGGCGGTTGACCGCCCTTCGGTCGTGCCGGCCGCTGGCCGGCATTGCCCGCATCAACAGGATGCGAGGTGCCGGCCAGCGGCCGGCACGATCGGCGAGCCGGTTACTTCGCGATCAGTGCGTGGCGGCGGCTGTACAGGAAGTACAGCACCAGGCCGGCCACGTTCCACAGCAGGAAGTACAACTGCGTGGTGTGCGGCAGGCTGATGAACAGGTAGATGCAGCCCAGCGCGGCCAGCGGCCCGACCACGAAGGCCAGCGGTGTGCGGAAGGTTCGCTCGCGGTTCGGCTCGCGCAGGCGCAGCACCACCAGGCAGATACCCACCGCAGTGAACGCGGCCAGGGTACCGGCATTGGCCAGCGCGGCGATCTCGTCCAGGCGGGCCACGCCGGCCAGCGCCGACACCACCACGGCGGTGAACAGCGTGGTCGCCACCGGCGTGCCGGTGCGTGCATTGACCTTGGACAGGCCACGCGGCAGCAGGCCGTCGCGGCTCATCACGAAGAAGATGCGGCTCTGGCCGTACAGGAAGGCCAGCAGCACGGTCGGCAGCGCGATGATCGCGATCACGCCAATCACCATTGCGGCAGTGGGATGGCCGAGCTGGCGCATGATCAGCGCCAGCGGTTCGGCGCTGTGGCCGAACACCGCGTAGCTCATCGCACCCACTGCCGCCAGCGCCACCAGCACGTAGACGATGGTGCAGCCGATCATCGACCCGATGATGCCGATCGACAGGTCGCGGCCGGGGTTCTTGGTTTCCTCGGCGGCGGTGGAGATCGCATCGAAGCCGTAGAAGGCGAAGAAGATGATCGCCGCTGCCGCCATCACGCCGTGCTCGACCCCGTCAGGGCCCATCGACTTGGCAAAGCCATACGGCATGAACGGCTGCAGGTTGGCGCTGTCGAACGCAGGCATGGCCACGGCCACGAAGATCGCCAGCGCGATCAGCTTGAACACCACCAGGATCGCATTGAGCGTGGCGCTCTCCTTGGTGCCGGCCATCAGCATGCCGGCTACCAGCCAGGTGATGATGATCGCCGGCAGATTGATCATGCCGCCTTCCACGTGCGGGCCGGCCGCCAGCCAGGCCGGCAGGTGCACGTTCCAGCCGAACTGGGTGTGCACCCATTCGAGGAAGCCGACGAAGTAGCCGGACCAGCCCACCGCCACCGTACTCACCACCAGCGAGTACTCCAGGATCAGGCTCCAGCCCACCACCCAGGCGAACACCTCGCCGAGCGCACTGTAGCTGTAGGTGTAGGCGCTGCCGGCGGCCGGCATCATCGTCGACAGCTCGGCATAGGACAGCGCCGCACAGGCGCAGACCGCACCGGCGATGGCGAAGGAAATCAGCACGGCCGGGCCGGCCAGGTTGGCACCGACGCCGATCAGCGTGTAGATGCCGGTACCGACGATGGCACCGATGCCCAGCGCGATCAGGTGCGGCCAGCTGAGCGTCGGGATCAGGCGCCTGCCGGCTTCGTGGACGGTGACGGAATCTAGGGACTTGCGCCGGAACAGGGACATGCAGGCCTCGGAAGGGGTGACTGAGAACGACAAGTTCCCGAGTGTGACCGAACGCAGCGCAGCATTGCCACTGACGGGGGTCATACCCGACGCGCCGCGCGCTGCACCGCGATCAGGCTGCCGGAATCGGCATAAAGCAGGCCGGACCCCGGCGCCGAGCGACGTCAGGGCAGGGCGGGCCAGTGGCAGCCGTCTTCCTGCCAGGCCTCGACGTCATCGTGGAAAGAGGTCCTGCGCCCGTCACGGGCACGCTCATAGCTCAGGTCCAGCACCAGCGCGCCCTGGGTACTCAGCAGGTAACGGCCGTTGAGGCGGCCGTCGATGCACTCCTCCCACACGCTGTCGAACTGGTAGGGACGATCCTCTGCCAGCACCGTGGTCTCCATCGAGACCCGGCGCAGGGGCAGGCGCCCGCGCTGGCCGGCGTAGCGCACGTCGGCCGCGCCGTCGTCCAGCCAGCGCCATTCCAGGTGGATGCTGTCGTTGCGGCCGCCCGTCAGGCAGCGATGGTCCTGTACGGTGGCGCCAGAGGCGGTGCCGGCGAACAGCAGGGTCAGGGCGAAGCCGGTCAGGCGGACCATCCACGCGCATCCATTGCAGAAGGGGGGCCAGCATAGCCCGCCCTGCCTGCCATGCCCTCAGCGCCCGCGCGGCCGCAGCTGGGTGCCGCCGCTCATCAGCATCCGCGGCAACGGCATCCGCAGGAAATCGTGCGGGAACGACGGTGCCACTGCACTGATCGCATCGAGGTGGGCCAGGGCCTCGGCCGGCAGCACCAGCTGCAGCGCGTCCAGGTTGTGCTCGAACTGAGCCAGGGTACGGGCGCCGATGATCGGCAGCGCGCCGGCGCCGGGACGCTGCAGCAACCAGGCGAGTGCAACCTGCGCAGGCGAATGCGAAAGATCGGCAGCGATGGTTGCGACGTCCCCGGCAATCTGCAGCGAACGCGGCGTCAACGCACCATTGATCAGGGCCACGCTGCGGCGCGACCCGCCGGGTGTGGCTGGCAACGCCTCGGCGCTGGCGAGGTCGGCCGTGCTGTACTTGCCGGTCAGCACGCCGCTGCCCAATGGCGACCACGCCACCACCCCCAGCCCCAGCGCATCGGCCATCGGCAGCAGTTCATGCTCGACGCTGCGCTGGATCAGGCTGTACTCGATCTGCAGCGCCACCAGCGGCGACCAGCCACGCAGGTCGGCCAGGGTCTGCATGCGCGCGATCTGCCAGGCTGGCGTGTCCGAGATGCCGGCGTAAAGCACCTTGCCGCTGCGGACCAGGTCGTCGAAGCCCCGCATGACTTCGTCAACGCCGGTGGTGTCGTCCCAGGCGTGCAGGTACAGCAGGTCGAGGTAGTCGGTGCCCAACCGCCGCAGACTGTCCTCCACCGAGCGCAGCATGCTCTTGCGGTGGTTGCCGGCGTTGTTGGGGTCACCGGGGACGGTGGCGAGGGTGTACTTGCTGGCGATCACCAGCCGGTCGCGCTGGCCCTGGGCGAACCGTCCAAGCAGGGTTTCCGCACTGCCGTTGGTGTAGTTGTTGGCGGTATCGATGAAATTGCCGCCACGTTCGACGTAGGTGTCGAAGATGCGGCGAGCCTCGGTTTCGTCCGCGCCCCAGCCCCAGTCGGCGCCGAAGGTCATCGTGCCCAGTGCCATCGGGCTGATGCGAAGGCCGGAGCGGCCGAGCAGGCGGTAGTGGTCCAGCGACATGCGGGGTCTCACAGGAAGGCGGCGGTACCGCCGGGAGGCACAGCATCGGCCGACCGTTCCTGTGGATAAACTGGATGGCACCGGACTCACCATGAAGAGTGGCTTCACAATGGATCCCTCCGCACCGTTGTCGGCGGTGGTCGCCTTCGTTCACGTCGCCGACCATGCCAGCTTCACCCGCGCCGCAGATGCGCTGGGCATCTCCACCTCGGCACTGTCGCAGAGCGTGCGCGCGCTGGAGGCGCGGATGGGCGTGCGCCTGCTGCAACGGACCACGCGCCGGGTCGGCCTGACCGAACACGGTGCGCGCTTCCTTGAACGGGTGCGGGGCGGACTGGAGCAGATCGATTCGGCGTTCGCCGACCTCGACAGCGCGCGTGCGGTTCCGGCCGGGAAGCTGCGCATCACCCTTCCACGCATCGTGGCCGAGCGCCGGGTGCTGCCGGCACTGCCTTCGTTCCTGGCGCGCTATCCACAGGTGGACGTGGAGTTGTGCGTGGAGCCGGCGTTGACCGATCTGGTGGCCGAAGGCTTCGACGCGGGTATCCGCCTTGGCGAGTCGCTGGCGCGCGGCATGATCGCAGTGCCGATCGGACCGCCGGAGCGGCAGGTGGTGGTGGCCACGCCCGGCTACTTCGCGCAGTACGGCATTCCGGCCAGCCCGCACGAACTGCAGGGCCATGCATGCATCGTCCACCGCCGCGCCAACGGCCGGCTGATGCCCTGGGAGTTCAGCCGCGATGACCATGATCTGGAGGTCGAGGTCAACGGCCGGCTGGTGTTCAACGATGCCGAGCTGGCCCACGGCGCCGTGCTGGCCGGGCTCGGCATGGCGCAGGGGTTCGCGTCACTGGTGGCCGATGACCTGGCATCCGGGCGCCTGCAGGCGGTGCTGCAGGACTGGCAATCGCCGTTCCCCGGCTTCCACCTGTATTACCCCGCGCGCGAGCACATGGCACCCAAGCTGCGGGTGTTCATCGACCATCTGCGCGCAGGACTGCACGGCGGGACGGGGCCCACCTAGGCCGGCAGGCGTAGCGTCGAGCCTGCGCGGCAGCGGTGTCAGCCGTTCAGCCCCAGACGAATGCCGAACCCGACCAGGAACACGCCGGCCACGCGGCGCAGCGCCTCGCTGATCCGCGGGTGCTGGATCAGCCGGCGACGGGCCAGGTTGCCCACGCCGATCAGCATCGAGCAGTAGGCGATGCTGACCACCAGGATGATGCCGGCCAGCGCGGCGAAGGTGGCGATGCCCTGGTGCGCCTTCGGATCGATGAACAACGGCAGGAACGCCATGTAGAACAGGATCGCCTTCGGGTTGAGCAGGCTGACCAGGATCGCCTGCTGGAAGTAGCGGCCCGGCTGCATGCGGATCGGGCCGGCATCACTGCCCTCGTGCTTCGGCGTGCGCAGCAGGCCGATGCCGACCCACACCAGGTAGGCCGCACCCAGGTACTGCACGGCGTGGAACACCAGCGGGTTGGCCTTGAGCAGCGCGGCCACGCCGGCCAGCGCCAGCCACATCAGGATCTGGTCACCGACCAGCAGGCCGGCCAGTGCGGTGTAGCCGCCGCGCACGCCGCCACGGCCGGTGGCGGTCAACAGGGTGAAGGTACCGGGACCGGGCAGGGCAAGAAACACCAGCACGGCGACCAGAAACGTCCACAGGTCCTGGATGCCCATCCACGGCATGGCGGTGCGCTCTTGTTACGGGGGGCCGCCATTGTCGGCCAGCGCCCCGGCAGGCGACAGGGGGCCGGTGGGGCCAACCGGCATCCCAGACAGCAACGGTTGCAGGTGCTGGCGCAGCTGCGCATGCAGCTGCCTTACCGCGGGCGAGAACTGCTTGCGGTGCGGGCACACCAGCTGCAATGGGATGCTGCTGCCAACGCCGTCCAGCAGCACCTGCAGGCGCCCGGCCAGCACGTCCTCGCGCAGGTCCAGCCAGGACTTGTAGGTGATGCCTTCACCGGCCACGGCCCAGCGCCGCACCACGTCGGCGTCGTCGCAGACCAGCGGGCCGCGCACGGGGATCACGGCGCGGCGTCCGTCCACCTCGAACGACCAGCGATCGTAGGCGCGGCCACTGAGCTGGTAGACCAGGCAGTCGTGCTCGCGCAGCTCATCCAGCCGCGTGGGCATGCCGCGCCGCTGCAGGTAGCCGGGCGAGGCGGCCAGCACGCGCCGGTTGCCTTCCAGCAGGGGCAGGGCCACGTAGTTGGCATCGTCGAAGTGGCCGATGCGGATGGCCACGTCGACCGGGTCCCGGAACACATCGGCCACTTCGTCGGACAGGCGCAGATGCAGGCGCAGCCGCGGGTGGGCCGCGCGGAACGCGCTCAGCCAGGGCAGCAGCAGGTTGCGGCCGAAGTCCGACGGCGCCGACAGTTGCAGGGTGCCATGCAGCTCGGTGTCCTCGCCCTGTACGCGGGCCTGGCCCTCGCGCAGGGTGGCCAGCACCTCCTGCGCATACGGCAGGTACAGCGCGCCCTCGCCGGTCAGGCGCAGGCTGCGGGTGGTGCGCACGAACAGGCGCAGGTCCAGCTCACGTTCCAGCCGCGCCACCGCCGCGGCAACTTGGCCGGGCAGCAGGTCGGCCTCGCGGGCGGCCTGCGAGAAGCTGCCCAGCGCGGCGGTACGAGCGAACAGCTGCAGGTCGTCGAAGCGGATCATTTTCATTGCTGGAGTGAAAGTCCTGCCCGATTCTGCGCCTTTCTGCCGGCGCGCGCGCGGCGCAACCTGTCGCCTCCTTCCCCACTGGACCGCTGCCATGCGCGCCATTGCCTACACCCACGCCGGCCTGCCGATCGATGATCCGCAGGCCCTGATCGATATTGAACTGGACCTGCCGCAGCCCGGCCCGCGCGACCTGCGGGTGGCGGTGCGCGCGGTGGCGGTGAACCCGGTCGACACCAAGGTCCGCCGCGGCGTGGCCACCGACGGCCCGCGCGTGCTGGGCTGGGATGCGGTCGGCATCGTCGACGCGGTGGGCAGCGAGGTGACCCTGTTCCAGCCCGGCGACGCGGTCTACTACGCCGGCGTCATCGATCGCCCGGGCAGCAACGCCGAGTACCAGCTGGTGGATGAGCGCAGCGTCGGCCGCAAGCCGGCCAGCCTCGACGATGCCGCCGCCGCCGCGCTGCCACTGACTGCGATCACCGCCTGGGAGCTGCTGTTCGACCGCCTGCGCATCCCCGAGGGCGGTGGCGAAGGCCAGACCCTGCTGGTGATCGGTGCTGCCGGCGGTGTCGGCTCGATCCTGGTGCAGCTGGCGCGGAAGCTGACCCGGCTGACCGTGATCGGCACCGCCTCGCGCCCGGAGACCCAGGACTGGGTGTATGCGATGGGCGCCCATCATGTGATCGACCACCGCCTGCCGCTGGCCGAGGGCCTGGCGCGGCTGGGCATCAGCGAGGTGCAGCACGTGGCCAGCCTGACCCATTCCGACCAGCACTACGCGCAGATCGTGGAACTGCTGGCGCCGCAGGGACAGTTCGGCCTGATCGATGACCCGGGCCAGGTGGACGTGATGGCGCTCAAGCGCAAGGCACTGTCGCTGCACTGGGAGTCGATGTTCACCCGGCCGCTGTACCGCACCGCCGACATGCAGCGCCAGCACGACCTGTTGAACCGGGTGGCCGAGCTGGTCGATACCGGCGTGCTGCAGACCACCCTGGGCGAACATTTCGGGCGCATCGACGCGGCCAACCTGCGGCGCGCCCACGCGCTGCTGGAAAGCCACCGCGCCAAGGGCAAGATCGTGCTGGAAGGCTGGTAAGGCCGGGTCGTTCCCGCGCCCTTGGGGTCAGATTTCTTTCCGCCCGGGAAAGGATCTGACCCCTGCCTCAGGCCACGCCGTTGTCGACGTGTTCGGCGAAACCGGGCTGCTGGCGCAGGCGCTCGAACCAGGCGCCCACGTGTGCCAGCGCCGGCGTGTGGCCCGGTGTGCTGCGCCAGCGCTGGGTCGACAGCCCAAGCACGATGTCGGCGAGGGTGAAGGTGCTGCCAGCGGCGTAGCCGCCAGCGGCCAGCTGGGCATCAAGCACGCCCATCAAGCGGTTCCACTGGGCCAGGCTGGCCTCGGCGCGGGCATCGTCCGGGTAGTCCGGATGCTGGCGCACGCGTGCCATGAACACGTGCCGCCAGGCACTGTTGAGGTCGCTGGCCTGCCAGTCCATCCACTGCTCGACCCGCGCACGATCCTGTGCCGTGCGGGGCAGCAGGTCGTCACGGCCCGCGCGGGACGCCAGGTAGCGGCAGATGCTGTTGGACTCCCACAGCACGAACTCGCCATCACGCAGGACCGGCACCTGCCGGTTCGGGTTCAGGGTGGCCAGCAGGTCCGCGGGTGGCGCAGGCTCGTGGTGCAGGGGCAGGTCGAGGCCGGCGCACAGCCAGAGCACCTTGCGCACGTTGATGGAGGTGGGCTTTCCGTACAGGGCAAGCATGGTCCTGGCGCAGCAGTTGAGACTGGGCCAGCCTACACTTGCCGCATGCAAACCGAATCCCTGCTCATTGCCGGCCTGCTGTTGGCCGTGCTCATCCTGCAACTGGTCGCCCTGCTGCGCCGCCCCCCGCATGACCGCCTGGAACAGGCGGTGCGCGAGGAGGCACGGTCCGGGCGCAGCGAGCTGCGCGAACAGCTCGATGGCTTCGCCCGCGCGCTGACCGATCTGTCCACCCGTACCGACCAGCGCCTGGACCTGCTGCGCGAGGCGCTGGGCGAAGATGCGCGCAAGGCGCGTGCCGAGGCTGCCGACAGCCAGCAGCGCGGCGCCGCGCTGACGGGACAGCGCCTGCAGGAGCTGCGGGGCCAGCTGGAGGCTTTCGGCCAGCAGCAGGAGGCGCGCATCCATGCGTTTGGCCAGCAGCTGCAGGAACTCACCGGGCGTACCGATACCCAGCTGGGTGCGTTGCGCCAGACCCTGGTTGATGACGCGCGCAAGGGCCGCGAGGAAGGCGCGCAGTCGCAGCAGCGCCTGACCGAAAGCCTCGGCCTGCGCCTGCAGGAGCTGACCCAGCGCAACGAACAGCGCATCGCCGAGATGCGCGCCACGCTGGAAGAGCAGCTGCGCGCGCTGCAGAACGACAACGCGCAGAAGCTTGAGCAGATGCGCCATACCGTGGACGAGAAGCTGCAGTCCACGCTGGAGACGCGCCTGGGCAATTCCTTCAAGCTTGTCTCCGAGCGCCTGGAACAGGTGCAGCGTGGCCTCGGCGAGATGCAGCAGCTGGCCACCGGCGTCGGCGACCTCAAGCGCGTGCTGACCAACGTCAAGAACCGCGGCAGCTGGGGCGAAGTGCAGCTGGAGAACATCCTTGAGCAGACACTCACCCAGGAGCAGTACGCACGTGCGGTGAAGGTGCGGCCGGACAGCGGCGAGATGGTCGACATCGCGGTACGCCTGCCGGGACGCAGCAGCGGCGATACCCCGGTGTGGCTGCCGATCGACTCCAAGTTCCCGCGCGAGGACTACGAGCGCCTGCTGGACGCGCAGGAGCAGGGCGACGCCGAGGGCGTGCGCCTGCAGGGCATCCAGCTCGAGCGCGCGGTGCGCGTGCAGGCCAAGTCGATCTGCGACAAGTACATCGCACCCCCGCATACCACTGATTTCGCAGTGATGTTCCTGCCTACCGAAGGGCTGTACGCCGAAGTGATCCGGCGCCCGGGACTGGTCGATCTGCTGCAGCGCGAGCACCGCGTGGTCGTGGCCGGGCCGACCACGGTCACCGCGCTGCTCAACAGCCTGCAGATGGGGTTCCGCACGCTGGCCATCGAGCAGCGCTCCAGCGAGGTCTGGAGCCTGCTGGGCGCAGTGAAGAGCGAGTTCGGCAAGTTCGCCGGCATCCTGGAGAAGGCCGAGAAGCAGATCACCACCGTCGGGCGCAGCATCGGCGAGGCCAGCCGCAAGACACGCACTATCGAACGGCGCCTGCGGGGTGTCGAGTCGCTGGCCGCCGAGCAGGCACAGTCGTTGCTGGGCGACCTGGCCGAGGGAGATGCCACGGCCGAGGAAGAGGCGAGCGACGGCGAGGAGGCCTGACCGGCGCCGACACGCCGCCTGCATCGCCGGTGCGTATGCTGGCGGCCTGCCCGCCCGATCCGGTACCACGATGCGCCTGCCCCTTTGCACCAGCCTTGCCCTGACCGCACTGCTTGCTGCCTGCAGCAGCGCGCCACCGAGCGTGGACACGACCGCGCAGGCCACGGTCACCAGCCCTGAAGCCGCCGAGGCCTATCGCGAAGCGCGCGACGTCGACTGCCAGGCTGCCGGTGGCACCCTGCAGCGGCTCGGCCGGTTGCAGCGCGAGCAGTGCGTGATTCCCTATGCCGATGCCGGCAAGGCCTGCAGCCGCAAGAGCGACTGCACCGGCCAGTGCCTGGCGACGGGCGAGGGGGTGGCCGGCGTCGTGGCGACAGGCACCTGCCAGCGTGATGCCAGCCAGAACTTCGGTTGCCGCCAGCGCATCGACGACGGCAAGGCGCAGGGCACGCTCTGCGTGGACTGATCCTCGCGCCGGCTGCTGGCCGGCAGCCTCATGAACCCGTGCGAACGGTCGCACGATTGCCGGCCAGCGGCCGGCACGACCGGCATCGCGCGGCGCTATGCTGGTCGGCCATTTCCCGACGTAGCCGGAGCCCCCGCGTGAGTACCCCGATCCAGGACATTCCCCTCACCACCATCGACGGCCAGCCGTCCTCGCTTGCCGACTACCAGGGCAAGGTGCTGCTGCTGGTCAACGTCGCCTCCAAGTGCGGCCTGACCCCGCAGTACGAAGGCCTGCAGGCGCTGTATTCGGAAAAGCACGCCCAAGGCCTGGAAGTGCTGGGCTTCCCCGCCAACAACTTCCTCGGCCAGGAGCCGGGCAGCGAGGCCGAGATCCAGCAGTTCTGCCAGCTCACCTATGACGTCAGCTTCCCGATGTTCTCCAAGATCAGCGTGGCCGGCGAGGATACCCACCCGCTGTACCAGCAGCTGACCGCCGCGCAGCCGCAGTCGATCGGCGAAGGCCCGTTGCGTGAGCGCCTGGCCAGCAAGGAGATCCCGATCCATCCGGCACCGGCGGTGCTGTGGAACTTCGAGAAGTTCCTGGTCGGCCGTGATGGCAAGGTCGTCGCACGCTTTGCCCCGGACGTGGCCGCCGACGATGCACGCCTGCGCGAGGCCATCGAGGCCGCGCTGGCGGCCTGAGCAAGGCGTGCCAGCCGCGGTTGGCACCCAGCGGAAAAGAAAAACCCCGCCAAGGCGGGGTTTTTCATGCGCCGATGCAGGGCTTCAGTGGGTCCACTGCGGCATCGGCATCGCATCGACCGGGATCGGCGAATTGGCATCGTCATGGCCGCGGTCGCGCTTGCTGCGCAGATCGTTCTCGATCTGGTAGTTGCGGCGCTGCATCCACGCATCGCGGACCAGGGCGTATTCGTCCACTGCGGTGTCGCGCAGATCGTCGATCGCCAGCAGCTGTGCGCGGGTGTCGACCAGCTGCAGGCCCTGCAGGCCGATGCGGATCTTGTCTTCCTCGACGCGCCGGATCGGCGACAACGGGATGTCACCGGCCAGGCCGAACACGTCGCGCACGGTACGCGGGCCGAAGAACGGCAGCTCCACGTAGCGCGAACGACGCCAGCCCCAGGCACCCAGGGTCTGGCCGAAGTCTTCATTGCGACGCGGCACCATCGCCTTGCTGGCCGGATCGAACAGGCCACCGATGCCCAGCGTGCTGTTCATCAGGAAGCGGCCGAGGCTGTCCCACGCGTCGGCACCGCGGCCCTGCAGCAGCTGGTTGGTGATGGTCACCGGCGCACGCAGGTTGCTGAAGAAGTTGCTGATGCCGGTACGCGCGAAGCGCGGCACCACATGGGTATAGGCGGTGGCCAGCGGACGGGCCACACCGCGGTCGACCGCATTGTTGAACGTGTGGACCTTGCGGTTGAACGGTTCCCACGGATCGTAGGCCGCAGCGCTGCTGGTGGTGCCGGTGCCGCCATACAGGGCGTCGAAATCATCGTCGCCCCCGGCGGCGGTGGCCGTTGCGGTCTTCGCCGCGCTGGTCTCTGCGCCGTGTGCCGACGCAGCCGGCGACGGTGCGGAAGGCGCCGGTGGAGTGGCCTCGGCTGCGACCGGCGTCGCGTCGGCGCCGCCGGTATCGGCGGTTGCCGCCGGTGCCTCGGCCACCGTGCTGGCCGCGACCACGGTGCTGGCGACCGGTGCATCGCTGCGCGCGGGCTTGCCGGCACAGGCGGTCAGGGCGGTGGCCAGGAGGATCAGGGGGAAAGTGCGTACGACGTTCATGTCAGCTCGCAGCAGAAGTAGCGTTGAAATCCAGGTCGGGCGACAGCCGGTAGGCTGCGCTCAGCTCGTTGTAGCCGGCCGGCGCGCCGGCAATTGCCAGCAGGTGGCCCGCCTTGCGCGCACGGGCCGCCAGTTCGGCCAGCAGGGCCAGGCCGGCGCTGTCCACGCGCTCCACCTCACCCAGCTCCAGCCGTGCCAGCTTGGCCGGCAGGGCCTGCAGCTGCGGCCACAGCGCGATCACCGCGGCACGGTCGAGCACCCCGCGCAGGCGCAGGGTGTCGCCTTCCAGCAGCGCCAGTGCGTTACTTGCCATTGCCCGCGGGCCCGGCCTGCATGCTGCCGCTGTGCAGTTCGCTGGCCACCTGCTTGATGCCCTTCTGGCGCAGCGGAGTATCGAACTGGTTGCGGAAGGTCTGCACGTAGGAGATGCCTTCGATGTTGACGTCGAAGATCTTCCACTGGCCGTTGACGTTGCGCATCCAGTACTCGACCGGGGTCGGTTCGCTGCCGGCGCGCACCAGTTCGGTGCTCACGCGCACGCCGCGGTTGCCCGGCAGCGGGCTCTCACCCTTCAGGCGGAAGCTCGGCTTGCCCTGGATGTTGAGCAGGGTCGAGCCGTAGCGCTGCATCAGGCTGTCGGCCATGGCATCGGCAAACAGCTTGATGTCCGCGTCAGAAGCACCGCGGGCGTGCGGGCCCAGCACCAGGCGCGCGGCATAGTCGCGGTCGAAGGTGCGGTTCAGCTCGCTGTCGATGTAGCTGCGCAGGCTGGCCGGGTTGCTGCCGAACTCGCTCCGGCGCTGCTGCAGGGTGTTGAGGATGCGCGTGCTGGCATCGATCACCACCTTGCCGGCCTGGCCCTGCGTCGCAGCGGCAGCGGGGGCGGCGGCCTGGGCCTGGGCGAAGAACGGCGTGGCCAGCAGCAGCGCCGAGGCGAGCAGGGCCGGGATCAGTTTCGTTTTCATGGTTGCGGTTCCGTTGCAGGCGCCTGCGCGCCATCGTTGGGCTTCTGAGCAGCGCCGCCACCGGCGCCGCCACTGAACATGTACTTGCCAACCAGCTGGATCAGGTCCACCGCCGGCTGGGTGAAGACGATCTCGTCGCCAGCCTTCAGCACGTCCGGGTCACCGCCCGGCTGAAGACCGATATAGCTCTCGCCAAGCAAACCACTGGTGAAGATGCCGGCCGAGGTATCTGCCGGCAGGTCCTTGACCTTGCTGTCCATGCGCAGGGTCACGATGGATTCGAACTTCACCGGATCCAGGTCGATCGCGGCGACCTGGCCCACGGTGACACCGCCGATCTTCACCGGCGCCTGCTTGCGCAGCTGCCCGACCTGGGAGAAGCGCGCCTTCAGCTCGTAGCCCTGGCTGCCCCAGCTCCAGCGCTGGTTGGTCGAGGCCACGGCCAGCACCAGCAACGAGGCCAGGGCCAGCAGCAGGAAGGCGCCGACGGAAAATTCGAGTCTGGGACCGCGGATGGCCATGTGGAATACCTGATCGAGTCGTGGTGGCCGCGCGCGCCTGCGCACCGCCGGTGGAGGGGTTAGGTGAACAACATTGCCGACAGCACGAAGTTGAACATCAGTACCAGCAGCGAGGCGTTGACCACCGCACGGGTGGTGGCCACCGAGGTGCCCTCGATGGTCGGCTCGGCATGGAAACCGACGTAGGCGGCCACCAGCGCGGCGGTGCCGCCGAAGATCGCCGACTTCAGCATCGCCACGCCGAAGTCGTCCCAGAAATCGACGCTGTTGCGCAGCGCCGACCAGAACACGCCATTGTCCAGGCCCAGCACGTGCACGGCCTCGAAGTAGCTGGCACTGATCGCCAGCGAGCAGAAGATGCCGGTCAGCAGCGGCACGGTCAGCACCGCCGCCCAGAAGCGCGGTGCCACGGCCTTGGCCACCGGGTCGATGGCCATCAGCTCCAGCGCCTTGATCTGGTCGGTGGCGCGCATCAGGCCCAGTTCGGCGGCGATCGAGCTGCCGGCGCGGCCGATGAACAGCAGCGCGGTCAGCACCGGTGCCAGTTCGCGGTACAGCGACAGGCCGAGCAGGGTCGACAGCGCGTCGGCCGCACCGAAGGTGGTCAGCGTGCGGTAGCCCTGCAGGGTCAGCACCAGGCCGACGAAGGCGCCACCGACGGCGATGATCGGCAGCGAGCGCGCGCCGATCTTGTAGATCTCGCGGGTCAGTTCGGCCAGGAAATCACGGGTCGGCAACGAACCGCGCAGCACGGTCAGCGAGAACAGGCCGGCGCGGCCCAGCGAGCGGGTGGCTTGGACGAACGGCATCAGGCGACCCTCGCGCGCGGCGCGGCATCGAACGGGATGGGGCCATCGGGCTGGCCGTGCAGGAACTGCCGCAGCAGCGGGTCCTGGCTGGACTGCAGCGCCTCGGGCGTGCCCTGGAACACGATGCCGCCGTTGGCGATCGCGATCACCTGGTCGCAGATCGGCAGGGTCTCGTGCACGTGGTGGCTGACGATGATGCTGGTCAGGCCCAGGCTGTGGTTGAGGCGCTGGATCAGGCTCATGATCACGCCGGAGGCGATCGGGTCCAGCCCGGTCAGCGGCTCGTCGTAGATCATCAGCGGCGGGTCCAGCGCCAGCGCGCGCGCCAGCGCCACGCGGCGTGCCATGCCACCGGACAGCTCGCGCGGCCAGGCATCGGCAGCGGCCAGCAGGCCCACCGCATGCAGCTTCATTTCCACCAGCCGGCGCAGCACGGCGGCCGGCAGGCGGGTATGGGTACGCAGCGGCAGCGCGACGTTCTCGGCCACGGTCAGGTCGGTCAGCAGGCCATTGCCCTGCAGCAGCACCCCCACGCTCTTGCGCATTTCCAGCAGTGCGCCGCTGTCCTGCGGGATCGGCTTGCCGAACAGGGTGACCTCGCCGGCGACCGGGCGCAGTTCACCGGTCAGTGCCGCCAGCAGGGTCGACTTGCCACTGCCGGATGGGCCCAGCACCGCAGTGATGCTGCCCTTGGGCACCTGCAGCGATACGTCACGCAGGATCGTGCGCCCGCTCCGGTCGATGCGGACGTTGGATAACTGCACCAGACTGGACGTGGAAGCCGACATGGGCACCATTAACGTTTTTTAGACATCGAAGGATCGGGCCCGTCGGCTGAACATAAGCAGACTGGACGGTCCAGTATTGTGGCACGGCAAGGCCCCTGCCAGGCCGGGACAATCGGCCGGCAGCGCGGAACAATCCGTACCGGCGATGAGCCAGCCATTGAATACGGCCTGCTCTGCTGCACACTGTGCATGATGAGTGACCCGGGCAGCGATTTCCGCCTCTACCATTCCAATTCCCTGGACGTGCTGGCTGCGCTGCTGGCGCGCAACGTGCGTGCGCCGGTTCCGGGCCAGCCGTTGCTGACGCCGGACGTGGTGCTGATCCCACAGGTGGCGATGCGGCGTTGGCTGCAAGCGACACTTGCTGCCGAATATGGCGTTGCCGCCAACATTGAGTTCCTGACCCCGGGCGAGTTCGTGGCCCGTGCACTGAACGCCAATGTGCCGGGGGAACGCGACGACCTCGACGCGGCCGGCCTGCACTGGAAGCTGTACCAGGCACTGCGCGACCCGGCATTGCTGGCGCAGCCAGCAATGCGCGCGCTGCAGTCCTATCTTGCCGGTGGCGACGCGCTGAAGCCCTGGGCACTGGCCGGCGAACTGGCCTCGGTGTTCGAGAAGTACCAGGCCTGGCGGCGTGACTGGCTGCTGCGCTGGGAGGCCGGCGCCGACCCGGCCGATCCGCAGGCCATCCTGTGGCGCACCATTGCCGGTGGCCACGACTATCGTGCGCGGCGCATCCAGGCCTATCTCGATCGCTTCGAGGGCGCTGGCCAGCCGCTGCCGGAAGGCCTGCCGCGGCGCATGTCGGCGTTCGCGACGCTCAACATTTCGCCCGACGTGCTGCGGGTGATGGCCACCCAGGCGCGGGTGGGCGAACTGCATTTCTACATGCCCACGCCCGTGCAGTCGTACTGGGGCGACCTGCAGACCCTGGCCGAGCGCCTGCGCAGTGGCGCGCCGGATCCCTTCGGCGAAGCAGCGGGCGAGAACCGGCTGCTGGAAGCCTGGGGAGCAGCCGGGCGCGATTTCATGGCGGTGCTGGGCAGCTACGAGGTGGTGCACCCGGCCGGCGAGATTGCCGCGTATTCGGATCCGGAGGACGACACCCGGCCGACGCTGGCCGAAGGGGGACTGTCCGACAGCCTGCTGCATCGCCTGCAGCGCGATCTGTTCCACCGCCGTGCGCTGCCCTCGGGCGAGCTGCGCGACGGGCTGCGCAGCGACGATCCCAGCCTGCAGGTGCATGCCTGCCATACCCGCCTGCGCGAACTGCAGGTGCTGCACGACCAGCTGCGCAGCCTGCTGCAGGACCCGCGCTTCGACCCGCCGCTGCAGGCGCGGGAGATCGCCGTGCTTGCACCGGACATCGACCCCTATGTGCCGTATCTGGAAGCGGTGTTCGGCGGCCGTGGCGGCGAGGACGAGCACATTCCCTATGCACTGGCCGACAGCAGCCCGCTCGCCGGCGAGCCGCTGGCCGACGTGTTCGTGCACCTGCTGGGCCTGCCGGTCTCGCGCTTCGGCCTGAACGAAGTGCTGGACCTGCTGGCCAGCGCCCCGCTGGCCGAGGCGGCGGGCCTGGAAGCGGTGGACTTCGACCGCCTGCATGGCTGGCTGCAGCAGGCCGGCGCACGTTGGGGCCTGGATGCGAAGCACCGCAACCAGCACCAGGCGCCGGCCGACGATGCCTACACCTGGCAGTTCGCGCTGGACCGGCTGGTGCTGGGCCATGCCACCGGCAGCGAGGCCGATGTGGCTGGCGTGGCGCCGTGGATCGAACTGGAAGGCGGTGCGCTGGAAGCGCTTGACCGGCTGCTGCGCCTGTTGCGCGTGCTGGCGATCTATCAGCGCCGCTTGGGTGAGCTGCTGACGCCGGCGCAATGGCGGCAACGGCTGCTGTCGTTGCTGGATGCGCTGCTGCCGACTGCGCCCAGCTCGCCCAACAGCCAGCGCGCCCTGGAACGCCTGCGCAAGCTGCTGAACCAGTTCGCCGACGATGCGGCCAAGGCCGGCTTCGACGAAGGCGTGCCGCCGGAGGTGGTGCGCGCGCACTTCGCCGCCGTGCTGGGCGAGGCCGATACGCGCGCGCCGTTGTTGACCGGTGGCATCAGCTTCGGCCGCATGGTGCCGATGCGGCTGCTGCCGTTCCGGGTGATCTGCGTGCTGGGCCTCAATGACGGTGACTTCCCCCGGCGTGACCCCGCCGCCGGTCTCAACCAGCTCACCGCCGAGCTGGACACGCCGCGCCGCCGACCCGGCGACCGCTCCACCCGCGAAGACGACCGCTTCCTGTTCCTGCAGCTGTTCGCGGCCGCGCAGGAGGTGTTCTACCTCAGCTACCTCGGCGCCGATCCGCGCGATGGCAGCGTGCGTGAGCCGTCGGTGCTGGTCAGTGAACTGATCGATGCCGCCGCGGCGTATCACCTCGACCCGCCAGCGGCCGCCCGCGACTTCACCGTGCGCCATGCCCTGCAGCCGTTCTCACCGGCCGCTTTCGGCGATGGCGATCCGCGTCGCTTCAGCTATCGGCGGCAGTGGCACCCGGCGGCCGGGCGCCTCAGCGGCCAGCGGGGCGACCTGCAGCCGTGGTTCGATGCACCGTTGCCGCCGCCGCTCGACGATGCGGTGGAAGATGACGTCGCGCTGGATACCCTGCGTCGTTTCCTGTGCGATCCCGCCGGGCAGTTCCTCGCACAGTCGCTGGGCCTGCGCCTGGCCGACGACGTCGAGGAAGTCGATGACCTGGAACCGCTGGTGCTGTCTTCGCGCGGCCCGGAGAAGCGCAGCGTGCAGGCGGCGGTGGTGCGTGCCACGCTCAGCGGCGATACCGAGCCGTTGTACCCGCGGCTGCGCGCGCGTGGCCTGTTGCCGTCGGGTCCATTGGGCGAGCGCCAGTTCGACACCGAACAGCTGAAGACCCGCCCGTATGCCAGCGCGCTGCTGGGCTGGATGCAGGGCGAACCGCTGCAAAGCCGCCGCTACGAGGTCGAGATCGACGGCGTGCGCCTGCATGGCCGCGTGGCTGATCGGCATCCCGCAGGGCTGGTGCGCCTGCGCGCCGGCCCGCTCAATGGCAATGCCGTGATCCGCCAGGGCCTGGACTGGCTGCTGGCCAACGCGGCTGGCGACGCCCTGCCGCTGGTGCAGTTCTACGATGGCGGCGACAACGGCCCGGGCCCGCACGTGCTGCCGGCACTGAATGTTCCCGCAGCACGTGCGGCCTTGCGCGCGCTGCTGCAGCTGCGCCGGCGCGGCCTGCGCGAACCGCTGCGCTTTGCCCCGTATACCGGCTGGGTGCTGTACACCACGGCAGGTGAGAAGCAGCGCAGCGAAGGCTGGAAGCAGTGGCACGGCAGTGACCGCACGTGGGGCGAATCGCGCAGCGACGCCTGGCAGCTGCTGCTGCGCGGTGCCGACCCCTTCGCCACCGACGCGGGCTACGCCGACCTGCTGCGCAACAGCCAGGTGGTCTTCAGCGCCGTGCGCGAAGGCCGCGCGCTTGCCGCCGCCAGCCAGGAGGGCAGCGGATGAATACCTCCATGGCAGACGAAGGACTTCAGCGCATGGCTGGCGATCCCTACCTGGCCCTGCCGCTGGACGGCATCCGCCTGATCGAAGCCAGCGCCGGCACCGGCAAGACCTTCACCCTGGCGACGTTGTTCACCCGCCTCGTGGTGGAGCAGGGTCTGCGCATCGGCCAGATCCTGGCGGTCACCTTCACCGATGCCGCCACCCAGGAGCTGCGCAAGCGCATCCGCGAGCGCCTGGCGCTGGCTGCGCGCCTGGTCGATCTGGAACCGGCCGAGGGCGAAGCGCCGGACGTGCGGCTGACCCGCGAGGTGCTGCAGCGCCACCTGCGGAGTGGCAGCGAGAGCCCGGCCGCGCTGAAGCGCCGGCTGCAGGTGGCGGCCGACGAGATCGATCTGGCCGCGATCTTCACCATCCACGGTTTCTGCACCCGCGTGCTGCGTGAGCACGCGCTGGAAAGCGGCCACACGTTCGATCC
The DNA here is from genome assembly GCF_059371555.1 of Stenotrophomonas sp. YJH_SMC_10. Taxonomy (NCBI): domain Bacteria; kingdom Pseudomonadati; phylum Pseudomonadota; class Gammaproteobacteria; order Lysobacterales; family Lysobacteraceae; genus Stenotrophomonas; species Stenotrophomonas sp. YJH_SMC_10. The sequence goes on along the minus strand of NZ_JCAFUS010000013.1, from coordinate 28,594 downwards.
ACCGGAGCTGCTGGCCAGCGACCGCGAGCTGCTGGAAGAGCTTGCGGCCGACCTGTGGCGCGTGCATGCCAACGATCCGGCCACGCTGGAGCCGCTGACCTGGCTCTGGTCCAACCCGGACGCGCTGGCGGCCGACCTGCGCGCGCTGCTGGGCGCGCCGCCGCTGCACCCGTTGCTACAGGCAGTGACGCTGGCCGACCCGCAGGCCGCCCTGCAGCACGCGGCGGCAGTGCTGTCCGCAAGCGTGCGCGAGCACGGCGAGCAGTTCTTCATCGACCTCTGCGATGCGGTCGACAACAAGTGGATCAACGGCGTGTCCTACAAGCTGGGCTGGTTGCACCCGCTGGGCCGGCAGCTGCTGGCCTGGGCCGAGCGCGACGATCCCCGCGAACTGCTGGCCAGCGAACGCCTGCCGGCACTGCTGCCGGACGTGCTGGCCGACAAGACCAACAAGAAGTTTGCCGATCGGACACCGTCGTCGCCCTTGCAGGCACCGTTGGCGCGTTATGTCGCGCTGCTGGCCGAACGCGATGCCTGGCTGCGGGACAGCGCGCTGGCCTTCCTGCACCGCCTGCGCGAAGACGCCGCGCAGCGCCTGCAGGCGCTGAAGCGAACGCGCCGGGTTCAGACCTACGACGACCTGATCGATGGCGTGGCCGCAGCCCTTGAAGGTCCGCAGCGGCTGGCGCTGGTCAGGCAGCTGCGCGCGCAGTACCGCATCGCGCTGGTCGACGAGTTCCAGGACACCGACGACCGCCAGTGGGGCATCTTCCACAGCGTGTTCGGCGATTCGCCGGAGGTGCGCGAACTCGGCCTGGCGCCGGCGCTGTTCCTGATCGGCGACCCGAAGCAGGCGATCTACGGCTTCCGCGGCGGTGATGTCCACACTTACCTGAAGGCCAAGCAGGTCGCGCAGCAGGCGCCGGTGCTGGACCAGAACTTCCGCTCGCGACCGGCCGTGCTGCGTGCGCTGCAGGCGCTGTACGACAACGGTGGCGACGACGCCTTCCTCGAACCCGGCATCCAGTTCGAGCCGGTGCGTCCCGGCGGCATGCGCACCGATTCGGACTACCTGCGCCACGGCGATGCTGCGGTGGCGCTGACCCTGCGCGTGCTGCGCAGCGGGTCCGACAAGGCGATGAGTGCCGACGCCTCGCGCGACGCTGCGACGCGGGCGTGCGTGGCCGCGATCCACCAGACCCTGGTCGATGCGCGGGCCGGCAAGGCGTTGCTGCGCGGGCGGCCGGTACAGCCGGGCGACATGGCCGTGCTGGTGCGTTCGCACCGTGAGGCCACCCTGGTGCAGCGCGCGCTGGCGGCGGTCGGCATTCCTGCGGTGGCGGCCGGCAAGCAGAGCCTGTTCGCCACCAGCGAAGCGCGCGATCTGCGTGCGTTGCTGCTGGCACTGCTGCAACCGGCCGACGAGGGCCGCCTGCGCGCGGCGTTGGCCACCGTGCTGCTCGGCCAGCGCGCCAGCGCGATCGCGGCGATGGAGCGCGAGGGCGACCTGCAACGCGGGTTCCAGGCGCAGCTGCTGCACTGGCGTGAGCGCTGGCAGCGCGGCGGACCCTTCGCGGTGATTGCCGATGTCTGTGCCGCACAGGGCGAACGCCTGCTGGCGCTGATTGACGGTGAGCGCCGCCTGACCAACTACCTGCAGTTGGGCGAACTGTTACAGGAGGCCTCGGCGCAGGCGTTGGGCATGCATGGCCTGCTGGACTGGCTGCAGGGCCAGATGGCCAGCGCCGACCAGGATGACGAGCAGCAGCTGCTGCGCCTGGAATCGGATGCACGTCGCGTACAGATCATCACCCTGCACAAGAGCAAGGGCCTGGAGTATCCGCTGGTGTACCTGCCCTTCGTCGGCATCGACGGCGGTGCACCGAACACCGCATCGCACTGCACCGTGCACGTCGATGGCCAGCGCCAGCTGCACTGGAAGCTGGGCAAGGACGACGCCTGGGAAGCAGCCAGCAGCCAGCGCGAGCGCGAGCAGCGCGCCGAGGATGCGCGCCTGCTGTACGTCGGCCTGACCCGCGCCGAGCACGCGCTGTGGATCGCCGTGGGCGATCTGGCCGGGCTGCGAAAGACCCGGCTGGCACCGCTGCTGGGCGACCTGCAGGTGCTGCGCTCGCATCCCGACGTGCACATCGACGACAGCGAGGTCCCGGCCACGCTGCCGCAGCTGGCGGCTGAAGTGGAAGGCGACCTTCCGGCAGTGCGGGCACTGACCCGGCGCGTGCCGCACGACTGGTGGGTATACAGCTTCACCCAGCTGGCGCATGCCGATGCCGGCGCTGGCGGTGATATCGAAGCGGCGGCCACCGAGCTGCCGGCGCCCGCCGCCGACGAACCCGCGGGCGCGGAACTGCCGCTGGAACCGGCACTGCCGGAGCCGGCCGTCGCCGCCGAGGACAGCACGCCTGTGGACCCGCGCTTCATGGGCAGCCGCTTCGGCAACGTGCTGCATGAGGCCATGGAGAACGTTGACTTCGCCGCATGGGCCGGCTGGCAACCCGGCCTGCCGGCGCCGGAAGGCCAGGCCGAGGTGCTGCGCAAGGCGCTGCACGACGAGGGCTACGCCGATGCCGATCTTGAGGAGGGCGTGGCCGTGCTGGTGCCCCTGGTCGGCCACACGCTCACCGTGCCGCTGCCCGAAGGCGGAGCCCTGCACAGCCTTGGCGAAGGCGAGCGCCGTGCGGAGATCGACTTCCATTTCGCCATCGAACCCACCACGGTGCCGGCGCTGCTGCAGGTGCTGCATGCACACGGCGTTTCCAGTGGCCGGCGCGGCTTCGGCCAACGCCGCCGCCTGGAAGGGCTGATGACCGGCATGATCGACCTGACCTACGTGCGCGATGGTCGCTGGTATGTGCTCGACTACAAGTCCAATCGCCTGCCCGGCTACAGTCCGGACCTGCTGGCCATCGCCATGCGCCACAGCGAGTACGACCTGCAGGCGCTGATCTATACCGTGGCGCTGCACCGCTGGCTGCGCTTCCGGCTGGGCGCGGCCTACGACTACGAGCGCGACATGGGCGGCATCCGTTACCTGTTCTGCCGTGGCCTGGACGGCACCGGCAACGGCGTGCACGTGGATCGCTTCCCGTTCGCGCTGGTGGATGCGCTGGATGCGCTGTTCGCCGGTGGCGGGCAGGCCCAGGCCGAACTGGCCGCACGTGCGCGGGGGGGCAGCGCATGAGCCTGCTGCACGAGCTGTATCGCAATGGCCAGCTGCGCACGCTCGATCACGCACTGGCGACCAGCCTGCAACGCTTGCGGGCGGATACCCCTGACAGCGTGGCAGTGGCGGCCGCGCTGGCCTCGCTGGCGGTGTCGCAGGGCCATGCCGGGTTTGATCCGGCACAACCGCAGCGGTTGCTGGACGGCGTGCCCGAATGGCCTGCCGCGCAGGACTGGCTGGCACAGTTGCGAGCATCACCGTGGGTAGCGACGCCGGAGCAGGCCGATGCCATCGCCGAGGACGCGCCGCTGGTGCTGGAAAACGGCCTGCTCTACCTGCGCCGCTACCGCGAGTACGAGCGGCAGCTGGCGGCCGGGCTGCAGCGCATCGGCCGGCATCCGCTGCCGCCGCCGGACATGGCCGCGCTGGCACCGCTGTTCGCGCAGCTGTTCCCGCAGGCATTGGGCGGCGAGGACCACCAGGCACGCGCAGCCGGCGTGACCCTGCGCCATCCGCTGGCGCTGGTCACCGGCGGCCCCGGCACCGGCAAGACCACCACCATCGCACGCCTGTTGCTGCTGCTGGCGGCGCAGGCCCGGCATGCCGGCCAACCGCTGCCCGAGGTGGCGTTGGCCGCGCCGACCGGGCGCGCCGCCGAACGCATGGCCGAGAGCTTGCGGCTGGCCGTGCAGCGCCTGCAGGAGCACGGCGTGGACCCGGCGCTGTGCGCGGCACTGCCCAGTACCGGCACCACCCTGCATCGCCTGCTTGGCGTGATCCCGGATTCGCCGCGCTTCCGCCACCACGCCGACAATCCGCTGCCGGTGGACGTGGTGGTGGTGGACGAAGCGTCGATGATCGATCTGCCGATGATGGCCAAGCTGGTTGACGCGGTCGCCAGCGGCACGCGGCTGATCCTGCTCGGCGATCCCGACCAGCTGCCGTCGGTGGAAGCCGGCGACGTGCTCAGTGCGATCCTGCGTGCCAGCGGTGATGGCATCGGCACCCGCGCCGATGACGCGCAGGCGCTGCGTGGATTGCTGGCGCCGTCCACGCTGCAGCCCCAGGCCGAACCGCGCGCCTTCGCCGGCCGCCGCGTGCAGCTGCAACGTGGGTACCGGCAGAGCGATGCACTGGTGCTGGCCCCGTTGGCAGATGCCGTGCGCGAGGGTGACGCCGGCGCCGCCTTGCAGCTGCTGCGCGGCGGTGAACTGGCCGGCGTGCATTTCCACGAAGGTGAGGCCGACCCGCTGCGCGGCCAGCGCGAGCACCTGCTGGGCCATTGGCGTGCGTTGGCCGACGCCGCCGATCCGGTGCATGCCCTGCAGCAGGCCGGGCGACTGCGCGTGCTGACCGCGCTGCGCGAAGGCCCGCAGGGCGCGCGTGGCCTCAACAGCCGCATCGAGCAGCTGCTGGCGGGCAACACCCCGGGCTACTTCCAGGGCCGCCTGCTGCTGGTGACCGAGAACAGCTACCGGCACCGCCTGTTCAACGGCGATATCGGCATCTGCCTGCGCGACAGCAGCGGCGCGATGGTCGCCTGGTTCCCCGGCGACACCGTCGAGCAGCCGCGCGCCTTCCACCCCGCAGCACTGCCCGCGCACGAAAGCGCCTTTGCGATGACCGTGCACAAGGCACAGGGCTCGGAGTTCGATGAAGTGTGGCTGCAGCTGCCACGCCAGGACAGCCGCGTGCTGTCGCGCGAACTGGTCTACACCGGCCTGACCCGTGCTCGCCAGGAGCTGCATGTGGCGGGCAGCGCAGAGGTGCTGCAGGCCGCATTGAAACGCCACGCCAGCCGGTTGGGTGGCCTGGCCTGGCGGCTGGGTGCGGAAGCGGTGGCCGAACAACCCGCGCGCATCGAACAGCCCACAGTACAGGGTACCTTGTTCTGAATCGGGGTCGGATCCCGTTTCCACCGGGAACGGGCTCTGACCCCATCCCCGAGGCACGCATGCTCCGGGTCGGAGCCCTCCCTCCAGAGGGATCCGACCCGGCGTCATTCCGCGATCAACACCAACCCATCCGGGAACACGATCGCCGCTTCATCCGCACTCACGTCGAAGAAGCCCACGCCGTGCTTCTCGGCCAAGTCCTGCACGCGGCCGTGCGCGCGCTCAGCCACCGAGTAGGCGAACGCGCCGTAGATCACCTGGCGGCCGATGCTGTACTCGGTCACTTCGTCACGATCGTCATCGTCGTTGCTGAGTGGTCCGTCCAGCGGCGGGAAGTCCTGCGCCATCTCCGCGAACCACGCCTGCAGCGCCGGGCTGCTGACCGCCGGGTCGTCATACTCGTGGCGCTCGTTCCACTGCGTCTGCTTCTCGAACCAGGCGATGAAGGCTGCCGCCTCGCGTGGCGCGGCGCTGGCCTCGAACACCATCATGTCGTAACTCATGGGAGCTTCCTGTGCAGAGCAGGGGTCAGCGCCTTCGCCCTCGGCGAAGGATCCGAGCCCGGCAACGGGGGCTGTGGACGCACAGGGTATCGCGCTAGGGCTGTTCGGCCGCACTCATGGCCAAGCCCGGCGCCAACGCCTTCGCCTCCGGGAACAGCGCGAAGCGCAGGCCGATCAGGCCCATCAGCGCCTCGTCGCGCGCCTTGCAGGCGGCCACGCTGCCGACCCGTGCCAGCGAGGTATCCAACCGCTCGCGCAATGCGTCGGCTGCCACCATCGGCTTGCGCGCGGCGATCTGCCGGCGGTAGTGCACGGCCACCTCTTCCAGAATGTGCTCGACCGCCTCACGGCTGCGCTCGGGCAGTTCCAGCCGGGCGCGGCGCAGCTGCAGGATGTTCAGGCCGATGCGTGCTTCGTTGAGCATGTCCACCGAGGCGATGTCGCTGCCCTCCGGCGTCGCCGCCAGGCGCGGCGCGAGCAGGCCCAGCAGGTCGAGCATGCGCGCGGCGAAGCGCTGCCGGTCCTGCTGGCCACGTCCTTCGGCGGCCTCGGCCAACGTGGTCCAGCCCTGCCGCACCAGGCGGCGCGCGGTCCACTCGGCACCCACCGAGCGGAACAGGCGGGTCATCACCACCGCAAAGCCGATGCCGATGAACATCGCGATCGACGAATTGAGGAAGGTCTGGATGTTGGCGCTGTAGGTGTTCTGCAGGCTCAGCAGTGCGGCCAGGTTGACCGTCAGCGGCAGCGCGAACAGCGCGCTCTTGGGGTGATGCAACAGCAGCCCCAACGGCAGGAACGCCACCGCCAGCACCAGCGCCAGCAGGCCGAAATCGTGCACGGCCGGGAACACGCCGAACAGGTACACGCCGGCCACCACCGAGGCGACCATCGCCCACACCAGGAACTGCACCATGCTGGGGGCCGGATCGTCCTGTGCGGCGAAGAATGCGGCGGTCACCGCCGCCATCATCGCGCCGTTGCCACCGCCCTCCCAACCGAGCGCGATCCACAGCACGCAGTAGCTCATCAGCGCCACGCCGGCACTGAGCGCGGAGAACAGCGCCATGCCGTAGTCGACGTGCCTGTCGGCGGCCACCCGTTCGGTGCGGATGCGGTAGTGCGCGCGGTCCAGCGGCGCCGTGCCCTGGTCGATCGCGTGCTGCAGGGTGCGGCAGTCCTGCCACAGGTCCACCAGCTCCTCCAGGCGCAGCAGCAGGCTGGCCAGCTGCAGGTGCTGCAGGTCGCGGTCCACCTGCGGCTTCAGCGCGCTGATGCGCGCGCGCAGTCGCGCGTACTCACTGGCGTTGGTCGGCCCATCCAGCCAATCGCGGATGTCGTCGACCAGCGCCGGCAGCCCGTCCGGCAGGGCCTGGCCATCGCTGCGCAGCGCGCTCAGGCGATCGGCAATCGAGGACAGCACCGGCAACAGCAGCAGCATGCGCTCGCGCAGGCGCTCCATCGACACTGCCGAACCGGCATGGCGTGGATCATCGCGGCGCAGGAATTCGATCAGCGCCTCGAACTGCACCAGGTCCGCGGCCAGCCGGTTGCGCGGCGCGTGCGCGCGGCCGCGTTCGAGGATCTGCCGGCACCACTGCGCGGCGTCCTCCATCCAGTTGCCGATGCGGGCGCGCAGCATCGGGCGTACCGAGGCCGGGAACAGCAGCGAAGCAAACAGCACCGCCACCACGGTGCCGAGGATGATCTCCTCGCTGCGCGCCACCACGGTGTCGAAGATGGTCTCCGGCGAGGTCACTGCCGGGAAGCCGATGAAGGCGGTGGTGTAGCCGGCCAGCAGGAACGCGTAACCGCGCGGGCCACGGTTGAGCAGGGCCATGAACAGGCACCCGGCCAGCCAGATCGACATCGCCGCGCTCAGTACCAGCGGCGTTTCCACCAGCGCCGGCAGCACCAGCAGGGTGGCCAGGCCGGCCACCAGCGTGCCGACGATGCGGTACACGCCCTTGGCGCGGGTCGGCCCCAGCAGCGGCTGGCTGACGATGTACACGGTGCCCATCGCCCAGTACGGGCGCGACAGGTTGCCGGCCATGGCGATGTACAGCGCGGCCACCGCGGCCAGGTAGGTCTTGATCGAGAACAGCCACGCCTGGCGGTCGGTCAGCGCGTTCATGGCCTACTTCGCTGCGGTTGCGGCATCGGGCGCGGCGACGCTGGCCTGCCAGCCACCGCCCAGCACCAGGAACAGGTGGATCTGGTCGCGCGAGACCTGTGCTTCGGCAGCGGCCAGGGTGGCATCGCTGCTGGCCAGGCTGCGGTCGGCATCCAGGCTGGACAGGTACGGCGTGCGGCCACCCTGGTACAGCCGGCGGTTCTGCTCGGCGGCCAAGGCGGCCTGTTCCTGCGCGGTGCGCAGCGACTGCAGCCGGCGCAGGTCCTGGGCGTAGCGGTCCAGCGCGGTCTGGGTCTCGCGCAGCGCCTGCAGCACGGTGTGGTCGAACTCGGCCAGTGCTGCGTCGGCACCGGCTTCGGCGGCGTGGATGCGCGCGTGGGTACCGGACGACGGCAACGTCCACGAGATCAGTGGGCCGATCGACCACTGCTGGGTCATCGGCGTGCCGAAGTCTTCCAGCAGGCCGGCGGCACCGAGCGAGGCGCCCAGGCGGATGTCCGGATACAGCTCAGCGGTGGCGACGCCGATCCGCGCGGTGGCCGAGGCCAGCTTGCGCTCGGCCTGGCGCACGTCCGGGCGGCGTTGCAGCAGTGCCCGGCCGTCACCGACCGGCAGCGGCTGCGCCAGGCCGGGTGCGTGCGCACAGTCGATCACGCCGGCTGGCAGCTGGCCCGGGGTCTTCCCAAGCAGCGCGGCCAGCGAATAGGCGGCCGCCGAACGCTGCGCGCGCAGCGGCGGCAGCGCGGCTTCCAGCAGTGCCACCTGCGCATTGGCGCGGGCCAGCTCTGGCGGCGTGCCGCGGCCGGCCGCGATCAGGCGCTCGGTGACGCTGCGGCTGCGCTGCTGCAGCTGCAGCGAATGCTCGGCCACGTGCAGTTCGTGGTTGGCGTGGCAGATTTCCAGGTAGCTGTCGGCGACCTGCGCGACCACGCTGACCTGGGCCAGGTCGCGCGCCGCAGCAACGGACTGCTCGTCGGCATGCGCCGCCTCGGCGCCGCGCTTGAGCTTGCCGAACAGGTCGAACTGGTAGCTGACCGCGAACTTGCCATCGGCCAGGTTGATCACCGGCAGTTCGTGCTCCTGCAGGAACGATTCGGCCGACAGCTGCGCGCGGCTGACCCCGGCCTCGGCTTCGTACTCGAAGCCACCGGCGTCCAGCGCCTGTTCGTATACCGCCGCCGCACGGCGCAGGTGCGCATCGGCGGCCTTCAGTTCGACATTGTCTCGCAGCGCCTGGGTGATCAGGCCATCCAGCACCGGGTCGTTGTACAGCGACCACCAGCGGTCGGGCAGCGCCTGGTTGGCGGCAATCTGCGGGTTCTGCGTATCGATGAACGCCGCATTGGCCTCCGGGCGCTTGAAGGCCGAGCCTTCCGGCAGTGCATAGTCGGGGCCAACGGTCCTGCACGCGGCCAGGCTGGCCAGCGCGACGATCAGGCCGAGACGGGGCAGGGCGGCGTTCACAGGCCCGCCTGTGTCGGCGCAGTGCCGGCCTTGTCGTTGTGCGGGTGACGGCCGGTGTCCACGGTCACCGTCGCGGTGCGGCCGGCAATCAGTTCCACGCCCTTGGGCACCTCGTCGATGGCGATGCGCACCGGAATGCGCTGGGCCAGGCGCACCCAGTCGAAGGCCGGGGTCACGTTCGGCAGCAGGGAGCTGCCATTGCTGCGGTAGCGATCCTCGATGCCGGCAGCGATGCTCTCCACATGGCCACGCAGCGGGGTCGATTCGCCCATCAGGCGGATGTCCACGCGCTGCCCCGGCGCCACGCCGCGCAGCCGGGTTTCCTCGAAGTAGCCATCGATGCGGAACGAACCGGTGTCCAGCAGCGCCAGCACCGGCTTGCCGGCCACCACGTAGTCGCCCACGCGCATCGTGCGGTCGTTGACCCGGCCGTCGGCCGGCGCGCGCACCTCGGTGCGGCCCAGGTTGAGCTCGGCCAGGTCCACGGCGGCCTGTGCCGTGGCCAGCGCGGCCTGTGCGGCCTGCAGCTTGGCGCGGCGCACTTCGGCGTCCTCGGCGGCAACCAGGTCCTGCAGGCTGCGGTCGCGGCCGATCTCGCGGCGCAGCTGGGCCACCGAGGCCTGGCGCTCGGCCAGGCTGGCCTTGGCCTGTTCCAGCGCGATGCGATAGCGCGCGCGGTCGACCACGAACAGCAGGTCGCCCTTGCTCACCGCCTGGTTGTCGGCCACCTGCACCGTTTCAACCAGCCCGGAGACATCCGGCGCCACCTGCACCACGTCGGCGCCGACATGGGCGTCTCGGGTCCACGGCTCATCCATGTAATAGACCCACAGCTGGCGCAGCACCAGCAGGGCGACGATCACGGCTGCGCTGGTGAGCAGCACCGGCAGGGTCTTCTTCACGATCTTGTTCACGATTGCATCCAACGCAGGAGGTGGAACAGCAGGCCAAGCACGATCCCGTACAGCGCCAGGTTGAACAGCGCCGGGTGCCAGACATGGCGGTAGGCGCCGGCACGCTGCAGCAGCGCGTGCAGGCCGCTGTTGACCAGATAGGCCAACAGCATCAACCCGAGCAGGGTCGGGACGAACACTCCGTGGAGACTGAATTCACCGGGCATCGGTAGGGGCGGGGGCGAGGAGGGAGGGGGAGGGACAACAGAACAACGACAACGGGCAAACGCCGCTGGCGTGTGCACGGCAGCGGCAGCGTCCGGCAGCAGCGGTCTTACGTGATGCGGTCGGCGGCCTCGGCCAGCAGGCGCCATGCCTTCAGCACGGCGTGCAGTTCATCCATGGAAAGTTCGCCGAATACGTCCTGGCGAAGGCCGATCAACTGGTCTTCCAGTTCGCTGACCAGCGCATGGCCCTCGTCGGTCAGCCACAACAGGTTCGCGCGGCGGTCGCTGGCGTCGCTCTCGCGACGGACCAGGCCGCTGGCGCACAGCTTGTCCAGCAGGCGTACCAGCGAAGGCCCTTCCATGCCCAGCTGCTGGGCCAGCGCCACCTGGCGGATGCCACCGCCGGAGCGGCCGATCATCAGCAGGGGCATGGTGCAGGCGGTGGAGATGCCGTAGCTGCCGAGCCGGCTGTCGGCCAGGCGCTGCCACTGCCGCCCTGCATAAAGCAGGCCGGAGCTGAGCTGCATCTGCAGCACGGTGCGCTCGTCGAGGGGTCGGTCCATAAGAGATAGATAGGATACTACTAATTTCATTCCTATCAATAGGTTTTTCTGAATGGGTGGGGTGTAGTGAGGAAGGCGTTGCGCCTGCCTGGTGTCGGTGGGGCAGCGGGCGCCGGACGGTGCAGGACACGCCGTAAACCCCCCTCCGGGGTCCGGCCCAGCCGCTGGCGGCTGTGCGTTCGGGCGCTTGCGAGGCATGCCTCGCAAGCAAAGCGCCCTCACCCTTGGGGGCTCGGCCGCGGCATCCATGCCGCGGACGGTCCTGCCCCGCCCGGCCCCCGCTGCCTTCCCATCCCCCCGCGAGCGCGGTGGGTTGGCTCTTAGAAGCAAGAGCAGAAGCAGTGCGGACCAACGGTCCGCACCCACCAGGGGAGTGGCCAAAGCAGCGGCGCGCCGCTTCCGAAGCCATGAACCCCCGCTTTTGCCCCCGCTTTCGGGGGGCAGGCCGCGCCCGCGGGACACCGCCAGGGAGTGGGAGAGGGGGCTGCGCAGGACCGTTGGCGCCATGGATGGCGCCATCGAGCCCCCATGGACGGGTTTACGGCGTGTCCTGCGCAGCCCCCTCTCCCACTCCAAACCGATAGCAACGACGCGCCAACAACGCCCCCCGATGAACCGTCCCCACAGGACGACCCACCCCCCGGTCGGGTACGATGCTCGCCCCCCGTTCGGGACGCTGTACGCAATGAGCAAGAACAACGAAAAGGCCGCCCCGCAGGGCGACGTGACCCAGGACCAGGCCGAGGATGCCGTGCGCACCCTGCTGCGCTGGGCCGGTGAGGACCCGTCCCGCGAAGGCCTGCTGGATACCCCCCGCCGTGTCGCCGAGGCCTATGGCGACTGGTTCAGCGGTTACCGCGATGACCCGCGCGCCTACATGGAGCGGACCTTCGAGGAAGTGGCTGGCTATGACGAACTGATCGTCCTGCGCGACATCGAGTACGAAAGCCACTGCGAACACCACATGGCGCCGATCATCGGCCGCGTGCACGTTGGTTACCTGCCGGCCGGCAAGGTGGTGGGCATCAGCAAGCTGGCCCGCGTCGTCGAAGCCTACGCCCGCCGTTTCCAGGTGCAGGAGAAGATGACCGCGCAGATCGCCCAGTGCATCCAGGATGTGCTGCAGCCGATCGGTGTCGGCGTGGTCGTCGAAGGCGCCCACGAATGCATGACCACCCGCGGCATCCACAAGCGTGGCGTCAGCATGGTCACCTCCAAGATGCTGGGCAGCTTCCGCGACGACGCGCGTACCCGCGCCGAGTTCCTGCGTTTCATCGAAGTGGGCGGCAAGCGCTGAGCCGCTTGCCTGCACCCCGCCGGCCCCGTGCGGCCGGCATGCCCACGGCTGTCCGCGCGGCCGCCGCGGGTGGCTGTTCGTCCCCGCCAGCCCTCATGACTCTTTTCGCTGCATGAAGCATCGCGAACGCATCTCCCGTTACCGCCATCTGCGCGAACAGCCCCAGTGGAAGCTGCTTGCCGCCGACCACGCTCCGGAAATCATCGGCCTGCTGCAGGGCCTGTTGATGGATGGCGAGCGCACGCTGCCCTCCTCGGTGCTCAACGAGCGCCTGCAACGGGCGCTGGACCAGCTCAATGGCGATGAACTGTCGCGCGAGCTGCCACGTACCGCGCAGGCCTACATCGCGCACTGGCTGGCGCAGGGCTGGCTGGAGCGCCGCCTGCCCGAAGGCGCCGACCAGGAACAGTACGAGCTGTCGACCGCAGCGCTGCAGGCGATCCGCTTCGCCGACGGCCTCGAGCAGGCCCGCGTGGCCGCCACCGAGAGCCGCCTGGCACTGGTCATCGAGCAGCTCTCGCAGCTGGCCGCGCAGACCGAGTCCGACCCCGACGCCCGCCTGTCGGCGCTGCGCGACGAGCGCGACCGCATCGATGCCGAGATCGCCCGCGTCGGCGCCGGCCGCGTCACCGCGCTGGACGGCAAGCGCGCGCTGGAACGTGCGCGCCAGATCATCGGCCTGGCCGACGAGCTGACCGAGGATTTCCGTCGCGTGCGCGACGACTTCGAGCAGCTCAACCGCGAGTTCCGCGAACGCATCATCGACGACGAAGGCGAGCGCGGCGACGTGCTGTCGCAGCTGTTCGAAGGCGTGGATGTGATCGGCGAAAGCGATGCCGGGCGCAGTTTCCAGGCCTTCTGGCGCCTGCTCAACGATGCCGAGCAGAGCGCCCAGCTCGATGCCGCTCTGGAAGCGGTGCTGGCGCGTGGCTTCGCCCGCCGCCTGGACCGCAACGAACGCAACTTCCTGCGCGGCTTCACCAGCACCATGCTCGAGCGTGGCGGCCAGGTACACGATGTGCTGCAGAACTTCGCGCGCAGCCTGCGCGGTTTCGTGCAGAGCCGTGGCTATCTGGAACAGCGCCGCCTCAACCAGCTGCTGAAGCAGGCGCAGTCCGAGGCGCTGGCACTGCGTGACGAGTTCCCCGCACAACGCGGCATCGGCCGTGACCTGCAGCTGACCACCAGCCGCCTGCGCTCGTGGTCGCAATGGAAGCTGCACGATCCGCGCAGCGCCCAGGTCGATGGCAACGTCGAGTACAACGATGCCGCTGCGATCAGCCTGGAAAGCGTCGGCGATCTGGTCGCTTCGTCCGAAATCGACTTCCGTACCCTGCGCCGCGACCTGCACGACCTGCTCGACGCACAGCCGCGGCTCAGCATCGCCCAGGCCCTGTCGCAGCGCGAAGCGCCGCAGGGCCTCGGCAGCGTCATCGGCTACCTGTCGCTGGGCACGCGTTTTGGCAACGTGGTTGCCGGCGAGCAGGAGCTTGCGCAATGGCGAGGCGGCGACGGCCAGATCCGTCGCGCCCGCATCCCGCTGGTTTGGTTCACCCAGGAGAGACGCCATGAGCTGGCATGAAGATCCCATCGAAGCACCGCAGGCCGAGGGGGCGGAAGACGCCTACGACGCCGAACCGGTGGCGACCGTGGCGCAGCCCCGCCGTGGCAACGACGTGTACTACCTGGGCGACACCGGGCGCCTGCCGCTGGATGCGCGGCGCGCGCTGTGCCAGTTGCTGATCGGCCCCAGCATCGACCAGCTGCGCCACGCCAAGCTGTGGCCCGCGCTGATCCGCAGCGAGGCGGCCATCCGCTCATCGCTGGCGGACCTGTTCCTGGAACTGGTGCTCGACCGCGACAGCGGCGTGGCGTTCACCCGCCAGGCCGATACCGAAGACGTTGATGCGCCGGTGCTGCTGCGCACCTCGCCGCTGACCTTCATCGACTCGGTGCTGCTGCTGTACCTGCGCCAGCAGCTGGCCGAGGCCGATGCGCGCGGCAACCGCGCGGTGGTGGCCGACGCCGAGATGGCCGAAGCGCTGGCCATCTACGAAAAGAACCTGTCCACCGACCGCGCCGGTTTCAACCGCCGCGTTGCATCGGCGGTGCAGAAGATGAAGGACAACCACATCCTGACCCGCCTCAGCGGCCAGGACGACCGCCACGAAGTCTCGCCGGCGCTGAAGCTGCTGTTCTCCGCCGAAGACGTGTCCCAGCTTTCGGCGGTCTACCGCCAGCTGCGCGAAACCCCGGCCGCCGAGGCCTGAGAGACCCGACCATCGCATGGCTATCTCCAAGCACACTCCCGCCCTGTTCAACGAAGGCCTGCCGGACCCGCGCCTGCAGCAGTTCCGCATGCGCCGCCTGCAGGTGCACAACTGGGGCACCTTCAACGGCCTGACCGAAGTGCCGATCGCCGAACGCGGCTTCCTGTTCGTCGGCCGCTCCGGCTCGGGCAAGTCGACCCTGCTCGATGCCATGTCCGCGCTGCTGACGCCGCCGGCCATCGTCGACTTCAACGCCGCTGCGCGTGAAGCCGAGCGCAGTGGCCGCGACCGCAACCTGGTGTCCTACGTGCGTGGCGCCTGGGCCGACCAGCAGGACAGCGGCACCGGCGAGATCGCCACCCAGTACCTGCGCAAGGGTGCCACCTGGACCGCACTGGTGCTGGAATACCGCGCCGGCGATGGCCGCGTGGTCAGCCTGGTGCGCCTGCTGTGGATCTCCGGCAACGGCACCTCGGCCGGCGATGTGCGCAAGCACTACATGATCGCCGAACGTCCGTTCGACATCGCCAAGGATCTCGGCGGCTTCGACCTGGACCTGCGCAAGCTCAAGCAGAAGCTGCCCGACCTGCACCACTTCGACACCTTCTCCGGTTACGCCGAGCGCTTCCGCGACCTGCTCGGCATCGACAACGAGATGGCGCTGCGCCTGCTGCACAAGACGCAGTCGGCGAAGAACCTGGGCGACCTGAACGTCTTCCTGCGCGACTTCATGCTCGACACGCCGAAGACCTTCGACGCCGCCGAGCGCCTGGTCAGCGACTTCGCCGAGCTCGATGGCGCGCACCAGGCGGTGGTCACCGCCCGCCGCCAGGTGGAAACCCTGCTGCCGGCGCGTGCCTACTACAACGACCTGAAGGAAATGCACCGCCGTCGCGGTGACGACGAAGCGCTGAAGCTGGGTGTCGACAGCTTCCGCGAAAGCCGCCGCCAGGCGCTGATCGAAGCGCGCCTGCGCGAGATGGATGTACGTGATCGCGGCCTGCTTGGCGAAGAAGCCCAGCGCCGCGCGGCGCTCGACAACCACACCGAACGGCTGGCCGAACTGGAACTGCAGCGCCGCCAGCAGGGCGGCGAACGCATCGAGGAACTGGAACGCGAGCAGGGCCGTGCGGAAGCGGAGCGCGATCGCCGCCAGGCCAAGCGCGAACAGGCCCGCCAGGCCGCGCAGCAGCTGGGGGCTGAACTGCCGGACGACGCACATGGATTTGCCGAGCTTGTCGAGCGTGCGCAGAACGAACTGCAGGACCGCCAGCGTGCCTCTTCGGCGCTGGACGATGCGATCAGCGAGCGCCTCGGCGGCAAGCGCGATGACGAGCGCCGTTTCGGCGAAGTCCGTGCGGAACTCGAAGCGATGCAGCGCACGCCCTCCAACATCCCGGCACCGATGCAGAAGCTGCGCGCGCGCCTGGCCGAGGAAACCGGCATCGCCGAAGCGGCGCTGCCGTTCGTCGGCGAGCTGATCCAGGTCCGCTCGGAAGAGCAGGGCTGGCAGGGTGCGATCGAGCGCGTGCTGGGCGGCTTCGCGCTGTCGTTGCTGGTCGATGACAAGCACTACAACGAGGTTGCCGAGTGGGTGAACCGGACCCACCTCGGCATGCGCTTCACGTACTACCGTGTCCGCCGCAACGATGAAGCGTTCGCGCGCGAGCCGTCGGCGAAGTCGCTGCTGCACAAGCTGGAGCTGCGCGAGCACGTGTTCGAAAGCTGGCTGCGCCGCGAGCTGGGCAAGCGGTTTGACTACGAGTGCGTGGATGCCAAGCAGCTGCGCAACGTCGACCGCGGCATTACCCGCGAAGGCCAGGTCAAGCATCCGGGTGACCGCTTCGAAAAGGACGACCGTAGCGCGGTGGGCGACCGCCGACGCTGGATCCTCGGCTTCAACAACCACGACAAGGTCGGCGCCTTCGAGCGCGAAGCCCAGGAACTGGCCAAGCGTATCGCCAGCTGCGAGACCGATATCGCGCGCCTGCGCGGCCAGCGTGACCGCGACAACGAACGCCGCCTGGCCTGCCACGAGCTGGTCAGCATCAGCTGGAACGAGATTGATGTCGCCGCGCCGCAGCAGCGGCTGACCGATATCGAGGCCACCCTGCGCGATTTGCGCGAAGGCAACGCCGATCTTGCCAGGCTGGCCAAGCAGATCGACGCCGTGCGCGCCGACATCGAGCAGGCCCGCCGCACGTACGAAGACGTCCGCGTCGAGCGTGGCCAGCTGGTCAGGGAGCGCGATCGCCTCGACCGCGCACGCCAGCAGAGCCGTGCGCTGGTGCTGCCGACCCTGGCCCAGGAGCAGGAGGCCGGCCTCGCCGAGCGCCTGCAGGAGCAGGGCCCGCTCAGCCTGGAAACGCTCGAAGCGCACATGCGCCAGGTCAGCAACGCGCTGAACGAGCAGCTGTCGTCCTCGCAGCAGGACCTCAACCGCATCGAGAACCAGCTGATCGGCTGCTTCCGCCGCTTCATTCAGCAGTGGCCGGAGGAATCGGGCGACTTCACCGCATCGGTGGCTTCGGCCGAGGACTTCCTCGCCCGCCTCGAGCGGCTGGAGCGCGATGGCCTGCCGCAGCACGAGGAGCGCTTCTTCGATCTGCTGCAGAACCAGAGCAAGAACAACCTGCTGGCCCTGCAGCGCCACAGCGCAGAGGCACGCAAGTCGATCGGCCAGCGCCTGGATGAAGTGAACGCCAGCCTGGAACAGGTACCGTTCAACCGCGGCACGCTGCTGACCATCGAACTGAGCGACCGCCGCCTGCCGGAAGTGGCCGAGTTCCATCAGCAGCTGCGCGAGGTGCTGTCGCAGCAGCAGACCGAGCAGCGCGAGCTGGCCGAATCGCAGTTCACCGTGCTGCGCCAGCTGGTCAACCGCCTGGGCTCGCAGGAAGGCGAGGACAAGCGCTGGCGCGAACTGGTGCTGGACGTGCGCATGCACGTGGAATTCATTGGCGTCGAGCTGGATGCGGAAACGCGCCAGCAGGTCGAGATCTACCGCAGCGGCGCGGGCAAGTCCGGTGGCCAGCGCCAGAAGCTGGCCACCACCTGCCTGGCCGCGGCGCTGCGCTACCAGCTCGGCGGTGCCGACAGCCAGCTGCCCAGCTACGCCGCCGTGGTGCTCGACGAAGCCTTCGACAAGGCCGACAACGAGTTCACCGCACTGGCGATGAACATCTTCGACAACTTCGGCTTCCAGATGGTGGTCGCGACCCCGCTGAAGTCGGTGATGACGCTGGAACCGTTCATCGGCGGCGCCTGCTTTGTCGAGATCAGCGGCCGCCACGACTCCGGCGTGCTGTTGATCGAGTACGACGAAGAAGGCAAGCGCCTGAAGCTGCCCGAGCGCAGCCGCCAGCAGGCCAACGAACCGGAAGAAGCCGAGGCCTGACCCGGCCGATCGAAGGGGAATGCCGGCCAGCGGCCGGCACCACCCATGGGCGGGGCTCATGACCTGATCGAATGGGAATGCCGGCCAGCGGCCGGCACTACCCATGGGCGGGGCTCATGACCCGATCAAATGGGGAATGCCGGCCAGCGGCCGGCACTACCGATGGGCGGGGTTCATGACCCGATCGAATGGGAATGCCGGCCAGCGGCCGGCACTACCCATGGGCGGTGTTCATGACCCGGTAGTGCCGGCCGCTGGCCGGCAACCGCATTCACGCACCGCGGAACGTATCCCACGCCATCCGCGCGATCAGCACCACCACCAGCCCCACGAACAGCTTGCGGATGAACGGCGTACCGCCCTTCAGCGCCAGACGCGTGCCCACTACCGAACCGATGATGTTGGCTGCGGCCATCGGCAGCGCGAACAGCCACAGGATGTTGCCGGTCGGCACGAAGAACGAGATCGCTGCCACGTTCGTCGCCAGGTTCACCACCTTCGACGCCGCCGAGGCGCGCAGGAAATCCAGGCCGAAGAAGCGCACGAACAGGAAGATCAGGAAGCTGCCGGTGCCCGGCCCGAAGAAGCCGTCATAGAAGCCGATCGCCGCACCGATCGCCAGCGCGATCACCAGTTCGCGGCGGCCGATCTCCTGTGGCCGGTGCAGCGCACCGAAGTCCTTCTTCCACAGCGTATAGGCCAGCATCGCGACCAGCAGCACCAGCACCAGCGGGCGCACCGCGTCCTTGGGCAGCAGGCTTACCGCGGTGGCACCGGCAAAGGAGAAGACGAAGGCCGTGCCGGCTGCGAACAGCACCGGCTTCCACGGGAAGCGCACGTTGCGCGCATAACGCCAGGCGGCCGCACCCGTGCCGAACATCGAACTGAATTTGTTGGTACCGAACAGCATCGCCGGCGTCTGCTGCGGCAGCACCGTGAACAGGCCCGGCAGCTGCACCAGGCCACCGCCACCGACGGCGGCATCCACAAGACCGGCGATGAAGGCGATCACCACCAGCCACCACAATTCGGGGGGAACCAGGTCCAGCACGGCGATCCATCAGGTGGGGGGCGCGACAGCATACGCCTGTCCCGCTCCAGGCGGCGCCCGCCGCGCGCGTGGATCAATGCCTGCAACCCGGCGACAATGCCGCCATGAGCCGAAAATCCGCCGATCCCTGCCCCTGCGGCCTGCCCGCCGACTACGCTGCCTGCTGCGGCCGTTTCCATGCCGGTGACGTCGCGCCCGATGCCGAGCACCTGATGCGTTCGCGCTACAGCGCCTATGTGCGGGGCCTGGCCGGCTACCTGCGCCAGACCTGGCACCCGGACACGCGTCCGGCCGAGCTGACGCTGGACGATGCGCCAGGGCAGCGCACGCATTGGCTGGGCCTGACCGTGCACGAGCACACGGTCACCGGCGCCGACCGTGCCGAGGTCCGCTTCACCGCGCGCTACCGGGTGGGCGGCGGCAGCGCAGTGAAAATGACCGAGCACAGCCGCTTCCAACGCATCGACGGCCGCTGGTACTACCTCGACGCGGTCTGAATCCTACCCGCCACGCACGGCCAGGCCGCGCTGTCCGCGGTGTGTCCGCACCTGGTTGCGGCCCCCGTCCTTGGCCACATACAGGGCCTGGTCGGCCGCCTTGACCACCGCCATCGGCCGGCGGTCCACGTCACTGTCGGCCAGCCCGATGCTCACCGTCACCTGCACCACCTGGCCGTTGCCGCCGCGTCCGCGCTGCTGCCGGCCGGTTTCGTCGTCACGGCTGCGGGTGCTGCGGTCGCGCAGCTGCATGCGGGTGTCTTCGATGCGCTGCCGCAGCGCTTCCACGGCATCGACACAGGCCTCCGCCGGGCGGTCCAGGAACACGACGGCGAACTCCTCGCCGCCGTAGCGGAACGCACGGCCTCCGTCACCGACCCGGGCCAGCCGCGATGCGACCAGCCGCAGTACATCGTCACCGGTATCGTGGCCGTGAGTGTCGTTGAACGACTTGAAGTGGTCCACGTCCACCATCGCGATGCTGTAGGTGCCGCGCGCCCGCTGCAGGGTCTCGTTGAACGCCCGTCGCCCCGGCAGGCCGGTCAACTCATCGCGGAAGGCCATGTGGAAGGATTCCTGCAGCATCGCGCCGAGCATCAGCAGCAACGCGGCGCTGCTCAGTGCAGGCAGCAGCACCGGCTGCAGGAAGACCCGCGGCAGCATCCACCACAGGCACAGCAGGGCCAGCAGCATGGCCGTGTGCAGCGGCCGTGGATGCCGCCAGGCCTGCCAGCCCAGCGCTGCGGTCGCCAGCAGGAACAACAGTGCCGGCAGCTGTGCCAGCGCGTTCCAGTCGGCGGGAATCCAGCGCCAGTGACGGTTCGACAACAGATCGTGCATGCCCTGCGGCTGCTGTGCCGCCAGCAGCAGGAAGACCAGCAGCGCCGCGCCCCACACCACGCTGCGCAGCAGCAGGTCCTGGCGGCGGCGTCCACGTTCCGGCCACAGCGCCAGCCCGGCGAACAGCAGCGGCAGCCACGCCGAGATCGCGTGGAAGCGCAGCGGGGTCAGGGCGTCCACATGGCCACTGTGCAGGTAACGCGCAACGTCGCGGTGGAGCAGGGCGAACGCCACCGCCGCCACCAGCAGCAGGCACAGCGTGCGCATCTGGTGGTAGAGCAGGGCCAGGCCCGCGCCGAGGCAGGCCAGCAGCCAGGGCAGGATGCGCTGCGCCGGGCTGGCCACATCCTCGGTGCCCAGTGCCATCCACAGCACCAGGACGACCAGCACGGCGGGCAGCACGAACAGGTAATGCGCAGGCTGGCGGAGCGGATGCAGGGGCACGCGGGAAGTCCAGTGCGGTGACGATGCGGCCGCAACATTGCCGTTAGCGGCGTCCGTGCGTGCTTCTTGAATACGTCACCGTGTGAACGGTGCGGTGCGCGGCCATGACGTCGCACTCACCGCACTGCGCCGATGCTGTATGCATGGACAGCGTACCCGTCGCCGTCGCTGCCCCGCAGCGTGATCTCGCCCGCCACTTTGCCCGGGTGCGGGCGCGCAGCCTGCAACTGGCCGCCCCGCTCAGCGCCGAGGACGCCATGCTGCAGAGCATGCCCGACGCCAGCCCCAGCAAATGGCATCTGGCCCACACCACCTGGTTCTTCGAACGCTTCGTGCTGGCCGGTTTCGCCACTGCGGCGGCGCATGATCCGGCCTGGGATTACCTGTTCAACAGTTACTACAAGAGCCTCGGCCCGGCGCATGCCAGGCCACAGCGCGGGTTGCTGTCGCGGCCCTCGCTGCAGCAGGTGCAGGATTACCGGCATCAGGTCGACGCCCAGGTGCAGGCGCGGTTGGCCGCCGGTGACCTGGATGAGCAGGCGCTGCAGCACCTTCAGCTGGGCCTGCAGCACGAGCAGCAGCACCAGGAGTTGTTGCTGACCGACATCAAGCACGCATTCTGGTGCAATCCGCTGCAGCCGGCCTACCGCGATGACCTGCGTCCCGTCGCCAGCGTCGCGACGGCGCAGGGCTGGGTCGAATCGCCCGAACGCATCGTCACCGTCGGCGCCCCGGCATGGCCGCAGCACGCCGACTTCGCCTACGACAACGAATCGCCCCCTCACCGCGTGCTGCTGCCGGCGCATGCACTGGCCGAGCGCCCGGTCAGCAATGCCGAGTACCGCGCGTTCATCGAGGCTGGCGGCTACCGCGAACCGCGCTGGTGGCTCAGCGAAGGCTGGGCGCTGCGCGAGGCAGAAGACTGGCAGCACCCCCTGTACTG
The DNA here is from genome assembly GCF_059371555.1 of Stenotrophomonas sp. YJH_SMC_10. Lineage (NCBI taxonomy): Bacteria > Pseudomonadati > Pseudomonadota > Gammaproteobacteria > Lysobacterales > Lysobacteraceae > Stenotrophomonas > Stenotrophomonas sp. YJH_SMC_10. The sequence continues at coordinate 6,992 of NZ_JCAFUS010000013.1, read as the reverse complement.
GGACGCGACCCTGCAGCGTGAGTACACCCTTGGCGGTTGGCGCGAGCTGGATCCACATGCGCCGGTCTGCCATCTCAGTTACTACGAGGCCGACGCCTGCGCCCGCTGGGCCGGTGCGCGCCTGCCCAGCGAGTTCGAGTGGGAAGCCGCCGCCGCGTCGCAGCCGCTGCATGGCCATTTCGCCGATGACGACCACCTGCACCCGCGGGCGGGGCAGGGCAGTGGGCTGCGGCAGCTGTTTGGCGATGTCTGGGAGTGGACCGCCAGCGCGTATGGCGCCTACCCGCGGTTCCGCCCCTTCGCCGGCAACCTCGGCGAGTACAACGGCAAGTTCATGTGTGGCCAGTGGGTACTGCGCGGCGGCAGTTGCGCCACGCCCCGCGACCACGTGCGCGCCAGTTACCGCAACTTCTTCATGCCGCCGGCGCGCTGGCAGTTCTCGGGCCTGCGCCTGGCCAGGGACCTGGCATGAGCACGGTGCAGGACGCGCTGCAGGCGCTGACCGACCTCACGCCCAGCCGGCAGCAGATCCTGGCCGATGTGCTCGCCGGCCTGTCAGGCCCGTCGCGGCAGCTGCCCTCCAAGTACTTCTATGATGCGCGCGGCTCGCGCCTGTTCGAGCAGATCACCCAGACCCGCGAGTACTACCCCACGCGCACCGAGCTGGCGCTGCTGGATCGGGTGTTGCCGGACGTCGCGCGCGTGGTCGGCCCGCGCCTGCACGTGGTGGAACTGGGCAGCGGCAGTGGCCGCAAGACCGCTCTGCTGCTGGCCGCACTGCAGGACCCGGTGGCGTACACCCCGATCGAGATCTCGCGTGCCGCGCTGCTGTCCAGCATCGACCACCTGGCGCCGGCGCTGCCTGAGGTCGAGATGCTGCCGGTCTGTGCCGACTTCACCCGCCCTGTCGCCGTTCCCGCACCGGAACGTGCGCCGGCGCGCCGTCTGTTGTTCTTTCCCGGCTCCACGCTGGGCAACTTCGTCGAAGAAGAGGCGATCGCGCTGCTGCGCGCGATGCGCCAGACCATGGGGGCTGACGGCCTCGCCCTGGTGGGTATCGACCTGCACAAGGACCCGGCAGTGATCGAAGCGGCCTACAACGATGCGCAGGGTGTCACTCCGGCCTTCACCCTCAACCTGCTGGACCGGCTCAACCGCGAGATCGGCAGCGACTTCGATCTCGACGGCTTCCGCCACCGCGCCCGCTACAGCACCGCGCGGCTGCGCATCGAAACCGATCTGGTCAGCCGCTGGCCACAGGACGTCCATCTGGATGGCCACACGTTCCACTTCGCTGCCGATGAGCCGATCCGCGTGGAGTACAGCCACAAGTACACCGACGACAGCTTCGAGGCGCTGCTGCTGCAGGCCGGCCTGCAGGTCTCGCAGCGCTGGGACGCCGAAAGCCCCGCCTACGGCCTGCGCCTGCTGCGCGCGCGCTAGGGCGGAGCGGCCGCGCCCGCTTCAGGTTCTCCGGCGGCACTGCCTCTAAGATGGCCGTGCAACGGCAACACGGAGGACGCCATGCCCATCCTGACCACGCTCGGCCTGGTGGCCGCGCTCGCCTCGGCACCGACGCCGCCTGCGGCACCTGCTGCCGATGGTGATCCCGCTTTCAGTCGCTGCCTGGCGGGTATCCAGGCCAGCGCCGCAGCCCAGGGCATCAGCGTCGACCGATTCAACGGAATTACCGCCGGCCTCACCCCGGACCCCAGCGTGCTCGGCCTGCTCGATGCGCAGCCGGAATTCACCACACCGATCTGGGACTACCTGGCCGCGCTGGTCGATCGCCAGCGCGTCGAGGATGGACGCCTCCAGCTGCGGCAGCACCGCGATCTGCTCGATCGGGTATCGGCGCAGTACGGTGTCGATCCCGCCACCATCGTCGCCGTCTGGGGCGTAGAGAGCGACTATGGCCGCGTGTTCGGCAAGCGCCCGTTGCTGCAGTCGCTGGCCACGCTGTCCTGTGCCGGCCGCCGCCAGGCCTTTTTCCGCGGCGAGCTGCTGGCGCTGCTTACCCTGATCGACCGTGGCGACCTGCAGGCGCAAGGGCTCACCGGATCGTGGGCCGGCGCCTTCGGGCATACGCAGTTCATGCCCAGCACCTATGCACGCATCGCCGTGGACGGTGATGGCGATGGACGCCGCGACCTGGTCGGCAGCATTCCCGACGCCCTGGCCTCCACCGCCAACTACCTCAAGCGTGCGGGGTGGCGCAGTGGCGAGCCGTGGGGCATGGAAGTTCGCGTTCCGGCCGGGTTCAATGCCCGCCAGGCGGGCCGCACCCAGCGCCGTGCGCTGGCCGACTGGCGCGCGCAGGGGGTGACCGCGCTGGACGGCAGTGCCCTGGCCCCGGCCAACCTGCCCGCCGATGCACGTGCCGCCCTGTTGCTGCCCGCTGGCAACAAGGGGCCGGCGTTGCTGGTGTTCCGCAACTACGATGCGATCTACAGCTACAACGCCGCCGAAAGCTATGCGCTGGCGATCGCCACGCTGGCCGACCAGCTGCGCGGTGGCGCCGGGCTGGCCACGGCCTGGCCGACCGATGATCCCGGCATCGGCCGCGACGAGCGCCGTCAGCTGCAGACGCTGCTGCTGGCCCGTGGCCACGACATCGGTGCCGCCGACGGCATGATCGGTAACGCCACGCGACGCGCGATCCAGGCCGAGCAGCAGCGCCTGGGCTGGGCCAATACCGATGGGCGGGCCGGACAGCGTATCCTGCGTGCACTGCAGGACGCGCCGGCTACCGCGCCGGTGCCTACCCGTTTCACGCTTCCCAGCAACTACAGCGCCGCGCAGTCGCCGGCCATCAGGAGTCGATCCAACGTGCAGCAGATCCAGGGCCTGCGCAGCGGGCAGTACCAGGGGCTCGATGCCTGGCTGGTGGACACCGCCGACGCCAGCGCGGCCATCAGCGTCTTTGGAGGCCAACTGCTTTCCTTCGTGCCCAAGGGCCAGCCGGACCTGATGTGGCTGTCTCCCCGGCGCGCCGAACTGCCCACGCCGATCCGCGGAGGCAGCCCGGTCTGCTGGCCGTACTTCGGCCGTCAGGGCCAGGGCAACGACGTGCCCGCGCATGGGTTCGTGCGCACCTTGCCCTGGGAGCTGCAGCAGGCCCGTCGCCTGGACGACGGAAGCATCGAGCTGACCCTGGCGCCACCGGTCCTGCAGCGCCTGGACCTGCGCCTGCGCATGATCGTCCGCGTGGGTCGCCAGCTCACCCAGCAGCTGATCACCGAGAACACCGGCAGTACCCCTGTCAGCATCACCCAGGCGCTGCACAACTATTTCCGCGTGGGTGACGCCAGCGCGGTGGACGTGGATGGCGTGGACGGGCTGGAATATCTGGACAAGTTCGAGAACTATGCGCAGCCGCGCCGGCAGCAGGGGCCCTGGTCGTTGCGCGACCCGCGCGACCCCGGCCGCAGCGACCGCATCTACACGCAGGCCAACGGCCACTATGTCCTGCGCGATCCGGTGCTGAAGCGCCGCATCGACATCCGTACCGAGGGAAGCCGCTCGCTGGTTGCGTGGAACCCGGGGGCCGAGGCCGCAGCGAAGATGGCGGACGTCGGTGCAGGCTGGCGCGACTATGTGTGCCTGGAAGCGGCCAACGCGGGGCCCGACGTGGTGACGCTGCCGCCCGGCGGCAGGCACGTGCTGTCGCAGACGCTGTCCGCAGCGCCCTGGACGCCAGTCAACAAATAACGGATCAACGCGACAGGGACGTTTTCATGCAGGACGCGCAGTGGTGGTACGCCAACAGCAGGCAGAGCGAGGGACCGGTGGATCTGGCCGGGCTGCGCCGCCTGCAGCAGGACGGGACCGTAAACGCCCGCACACTGCTGTGGCGCGAGGGGATGGCATCGTGGCGGCCGCTGGCCGAACTGGATCCGTCGTTGGCGCCGGATCGCCCGTCCCCGCCGCCGGTTGAACCGGTGCACGCCGATGCCGGCAGCGGCGCTGCGGTCATCGATCCGTCCGACCCCTACCGTGCGCCCGCTGCTGCGCCGGCAATTGTGGCGGCACCTGCGGCAGCGCCAGCGCTGGAAGGTGACATCGCCCTGTACGCCGCCGTGGTCGGCGGCAACTTTCCGATCTATCGCCAGCGCTGGCGGCTGGACCAGGGCGTTGCCGGAGGCAGTGGCACCTGGCACTGGCCGGCCTTCCTGATCGGCGTCATCTGGATGGTGTACCGGCGGATGTACACGCTGGCGGCGATCTGGGCCGGCATGCTGGTGTTCTTCAGCATCGCCGAGGCGCTGCTCGGCGTACCGGAAGGCGTCTCGATGGTCATCACCCTCGTGATCAACACCCTCGCTGCGGTGTATGCCAACCGGTGGTACCTGGCGCATTGCCAGCGTGAGATCGCCCGTGCGCGCGCGCTGGCGGGAAACGACCAGGCGCGCCTGCGCAGCGAGCTGGCCGCGCGGGGTGATACCAACGCACCAGGGGCGGCCATGGTCGCCATCGTGGTCGTTGCGATGATGCTGGTGGGCCAGGCGATGGCGGGCTGACGCCTGCGCGGCTTCAGAACTGCCCGCACCTGCCGCTACCGCAGGTTCGTCCCGGGCAAGGAATCGCCGACATGATGCATCTGGATACCCCGCCGGTTACCCCGGCCGATGACAATCCCTATCTGGCGCCTGCGGCAGAGGTGGACGGCACGACGGCTCCGTCCGATGCGGACCATCTGAACCTCCTGGTGGGGCCCAACGCGGCGCTCTACCGGCAGCGCTGGCACCTGGACAGCCCGGTGCCAAAGCCGCCGCGGCCGTGGCACTGGCCCGCGTTCCTGGTGCCGACGTACTGGCTGCTGCACCGGAAGATGTACCTGGCGGCCATCCTCTTCGAGCTGGCCATGTTCGGCATCGCGTTGCTGGCGGCCCGCGCCAGCCCGCTGCTCACGGTGGTGTTGCTGGCGGTGCCCCGCTTTGCCATCGCGGTGACCGCCAATGCGCTGTACCTGCGCTATTGCACGCGGCTGCTGGGCAAAGTGAAGGCTGCCCATGCCGGGCAGCACAACCGCATCCGCACTGAGCTGCAGCGGCGCGGTGGCACCAGTGTGTGGGCGGTAGTGATCGGCATGGCGTTCGTCGCGGTGATCAACAGCGTCGCCCGCCTGGCGGCCTGATCGGGTGGATCAGGCCGGTGTCCGCGCGCGCAGCACCAGCAGGCACAGCGCACCGGCCACCAGGCCCCAGAACGCCGAGCCGATGCCCGCCAGCGAGACGCCCGAGGCGGTGGTCAGGAAGGTGACCAGTGCCGCCTCGCGATCGCGCTCCACCGCCAGGGCGCTGGCCAGGCTGTTGCCGATGGTGCCGAACAGCGCGATGCCGGCCACGCACGCCACCAGCTCCTTGGGGAAGGCCGCAAACAGCGCCGCCACCGTGGCGCCGAACAGCCCGACGACAATGTAAAAGGCACCGGCCGCCATCGCCGCTGTATAGCGGCGTGCCGGATCCTCGTGCGCATCGCGGCCCATGCAGATGGCGGCGGTGATCGCCGCCAGGTTCAGTGCATACGCACCGAACGGCGCCAGCAGCGTATTGACCACGCCGATCCAGCCGATCAACGGCGACACCGGGGCGTCGTAGCCGGACGCGCGCATCACCGCCACGCCGGGAATGTTCTGCGAGGCCATGGTGACCACGAACAGGGGCAGGGCAATGCCGGCCACGGCCGTCCACGACAGTGAAGGCGTCACCCACTGTGGCACTGCCAGTTGCAGGTGTACCTGCTGGGCATGCAGCAGGCTGCGGCTGGCGGCGACCGCAATGCCGACCAGCAGCGTGGCGATCACCGCATAGCGCGGAAACAGCCGGCGTCCGGCCAGCCACGTGGCGAACATGGCCAGTGCCAGGATCCATTGCGTGTTCATGGCCACGAATACGTCCAGGCCGAAGCGCAGCAGCACACCGGCCAGCATGCCTGCGGCCAGCGCCATCGGTACCCGCTGCATCAATCGGGCGAAGATGCCGGAGAAGCCCGCCAGCGTGCCCAGCAAGGCAGCGAGCAGGAACGCGCCGGTCGCCTCAGACAGCGAGGCACCGCCTGCACCCACCACCAGCATGGCGGCGCCCGGGGTCGACCACGCGGTCACCACTGGCACGCGATAGCGCAACGACAGGCCGATGCAGGTCACGCCCATGCCCAGCCCCAGCGCCCACATCCAGGAGGCGATCTGTGCCTGGTCGGCGCCGACGGCCTGTGCCGCCTGGAACACGATCACGGCCGAGCTGGCAAAGCCGACCAGCACCGTGATGAAGCCAGCAACGATTGCCGGCATCGAAAGATCGCGCCACCACGCGCGCTGCAACTGCATGCTCATTGCTCTCTCCACTTCGCATCCCTGCATTGATAGCGGTTGCGGCGTTGCCCGCGCAACGCGCGGGCAACGCCGCAGTGATCTTCGAGCGTACGTCATGGGTGGTGGGATGGTGATTCCGTCATCACCCTGCAAGAAAAGCCTTGACGAAATCCGCAGGATCTCTAGAATTCGCTCCCTTGCTGCAACGCATCGCTTCCCCGGAAACGACACGCGCTCAGCAACGCCATCGCCGACGGACGAGTTGATCGAACGAAGGTGTTGACGGACTCGAAAAGTCCGGCATAATAGGCGGCTCGCTACGACGAAAGGCCTTCGGGCCCAACGACGAAGCAGCATCGGCAACAACGTCCACCCCGGTGAGACGGCCTTGAAAAAAGGTGTTGACGAAGCGGAAAAGCCGGCTATAATGGGCGGCTCGCTACGAAGGAAACTTCGCAGCACACGGGAACGGCGCTGAGGCCACTTCCCCGGATCTTTGAAAGTATGCGCAGGTATCTTGTGAAGGCGCCTGCAGGAGGGATGATTGTCCATCTTGCAGACGTTTGATCAAGCAACTATTAATTGTTTTAAAGCAAGCGATACGTTGCCAGAATCAATCATCTGCAGCTTTAAATTTTGATCTTCGGATCATGTAGTTTTAAGTGAAGAGTTTGATCCT